>CAMZIK010000018.1 GCA_947307175.1 uncultured Clostridia bacterium
CGATGAGCCAGTCTCTTACGAACTGCTTATCATAAGACTTCGGTGACTCGCCGACTTTATACTCTGCTGCGTTCCAGAAACGGCTGGAGTCGGGAGTGAACATTTCGTCTGCAAGGACGATCTCGCCGTTCTCGTCAAGTCCGAACTCGAACTTGGTATCTGCGATGATGATGCCCTTTGTGAGAGCGTAGTCATAGCACTTGTTGTAAAGAGCGATAGAGATGTCGAAGATCTTCTGTGCAAGCTCCTCGCCTGCGCCCTGAGCCATTTCCTCACGGGTGATGTTTATATCGTGACCCTCGCTGCTCTTGGTGGAAGGTGTAACGATAGGAGTTTCAAGCTTTTCTGCGAGCTGATGCTCTCCCTTGAACTCTGCTCCGCAGAACTTTTCGCCTGCTTTATAAGCGTTCCACATGCTGCCGAAAAGATAGCCTCTTACGATTACTTCATAAGGCAGCATCTTGAGCTTCTTTACCTTTATCGTTCTGTCCTTGTAGTATGCATCTGCGAACTCTGCACCCATATCTTCCTGCTTTGTTGAAACGATATGGTTCTTGACTATATCCTTTGTGTAGTCGAACCAGAAGTTTGCGATCTGGGTAAGGTTGACGCCCTTGTTCGGGATCTCGCTGTCAAGTATAACGTCAAATGCAGAGATCCTGTCGGTTGTTACGATTATAAGCTCGTCCTTTCCTGTATCGTAGACCTCACGGACTTTGCCTGAAATGATTTTTTCCATTTTATATACCTCCGTAATAGTTTGATTTATTCTTGCCTTAAAGATTATAACATCACCGTCTCAAAATTTCAATATACGTTTTGACAAAATTCTGAGCATTTTGCGTGAACATATACAGCTATCCTGCAAAAAAGCGCACTTGACAAAACAATGGCGATATGTTAAAATATTACCAACCTACCAAGTTGGTCTGAAGAACGGAGGACTAAGCTATGATCTCGACAAAAGGACGCTATTCGTTAAGGATACTTATAGACCTTGCACAGCACCGCAACGGGAGCTACATTCCGATGAAGGACGTTGCAAGGAGGCAGAACATCTCGCTGAAATACATTGAAAGGCTATTGCCTCCGCTGAAGGACGGAGGACTTATCGACAGCCTGCATGGCAAGGGCGGCGGCTACAAGCTCACCCGTGAACCCGATCAGTACACGATATGGGAGATACTCAGCCTTGCTGAAGGTAACCTTGCACCTGTCGAGTGCCTGCGTGAGGACGCAGAACAGTGCGCCCGTTCGGCTCAGTGCCTTACGCTGCCTATGTGGGATAATTACTACAAGCTTATCAAAGGTTACTTCTCGGACATCACCCTTGCGGATCTGCTGAAAAGAGACGTTGAATACGACTATATTATATAGGTCTTTTGCTGGGGGAAACGCTCCCAAGAGAATACCCTCGCAAGAAACCGATACGATTTAATCATACAGCATTTTTTTGGTGAGGCTCTGCTGTTATTAAACCCTGCCGCTGTTCTCCCGCTTATGCACCCATCAGGTCTATGTAGTCTGAAAAAGTCATATCGGCAGTCTGTGACATTTCGCTATGGTCGTTTTTATAATGCTCGTGCTGTCTTGCAAAGACGGTGAAGCCGCCCTGCTTAGCAGCCCGGATCGCTTCGATTATATCTTCAAGCACGGCACATTCTTCAGGCTTCACGCCTATCCCTTCGGCTGCGAACAGGTATATATCGGGGAAGCCTTTGCCTCTTTCGACCTGCTCGGTGGTGGCAAAAAAGTCAAAGCAGTCATATATCCCGTGACGCTTCAGGACAGGCTCATAAAGCTCCTTTGAGGAAGCTGTTGCAAGGGCAAGCTTCACACCTTTTTCTTTGAGGCTGCGGACAAACTGCGGCGCTCCTCTGACTGCCTTTATATCGTTAGTATAGTGCCATATTGCCATATCACGCCATTCTTTTGCTATCGCTTCGGTGCTTTCCTCAAGTCCGAAGCGCTCTTTTGTATATACGGCGGCTGTCTGGAAATCCATTGCTGAGACTACTTTTCCGTAGTCATGCGGAACGGCAAAGCCTCGCTTGCCGAGAAAATCTATATCTATCTGCGACCAGACGCCGTTTGATTCGACAAGCGTGCCGTCGAGGTCGAATATTATCCCTTTGAATTTTGTAAAATCCATTTCGTATTACCTCTTACTTCTTATCTCTTACCTCTAAAGGCTGAAATCCTGTTCCGTAAACTTCGTTAGTGTCAAGCACGAGCATAAAGGCTTCGCTGTCGGTCTGCATGGTCAGCTTGCGGACGGTATGCAGGCGGTGCTTTTTCATCGCGCACATCAGTGTGCTTGCCTGATTTCCAGAATATCCCGCTCTCACGCTTATGACGGTACAGCCGACATCTGCTCTGCCGAGCAGCTGTTCAAGCAGCGTTTCGGTCTTTTTTGTTACGATAAGCACGAGCTTGGCTTTGTTTCCGCCGTACAGCACGGCGTCAAGCACTTTTGAAAAGGTGAACAGTCCGATAAAGGCATACAGCGCTGTTGAGATGCTTCTGAATACGATGCCGCCTGTGATGCAGATGCTGCCGTCGATCGCAAGAAAGACCCTGCCTGTTGAAAAGTGCGGTCTGTTTTTTATGATGAGCTTTGCGGCTATATCCGTGCCGCCTGTGGTCGCTCCCGAAAGAAAGACTGCGCCGCAGCCTGCTCCCATGAGCGCTCCGCCGAACACGGCTGCGAGAAGCGGGTCTTTTATCGGCGAGCCAAGCTGTGAAAAATAATCTGCCGAAAGTGCGCATAAGCTTACAGATGCGGCTGTCGAGAGCAGGAAGTTTCTGCCGAAGGCTTTGTAGGCACACAAAAGCAGCGGAAGGTTCAGAAGCAGAGTGAGCGTTCCGACCGAAAGCGGAAGAAAGCTGCTGAGTATGACCGAGATGCCTGCGGCTCCGCCTGAGGCGAGCTTATTGGGGCTGAGCAGAGATCCGAGCGAAAAGCCGAACAGTATGCTTCCGCCTGCAAGCAATATCCCCTTTGCCCATTTTTTCTGTGCAAGCTTATATATGTCCATAGCTGCGCTCCTTTCAGTATATCCTGAAAGTAGTGTGCCAAGAAAAGCGCAGAGTTATTCAAACCACGGGTAGCTTACGGTGGAGAAGCCGCCTTTGGTGGTTAGTTTCAGGTAATAGGTCTCGATGCCGTCAATGAACTGTCCGCCCTGAAGGATCACTTCGTTTGAAAGGCTGCCCGACTGGGTCGAGGCAAAAACGCTGAAAATATCGTCGTTAAGATCAAGCACTATCTGTTTGCCGTTTTTGATGCGTGCGCCGTTTGCATCGAGCACACCTATAGCTATCCTGTTCAGCGGCTGACCGAAAACATTGTGACCTGAAATGTCGCCGAAAAGTCCGAACTGTGCCATGAACGCTTGTTTAGAGCCGGGTATCACCCAGTAGGGCATAAGCGAAGATGCGAACTTTTTCTCTCTTGTGACGACTATACGCTTCATTCTGCTACCTCTATGAATTCTCCGACAAGCCCTGCGGAAAGCTCGACAAGCTCTTTGCAGGGACGTTTTTTATAATACTCTTTTGTGCGTGCTTCGGGTGTGGGTGCGCTTGCTCCCTGCAAGCCGAGAAGCTCACGGCAGACGATGGAATCAAATCCGTTTTCCTCTTTGAAGCGTGCGGCAAAAGCCTGTATGAGCTTATACATCTCTGCTTTTGCAGCTTGGTCTGTTCCGTCGGTATAGCCGTATTTCCAGCTGAGTATCATTACTGCGCCCGAAACTGCGCCGCAGACTTCACGCAGTCTGCCCATTCCGCCGCCAAAGCCGCAGGCTATCTTCAGGGCGGTATTTTTGTCAAGTCCTATCGCATCTGCCCAAGCACCTATTACCGCCTGCGAGCAGTTATAGCCCTGCGAGAAAAGCTCACCTGCGGACTTTGCCTTGTTTTCATCGTATTTTTTCATGGTATCATCTCCTTATTTTCCTATGTATCTCTTTTTCCAGTGCCACAGCGCCTGTCTGTATGTTTTGAAACGCCTGTGCAGATAATCGTGAAAAGGCGCACCTGCGGTCTCCCACTGCATTTTAAGCTCACGCTCGCTTTTCCATAGCCTGATGTCGCATATCGCCCAGCTGCAATATGCTTTTTTGTAGGACGAGTTGTTCAGCACATCGGCTCTGCGCCTTACTCTCCTGTTGGCAAAGTTCTTGCCTGTCACTGCGGAGTGTCTGTTCTGGTTCGTATCCTTTAGCACAGGGCTTTTGCGGTAACTTCTGCTCATATCACAGTCCCCCGGAATTTCAGAGCGTCTTTGTCATAGCCACACAGTCGAATGTTCCCCGGTTTATCGTTTCATCGTCAGTCTTGTGATAGCCGAGGTGTTCATAGAACCCGACCGCCTCTGTTCTGCTCTCGATGCAGACAGACGAAAAGCCAAGCTCGCTTATCCATTTCTCAGCCTCGCTGACGGCTTTTCTGCCAAGTCCCTTTCCTCTGTATTCCGGCAGGACGACAAGGCGTCCGAGCATTACGCTGCCCGTGCAAAGCTCGTAAAAACGGCAGGTCGCAACGGGGTAACCGTCATCGAGCAGGACGATATAGCGTGTGCCCTGCCTGTCGTGCTTGTCAAACTCATCACGCAGAGGGATATGGTACTGCCTGTTCATGCCCTGTATGCGAACGCTGTAAGCACCTGCTCTCTGCCATTCCTCGCTTGCACGCATAACCTCGATGTATTTGCCGTTCACCCTTTGCACTCCCCTTTTCCGACCGATAACTGCAAACAGTATAACACATTTTCCGTCATTTTTCAACAGGAATTTTACCGCTGTTGTGTAAAGTATACAAATTTAGTATAGTATTTTTGATAATTCTTTTTTCAAATTTCGTTGACAAAACGGTAAAAATCAAGTATAATAAACTTGTGTTAAAAAACTCGTTTTTTCACAATTTACAGCTTATGGGAGGTAATTATTATGTCAAAATTCGTATGTTCGGTATGCGGTTATATCTATGAAGGCGAACAGCCGCCTGAGAAGTGCCCACAGTGCGGCGTTCCGGGTTCTAAGTTCAACAAGGTAGAGGACGAAAAGATCATGTGGGCTGACGAGCACAAGCTCGGCTCGGCTCAGGGTCTTGACGAGGAGATAGTTCAGGGTCTGAGAGATAATTTCAACGGTGAATGCTCTGAGGTAGGTATGTATCTTGCTATGGCGAGAGTCGCATACAGAGAGGGCTACCCCGAAGTTGGAATGTACTACGAGAAGGCTGCTTTTGAAGAGGCTGAGCATGCTGCTAAGTTCGCTGAGCTGCTGGGCGAGGTAGTTACAGACTCCACAAAGAAAAACCTTGAGCTGAGATATATGGCTGAAAACGGCGCTTGCGAAGGCAAGATGAAGATCGCTAAAAAGGCTAAGGAGCTTGGCTACGACGCTATCCACGATACAGTTCATGAGATGGCTAAGGACGAAGCAAGACACGGCTGCGCTTTCAAAGGCTTGCTGGACAGGTATTTTAAATAACATATCGTTCGTGATGTTGAGGGGGACTCTTTTGGAAGAAGTACAAAATGGAGAAGTCACATTTGACTTCTCCATTTTTTATAGTAACCGTGGTAACGGTTACTATGCCCCATCAAACTCCCCCAGAAACCTTTTATAGATTTTCGGCGGCTGGGAGCTTTGCTCCCGACCGCCGAAAATGTGTAAAGAGTCCTGAGAGAACTTCAAGAGGATTCTTTTCAGAAGAATCACGCTCAGCAGCACGGGCGATATATCATTCAAAGCACTATCGGGAAAGACGGTGCATTTTTTTTGGGGGAGCAAAGCTGTTGACGATTATTTCTGATTGTGGTAATATGAGAAAAAGGAGGGTGAACGGTCATGAAAGAAAAGACGAACAAGAAACTGCTGATAATTCTTATCTGTGCGCTTGCGGCTGCTGCTATCGTGTGTATCATACTATGGATATTTGTATTCAAAGGCAGCTCCGATGAGATGAAAAAGCCGTTTGAAAACCTCAGAAAAGACGAGATAAGCAAGGTCGTGATGTGTGATAATTACGGCGATCCCAAGGCAGAGCTCAACGACAAGGAGATCGACGAGTTCATCGGGCTGCTCAGAAAGATAGAGACGGGCAAGACCGCCACCGACACACAAAAAGACGGTTTTGCAAGTGCAAAAATAAAGATCGAATACAAAAGCGGCGAAGAAAAAGTGTTAGGACCGAATGACGACATTTTCTGTATTGACGGCACTGCATACGAAACGGAAAGCGGATCGTGCAATGCGCTTGCCAAAATGCGCAGTCGGGTGCTTGACGAAAACGCCTCGAAAAATCAAAGCGCTTGACAGCGTTTCCCATTGGTGCTAAAATGGGGGAAAGCAAAGTCGGGGTGATGATATGGCTAAAAAGAAAAAAAGAATAATACTGACGCTTGTAACAGTCTTTGTTCTGCTTGCAGGCTATGTGACCTATTTTCTTTGCACGCATATGACCTATTGGCATAACGTCAAGTGGGATTATCCGCACTTTGCAGAACCCGATACCGAGTATCTGGACATATGGGACTTGCGGCTGCTGAATTTTACTTCTCAAAAAGACCGAACATATTTGCAGGCTTTGGGTACAGCACTCGTAAACAGTTCATATAAGAACAACGGTGTTATGCAAAAAGACTTTGAAGGTATCATTTCAGAAACAAGATTTGAAGAAATAAACCCAAGAAGGTCTATGTTCAGCATTGAGCAAACTAAAACCGTATTGGATACCATAATTGATGAAGAACTTGACCTCACAGAGACTGATGTTTTACAGCACGGCAATAAAGCGATTTTTTTCTTTTGCTTTAAATATCACGCAAAGTATAACCCAGGCGAAACGGAGGTAGATAGTACAATTGCTCATACAGAAGCTCCCGACAGGATATATTTTGAATATGAAAATGATAAATGGGTCGTTAAAGAAATAGATTTGCAGAGCCATAATGCCTGAACAAACAAGAGAGCTTCACAGCGGAGTTTTGAACCCAAAATCAGATTTCTATTGACTTTTGCTGCGGATAAGGATATAATATCCTTGTTCGCAGTTTTTGCGTTTATTGCAGTTTTGCAAAAGAAAGGACAGAAAAAGAATTATGATGTGGGTAGGTATTTATGCCGCACTTGCGGTGTGCGTGGTTTTCTTATCTATTAAGCTGGCTAACTATGTTGACCTCATCGATAAAAAAACAGATATGTCGGGTGCGTTCATCGGCGGCGTTATTCTTGCCGCAGTCACCAGCCTGCCCGAGCTGTTCACCTCTATCTCGGCGGTGCTTTTCGTTAAGCAGCCCGATCTGGTAATGGGTAACATCCTCGGAAGCAACTTGTTCAATATGTGCATTTTCGGCGGTGCGGCGCTTATCGCTGCCAAGTCGCTTTGCAAATCGACTATCGGCAACAGCCACCTGAAAACGACGGTCATAACTTTTGTGATGTTTGCGATAATGCTGCTGCCCGTCGTGTTCAAAAAAGACTACACGGTAGTCGGCATAAGCGTTTATTCGATAATCCTGCTCGTGCTCTACGCTTGCTCTATCAAGTTCATGGCCGGTGACAGCGCCGAGACAGAGGGCGAGGACAACAGCCCGCTCACACTCAAACAGATAGTCATCAGATTTATTATAATGGCAGTCCTGCTCGTAACGGCATCTATCTTTATCACCTTTGCGGCAGACAAACTCTCAGAGCAGTTCAAACTCGGCAAGACGGTCGGCGGTGCGCTGTTCCTCGGCGTAGCGACCTCGCTGCCCGAGCTTACATCGTCTATCGCACTTATCAAAAAAGGCAACTTCAATGCCTGCGCAGGAAACGTTATGGGAAGCGGCGTGTTCAATTTCTGCATCATCTCGGTAGCGGATATCCTTTACCGCAAAGGTTCTGTCTACACGGCTTCGGACGACAAGTCAAATGCGTATCTGAACATCTTCGGGCTTGTGGCTGCGGCTGTCGTCGGCATCATTCTGATAATGAAACAGCGCAAAAAAGATACCGAAAACGCAGGTCTGAAACTGTTCTACCGTATCGGCGGATTTGCGATACTTGCCTGCTACGGCGCATTTTTGTTCCTGTCAAATGCAAAATGATAAAAACTATACCCAAGAACGTTGGCGAAACGCTCTTGGGTATTTTTAATACTGTTTGTATTGTTGTGGGTAAGTCCTCTTGAAAAGGATCTTCTCGGCGGGGAACAGAGTAACCGTTACCACGTGTTACGCTTCTTCCAAAAGGGTTTCCCCCCAATAATTCAGCTGTCGAGCAGCTTTTTACGTTCACGTTTCTGGACATAGAGCAGGTAATCTGCTTTATCGATTATTTCGGAGATGTTTTTATACTCGCTTGCTTTGCACTCAAAGATGCCCATTGAGAACGCAACCTTATACGGGCGTTTGAGCCTATCGTTGAGCTGGTCGAGCACCTCGCTGCACTTGTTGCGCACATACTCGCTCATATTGTCAAATATCGACGGCATCATTGCGACGAACTCATCTCCGCCGACTCTGCCGACGATACCTATATCACCGATGACCTCTCTCAGACAGTCAGCGACCGCTTTTATTGCGATGTCGCCTTCGGAGTGACCAAAGTTATCGTTTATCATCTTCAGTCCGTCAAGGTCAACGAACACGACGATGAGCTTATCGGTTATCTGCTCGAACTGTTTTGCAGCCTCGTTGTAAAAACCTCGTCTGTTGAGCGCACCTGTGAGCTGGTCGAGGCTGGACATATTATGCAGGGCGATATTTATCTTATTGAGCTGGATAAGTGTTTCGTTCTGTGTTCTGATAAGCTCCTGTATCTTGACTGCGGCGCTGAGCTGATAGGTAAGATATTCAAGGAAGCGGAAGTGCTGATAGTCAAGCTCGAACATTGCAAGTCCGTACTGCACGTTTGTGGAATAAAGCACGGTCATGACCATTGTCCAGCGTCTGTCATCGGGCAGGTAACGGTGTCTGAACAGGTCTTTTGAATTAATGGTCTTTCGCTCTTTCGGAACAGTAAAGACATGCTCGCCGATATGGTAGGCTTCAAGTCCCCACGAGGTATCCTTTTTTGCATCGAGCCTTGTATTGAACAGCTCCGGCTTTTCAAGCAGGTAAAGGTATCCCGTTTTGATATTCAGCAGATGCAGCTTCCTCAGCATCGAGCCGCACGCCCCGTCAATGTCCTGCGTAGCAAACATCAGCACATCACGAGTGATGATATTTGAACGGTGGCTCAGCTCTCTGCTTCGCTCCTTCTCGTGTATCCTTCTCAGGTCGGTGTTGTAGGCTATCATCCGGTAAAGATGCGTAAACACGGTGATTATATCATCGCTGCGCTGCGGGAATCTTTCCATCAGCCTTTTCATTCCGATCTCGACCATACCGAGTACCTTGTTCATATTATACTCGTATACTCTTTCGCTGCTGCGAAATACGCTGTCGATAAGCTCGATCATCTCACGCACCTGCTGCTTGTTTGAATCAGCGTCACGGAAGATCTCGTCCATTTTTGCAAATATATCTTTGCAGGCGTTCTTTGCATCGTCCCACTGGTCAGACGATACAAAATCAGTATATGCGAGCGAAAGGAACTCCTTTGCACGCTCCTCTCCGCCAAGCTCAAATATCCAGCCTCTGTCGGGATACTCTTCCTTGTGGAAGCAGGATTCTCTCAATACAAATTTGGTCGGTATGCGTTCATGCTCAACGAACCTCTTGTTGCCGCCAAGGAACTCAGCGGCTCTCTGTACAGCCGAGTATGCGAGCTTTTCCGCATCAGCCCTTACCGATGCCAGCGGCGGCGAGAGCTGCTGCGCAAGCGGAAGATCGTCAAAGCCCACAACAGCGATCTGGTCTCCGACTTTTATACCATGCTTTTCAAGCACCTCGTAAACAGTAGCTGCCGTAGCATCGTTGCAGCAGATGATAGCGTCCATTTCGGGATTGTCCTCAAGCAGCTTCTCTACCTGGTCATGGCAGAAGGAGGACATATCATTGAAGATGGTCAGTTTTTCGTCATACTCTATGCCGTTGGCTTCAAGTGTATTTTTGTATGCGGCATTTCTTTCGATGCAGTCGTAATTATACGGTTCGCCCTTCATCAGACCGATATGCTTTCTGCCTGCTTTTATCAGGTATTCGACAGCTTCGCTCACTCCCGATGTGTTGTCAAACACAAGGCTCTCATAGCCTTCGATCTCCGCAGCGATAGACAAAACAGGTGTGTTTCCTATATCGGCAAGAAGCTTGTGCATATCCTCTTTGGTCATCGAATATGCTATCTCACCGATGGTCATGATTATATAATCCAGCGAATTGTTTGAGACGTATGTGAGCAGGGTGTTGAACATATACTCATACTTTTCGTCCGCACTTTCGGGTGCGTTTTCCCTGCCGATATATTTCATAGGTATTATCGCAAGGTTCAGATCAAGGTCGTTTGCTGCTGCTATTGCGCCTCTTGCGATATTACGGCTGAACTGATCGGACAGATTTGCTATGACAAGTCCGACGGTATAACGCTCACTCATAACTGCACAATGCCTCCATTCCCCAAATGTCTCTTTCTTGTTCACGGCTTAACTATTATTCTTATGCAAATATTCAAACAAAATTAACATTAGTATTATATCACCTTTTCTGCGTTTTTGCAACTGTTTTTTGCACATTTTAAATACTGCGGCGTTATGCAGGTTTTTGTTTGTGCAAGGTGGTGAAACATAGAGGCGGTGTATTGTTAATCTTGCATATTTTATTAACATATCAAACGAAAAAGACGGGTGGGAGACGGTCAGGCTTTATCGGTGATGGCTGTACAGTTGGGAAGTTCTCTTGTATTCAGATGCAAGAAAAAAAGAAGCAAGAGGCAAGAAACTTCTTACCTCTTACTTCTCAAATATACAACTATTACTGATAAATTCTGATCTTGCTCTTTATCTCTGCGGTATGGGAGAGGATAGCGAGGTTATCGTCAATATCCGACTCTTTCATTGTCGGGGTGATGAAAGCTATCTCGGTATCGGGTCTGCCTTTGCGCTCGATATACATGAGCTTGCCGAACATCTCGCTGAGAGAGCCTTTGAGCGCTTCGGCGTTATCTGCCTTTATCCTTACATATACCGAAGTATCGGTATCCTTATAATTAACGACAAAGCTTCTGTCTATGCTGTCTTCCCAGTTGATAGCAAGCACGGTCTGTGGGTGCTTGAGGCAGTCGATGATGTCGCCCACAACAGCAGATGCGGTCGGGAGCTTTCCTGCACCTTTGCCGTAGAACATTACGTTGCCTACGCCGTCGCCGACCACGCTGATAGCGTTATATACATCGTCTACGCTTGCGAGAAGATTGGACTTAGGAACGAATCTCGGGCAGACGATAGCCTTGAGCTTTCCGTCTGCAAGCTTCTTTACCGAGCCGATGAGCTTTATCACATAGCCTGCATTGTCGGCATATTCAACATCGTCAAGAGTAATTCTTGTGATACCCGAACAATGTACCATTTCGGGATAGATATGTCTGCCGTATGCGAGCGAACCGAGAATACAGATCTTTCTGCAAGCGTCTTCTCCCTCAACGTCAGCGGTCGGGTCAGCCTCGGCATAGCCAAGCTCCTGAGCCATTTTAAGTGCATCGTCAAACGACATCTGATCCTTTATCATCTTTGAAAGGATAAAGTTGGTCGTTCCGTTGAGGATACCTGAGATCTGAAGTATCTCGTTTCCTGCGAGGCACTTGTTGATAGGTCTGAGGATAGGGATTCCGCCGCCTACGCTCGCTTCAAACAGATAGTTGCACTTATGCTGCTTTGCAAGCGCTATAAGCTCTGCGCCCTTTGCGGCAACCAGAGCCTTGTTTGATGTAACGACGCTCTTGCCCTTTTCAAGCAGCCTTTTTGTATAATCATACGCAAATGTAGTTCCGCCGACTACCTCGGCAACTACTGTTACCTCATCATCGTTGAGGATCGTTTCAAAATCCTTTATCATGCGGTCTGCAAACGGTGAATCAGGGAAATCTCTCAGGTCGAGGATATACTTGATGTCACAGTCCTTGCCGACCTTCTTGGATATTGACTCACGGTTCTTCATGAACAGTTCAACTGTTCCCGAACCTACCGTTCCGTAACCTATTATTGCGATCTTACTCATAAATAATACCTTTCCTCTCTGTCTTGCTTGCTTTTATTCTCCCGATATGAGCTTTACATCTACAACGCCGCTTACTTTTCCAAGCGCCTGCTTCAGCTCACCTGCCGAGACCGAATCCCTGTCAAACCGTACCGACACCGTTACCGTTGCCACCGAATCTACGGGGATATTCTGATTTATCGTAAGTATATTCGTGCCAAGCTCGTACAGCTTTGCGATGATAGAACTAAGCACGCCCTTTTCATCACGCAGGATAAGATATATCGACAGGATATTGTTCGTGAGCTGTTCTTCATAATTGAAAACACAGTCCTTGTACTTGTAATAGGCACTCCTCGATATGCCGACTGCACGGCAGGCTTCTGCTGAGGTCGCTGCTTCGCCTCTCGCTCTCATACCCTTTGCAGAAAGCACTTTCATGATTATCTCGGGCAAAACCTCCGAGCTTACTATGACCAGCCTGCTTTGTTCTTCCGACACTCTTAGTCCACCTCCTGCGCACAGATGTACTTGTGATAAATACGAATATAACACTTTTCCTCAGTTTTGTCAAGCAATTACCTTATCTCTCCCAAAGAAAAAAACACGCAGTTCTTGTCGGTTTTTATGTGCGTTTTGCACAGACGATCTATATATTGTGCCGAAAGCATAATTCTGCACTACACATTGCGGTCAAAATGTCGGTTTTTTAAGGGTTTGCGCACCTTTATTAATGAATTTGTTACAAAAACGATTTCGTTAATAATATTATGCTTGTTATGATTATTAAAAAGGTGTAAAATATAATGTGGAGTTTTATTATTACAGATACGATCGGAAGTGATTTTATGGATATTATCTCCGAGATCCTTGAAACGGACAGACTGGCGGACGAAAAGATAAAGAAAGCTCACGAGAAACAGGCTGAGTTTGAAGAAAAGACACAAAGCGAGATACAGCTGTGCAAGCAGGACGCAAAGGAACGCATCGAGTCTTACCGCCAAAAGATACAGCAGCGATCCAAGTCCGAATCTGACGGGCTTATCGCCAAGATAAACAAGGAAGAACAGGAAAAGATCGCTAAGATAGATGAGCTTTACAACAACAAGCACAAAAAGTGGGAGAAGGCCATCTATGAAAAGGTGATAGCGAGCGAATAAGTAAGCTTGGCGTGTTCGGGCTGCTTCTCTCGGCAAGGTATATTTTGCTTGGGAGAGTTCTTTCGGACAAGTTATTCTTCCATACTCTTTCTGAGTCTCTACTTATTACTGTCGGGAGACTTGTTTCCTGACAGTAAAAAATCAATAAAAGGTTTCTGAAATGGGGTTAACTGTCCTGCGGACAGTTGCAGAGTAACCGTTACCACGGTTACTCTCAAAAAACGCTTTGCGTTTTTTTCTTCGATCGAAAAGAGTTTCCCCCAACCAAAACACACCTCGGCGAAAGGAGGAACGCTGGATGCTGGACGGGCTTTCGTCTAATGCGACCGTTGCGAAGATACGGGCTTTGCACGGAAAGATGCTGACAAAAGAGAACTACAAAGAGATGCTGACAAAAAGAAGCGTTCCGGAGATCGCAGAATATCTTGCGGCGACGCCGAGATACAGGGAAACGCTCAAAGACATAGACCCGATGACTGTTCACAGAGGTTTCCTTGAAACGCTGCTTGAAAAGGACAACTTTGATGCATACATCAGGCTGTGCGAGTTTCAGCAGCTCAACAAGGACAGGTTCTTTGATTTTCTGATAGAGAAAAACGAGATAGAGTGTGTTCTTATGCTGATAAACAGCATAAACACGGGAGTTGACCGTTCTTATCTGAACGAGCTTCCTGGTTATATCATAAAGCACACGAGACTTGACCTTCTCGAACTGAGCCGTGCGGGCGATTTCAATCAGCTTATGAAGCTGCTCAGAGGCACGCCTTACCACAAGCCGCTGGTGCGTGTTCCGCTTTCGGACGACGGAACGGTGGACTACACGGAATGCGAGAGGAGACTGAGGACGCAGTACTACTCAAACATCATCTCCGAGGCGGAAAAGGCTTTCCCTGACAGCCAGAGCGAAGAAGTGGTGCGGATGGTAAAGGCGGACATAGACTTCCGAAACATGATAAATGCGTACCGCATGAAAGCTTTTTTTGGCTTCAGCGGCGAACAGATAAAGGCTCACCAGATAAAGATCTCAAACATCGGAAAAAAACTCGACAGCTACTACTCGCTGGAGACCGCAGATCAGATGCTTGAATGGCTGTGCAGGAACGTGATATTCACAGAAGTCACAGACAGCGCTCTTATCGAGGTGATGATGCAAAGAGATAAGTTCAGGAGACTTGAACACCGCATTTACAGAAGTTTCAACGCACCTGTCGTGCTTTATGCTTTCGTGCAGCTGTGCGACTTTGAAACGTCAAATATCACGCATATCATAGAGGGTATACGCTACGGCGTTGACCCGTCATATATAGAAAACAACATTTTGATCTGCTGAGCGATCAGGAAAGGAGTAATGCTCAAGTGGGTATAGAAAAAATGGAGCTTGTCTCGCTTGTGGGCAAGATGGACGAACTTGACCGATGCCTTGACAAGTGCTGTGAAAGCGGCTGCTTCCACATAGAGCCGGCGTTCTCGTCTGTTGCTACGGCGAACGGTCTTACGATGCTCAACGAGAAAAACGGCTATACGGCACAGCTGAAAGCTTTTGAACGGCTCGCTTCAGATCTGGGCATAGAGCTTAAAGAAACGGATCACAGCGACTACGCTCCGAGGACTCCCGAAGAGTTTGAACAGCGTGCAAAGCACATAGGCGAAAGCTTTGAGGAACAGAACGATTTGAAAAAAGAAGCGATGCAAAAGATCTCGGAGATGACGGGAGCGATCACTCAGATAAATCACCTCAAGGGTATGAACAGCGACTTCAAGGAGATATTCTCATGCAAATACGTTGCGTCAAGGATCGGACGGCTGCCTACGGACAACCTCGAAAAGCTTGAATATTACGATGAGAACTTCTTCTTTATCCCGTTTGAAACACAGGATCTGTTCTGCTGGGGAATGTACTTCTGCCCGGAGGCGGAAAAGGCGATAATTGATGACCTGTTCCGTTCAATGTACTTTGAGAGGATACAGCTGCCGGACTTTGTTGAGGGCGACTCTGATGAAGCGGTCAAAAGACTGACGCAGGAGATAGCTAATCAGCAGACGGTGGTGGATAACTGTCAGAAGGACATCGACATCATTTCGCAGCAGGCAAAGGAAGAGATACTCAAAGCCTACTCAAAGCTCATTTATCTGCACGGAACTTTTGAGCTTCGCAAAAAGGTCGGTTTCCTCAGCGGAAAGTTCTATATGAAGGGATTCGTTCCGAAGAAGGACAAGGAAAAATTCTCGCAGCTGATGCAGGGCTTCGATTCGCTGACGGTGACGTTCATGCCGCCTGATACCGATGCAAACTGCACGCCGCCGACGATACTCAAGAACAGCCGACTTACCCGCCCGTTCAGAATGCTCGTTGAGATGTACGGTCTGCCGAACTACGACGGATTCAACCCGACGGCGTTCGTGGCGGTGACATACACGCTGCTGTTCGGAATAATGTTCGGCGATCTCGGTCAGGGATTCCTTGTGGTGCTGCTGGGATTGATCGTTGGCAAAAAGATCAACAAGGACGCAGGCAGCATAATGAAGCGATGCGGTTTTTCAAGCATGATATTCGGCACGCTGTACGGTTCGGTGTTCGGATATGAGGAAGTGCTTGACCCTGTTTTTGAAAAGATCGGTATAGACTTCCTGCCGCTGAAGGCGTTCAAGGAAACGGGATTTATCCTGATAACTGCGGTCGGCATAGGCGTGGGACTGATAATCCTTTCAATGATGATAAACATATACATCGGATTCAAGCAGAAAAACTACGAAAAAGCAATTTTCGGCTGCAACGGAATTGCAGGTCTGGTCTTTTACAGTTCTCTTGCGGTCGGTCTGGTCGGAACGATGATGTTCGATATGAAGATAATGTCCACACCGTTCATCATCTTCCTGATAGTTATACCGCTTGTGTGCATCTTCTGCCGTGTTCCGTTCTCTATCGCCCTGAAATATAAAAAGTTCAGGCTGAGCGCAGACGAGGAAGAAAAGATGACGATCGGCGGATTTATAGTCGAAAACTTTTTCGAGATGTTCGAGTTCCTGCTTTCATACATCTCAAACACGATGTCATTCCTCAGAGTCGGCGGATTCGTACTTTCACACGCAGGCATGATGCTGGTGGTAATGACGCTTATGGATATGGTATCGGCAACGGCACAGCCTTTTGTGCTTGTTATAGGAAACGCATTCGTAATGGCTATGGAAGGAATGATCGTTGCTATACAGATAATCCGTCTGGAATTCTACGAGATATTCAGCCGTTTCAACGAAAGCGACGGAGTACCGTTTGAACCTGTGGGAGTGAACTTCTTCGCACAGACTGAATAGAAGAAGATAATAACAGGTTTTTTCTGTCCCAAAGTAACCGTTACCACGGTTACTTTAGAGAATGGCGCAGCCATTCTCTGCCTTCTTTCTCGTAAAAAATGGTGCAAACTGCCCGTAGGGCAGTATGTCGAGGGCAGTGTCCTCGTCGCCGTCCGCAGACGGCGAAATCCCTTTCCGTCAGGCGCACGGCAAAGGACGTGAACAACCGAACAGCAAGCTGTTCGCTCGAAAATAGTCCTGTGGACTGTTTTGAGAGAGGGAAATCCCTGAAAGAGAGGGATTTCCCTTATGAGAAAACAAGTCTCTTTTTCCTCAAGCCCTAAGGGCTTGACGTGATAAAATAACAAGTGTTTTGGAGGAAAAAATAATGCTTATCTTTTTATTACCACTTATCGCTGTCGCACTTCTGTGCGTACCATTTCTGTTCATCGCTAAAAAAGTCAAGACAGGTAAGGCTTGCAAGAGAGCTTTCATCGGCAATCTCTGCTCGTTCGGCGGCGTTATGCTGCTTGCGATAATCCTGCCTATCGGCGGCTTTGTAAGCGCTGCTTCGGAAGAAGGCGCTGCTGCGGTCATCACAACAGGCGCAGGTCTTGGATACCTCGCTGCTGCTCTGGCAGTTGGTCTTGCCTGCATTGGCTCGGGTATCGCTGTTGCGGCAGGCGCTCCAGCTGCTATCGGTGCGGTATCAGAAGATCCTAAAGCATTCGTTAAAGCACTTATCTTCGTCGTTCTTGGTGAAGGTATCGCCCTTTATGGTCTGCTTATCTCGATCCTTATCATCTCAAACATTTCAAAATAAAATCGGTGGATAACCGGGGAGACCCCTTTTGAAAGAAGGGACCGAGAACGGCAAAGCCGTTCTCTCGGGAGTAACCGTAGTAACGGTTACTCCGCTCCACCAGACCCCACTCCTAAAACTTTTAATGATTTTTGGCACTCGGGAGCTTTGCTCCCAAGCACCAAAAATGACTAAGAGCTTAGAATGAGGCATGAAGATAAATCTTGCTCAGAAGAGTATCCTCAGTTAATCACCGATTTATTCAAAAAGGATGAAAGATGATGAAATTCTATCTAATAAGCGACAATATAGACACTCAGATGGGTATGCGCCTTGCAGGCATCGAAGGCGTTGTCACTCACACGCCTGAAGAAACGCAGCAGGCTCTTGACGAGGCGATGGGTATGGACGATGTGGGCATCGTTCTGATGACCGAAAAGGCTGTTAAACAGATACAGGAAAAGGTCTATGAATACAAGCTCACAAGAAAGTCACCGCTGATAGTTGAGGTGCCCGACAGACACGCCACCTCGAAGATCTCAGATACTATTTCCAAGTATCTTTCGGAGGCGGTCGGCATCAAGCTGTGATACGGCTTTGCTGTTTATTTTCAAGGCAAATACTTAATTTCAGATCAAGGAGGAGCTGCCCGAAGGCAGCGGCAGGAAAATGAAAAACGAGACCGAAAAGCTGAACAGATTCAAGCTGGCTGTTTTTTCCGAAGTCGAGCAGCAGGCACAGGATATAATCAATGAGGCGCAGACTTTGTACAAGCAGAGACTCAGCGAAGCAAAGGACGAGACCCAGGAAGAACTTCTGAATGAGACCGGCAAGATCGATAAACAATGTGAAGCTAAAAAGCTGCATGAGGTTTCCTCACGCAGACTGGAGGCTCAGAGAAATATTCTTGTTCACCGTGGAGAGATGATGGACAAGGTATTTGAAAACATCTGCAAAAACCTTGCTGAGTTCTGCAAAACCGAGGACTACGCCAAGGAGCTGAAAAAACGCCTTGACAGCTGCGCACAGCAGACGGGGCAGGCTGAATGTACGGCTTACTTTGCTAAAAAGGACATTGAGCTTGGAACGGAGCTTTGCAAGGGGACTCAGTTCAAAGCAGAGGTCTCTCAGGGTATTCAGCATGGCGGCGTTTTGGTCGTCTGTGCCGGAACGGGTCTGGCTTATGACTGCACCTTTGACAGCACACTTGAAAGGGAAAAACAGAACTTTCTGAAAGCCTCAGGGCTTGCACAGATATAGGAAGGCAAAAAGATCATGGATAAGATTTTTTCTATAAATGGCCCTGTGGTCAGGATTAAAAATGCAAGGACCTTTTCTATGCAGGAAATGGTCTATGTGGGAAACAAGCGCCTTATCGGCGAGGTCATAAGAGTGACCAGCGAATTCACGACGATACAGGTATATGAGGGAACGACGGGTCTTAAACCTGGAGAGCCTGTTGAAGGAACGGGCGCACCGATGAGCGCAACGCTGGGACCAGGTATACTTGATAATATCTTTGATGGTATCGAAAGACCTCTGAAAAGGCTGGAGGAGCTTTCGGGCGCATTCATTGCAGACGGTGCGAACGTCACATCAATAGACACGCAGAAAAAATACGACTGCACCATTACCGTGAACGTCGGGGATAAACTGCGTGCGGGCGATATATACTGCACCTGCCCCGAAACACAGCTTATCCAGCACAGGTGTATGCTGCCGCCGCTTTCAAAGGGCGGTGAGGTCATCTGGCGTGCGCCTGACGGGGAGTATGCGGTAAATGATACAGTCGTGAAGATAAAGACGGCAAACGGTGAGGAGCAGGAGCTTTCCCTTTGCCAGAAGTGGCCTATCAGAACGCCTCGTCCGTGCAAAGAGAGAATGCACGGAACAAGACCCCTTATCACGGGACAGAGGATAATAGACACGGTGCTGCCTATCGCCAAGGGCGGAACGGCTGCTATACCTGGAGGATTCGGAACAGGAAAGACGATGACCCAGCATCAGCTCGCAAAATGGTGCGATGCGGACATTATCGTTTATATCGGCTGCGGAGAGCGTGGAAACGAGATGACTCAGGTGCTTGAGGAGTTCTCGGAGCTTATCGACCCGCACACTCAGCGTCCTCTTACAGACAGAACAGTGCTTATCGCAAACACATCTAATATGCCTGTTGCGGCAAGAGAGGCTTCTATCTACACGGGCATCACTCTTGCGGAATATTACAGGGATATGGGTTATCATATCGCTATCATGGCGGATTCGACTTCAAGATGGGCTGAGGCTTTGCGTGAGATCTCGGGACGACTGGAGGAGATGCCTGCGGAGGAAGGCTTCCCTGCATATCTGCCTTCAAGAATTTCCGAATTCTACGAGCGTGCAGGCTACGTTGAGAACCTCAACGGAAGCGAAGGCTCGGTAACTATAATCGGTGCGGTATCTCCGCAGGGCTCTGACTTCTCGGAGCCTGTTACTCAGAATACAAAGCGTTTCGTGCGCTGCTTCTGGGCGCTGGACAAGTCGCTGGCTTATGCAAGACATTATCCTGCTATCAACTGGAACTCCAGTTATTCGGAGTATGTTGGCGATCTTGAGGAATATTACTGCAAAAACGTCAACGAGGATTTCATGAACGTGCGCCAGCAGATCTCAAGCATTCTCGTTGAGGAAAATACGCTCATGGAGATAGTAAAGCTCATGGGTACGGACGTTCTGCCGGACGATCAGAAACTGCTGATAGAGACGGCAAGGATAGTGCGTGTAGGCTTTTTACAGCAGAACGCTTACCACAAGGACGATACTTACGTTCCGCTTGAAAAGCAGTATCTGATGATGAAGCTTATCGTGGATTTCTATGAGCTTGCAAAAAAAGCTCTTTCGGACGGTGCGCTTTATGACAGTATCCTTTCGCTCGGCTGGTCGGATAAGATAGTAAAGGTCAAGTATGACATACCGAATGACATGCCCGAAATGTTTGAGGACTACGAAAAGGAAATGGCTCAGGACTTTGAAAAGCTTACGGAGGTGGCATAGTTGGAACTGAAATATGTTGGACTTTCGGAGATAAACGGTCCTCTCGTAGTGCTTGACCACGTTAAAGACATCGCTTTTGATGAGATCGCTCAGCTTCAGCTGTCAGACGGAACACGCCGCCTTGCAAGAGTTGTTGAGGTGGAGCAGGACAAGGCTGTTCTGCAGGTCTTTGAAGGCACAAAGGGTCTTTCGCTGACAAACACGACCACCAAGTTCTTCGGAAAACCGATGGAGCTTGGGCTTTCAAGAGAGATGCTGGGAAGGATATTCAGCGGTTCGGGAAAGCCTATCGACGGACTTGGCGACATCATTGCGGAAAAATACAAGGACATAAACGGAAGCCCTCTGAACCCTGTTTCAAGAACTTATCCGAGGAACTACATCAACACGGGAATATCCTCGATAGATGCGCTGATGACGCTTATCAGAGGACAGAAGCTGCCTATTTTTTCGGGTTCGGGTCTTTCGCACAACAAGCTCGCCGTGCAGATCGCAAGGCAGGCAAAGATAGCTGACGATAACGGTCAGGGCTTCGGTATCGTATTCGGAGCTATGGGTGTTAAGAACGACGTTGCGGACTACTTCAAGAGAAGCTTCGAGGAAACAGGAGCACTTGAGAGAGTTGCGATGTTCATCAACCTTTCAAACGACCCTATCATCGAAAGAATACTTACTCCGAGATGTGCGCTGACCTGTGCGGAGTATCTTGCTTTTGAGCATAATATGCACATTCTCGTTATCCTTACAGATATGACATCATACGCAGAGGCGTGCAGAGAGTTTTCTTCTTCAAAGGGAGAGATCCCCGGAAGAAAGGGCTATCCTGGCTATCTGTACTCCGACCTTGCGTCTATATACGAAAGAGCAGGCATAGTCAAAGGCTCGACGGGTTCTGTTACGCAGATACCTATTCTTACTATGCCAAACGATGACATCACTCACCCTGTCCCCGACCTTACGGGCTACATCACCGAGGGTCAGATAGTTATGGACAGACATCTCGAACAGACGGGAACTTATCCTGCTGTTGCAGTCCTGCCAAGCCTTTCAAGACTTATGAAGGACGGCATCGGAGAAGGCTATACACGTGAAGATCACTCGATGTGCGCTAACCAGCTGTTTGCGGCTTACTCAAAAGTCCAGGACGCAAGAGCGCTGGCTTCGGTAATCGGTGAGGAGGAGCTTTCAGAGGGCGACAAGGCTTATATGCACTTCGGAAAGCTGTTCGAGGAGCATTTTATAAATCAGGGCTTCGATGTGAACAGGTCTATTGAGGAAACTCTCGACCTCGGCTGGGCACTGCTCTCAACTCTGCCAAAGGCAGAACTCGATAGAGTTGACGACGAACACCTCAGAAAATTCTACGACCCGCAGAAAGCCAAGACTATGTTCGGGGAATGATCGGAGGGAACTCTTTTGGAGAAGAGTTCCCCCCGAACCCCCTTCAGAAACCTTTTATAGATTTTCGGCAATCGGGAGTTTTACTCCCGACCGCCGAAAATATGTAATAGTTCCGAGAGAGTGCAGGGTAATCCTTTTTCAGAAGAATAACCTCGGTCATTCATCGGACAAAGCATTGAATTTCTAAGGATAGCAGAGCTTCTCAAACACTCTTCTTAACTCTAATCTCTAATTTTTAACCTCTAACTTCTTACCTCTTATATCTTACATCTAAAAAAGGACGGTGACACAATGGAGCAGCAGGTTTTCCCGACCAAGGGTAATCTTATGCTGTCTAAAAAGGCTTTGCAGCTCGCTACGCTGGGCTACGACCTTCTGGACAGAAAACGTAATATACTTATCCGTGAACTTATGAAGCTTGTGGACAAGGCTCAGATGCTCAGAAGCTCCATTGAAAGCACTTACTCGGATGCTTACAGGGCTTTGCAGCAGGCGAACATATCGCTGGGTCTGGTAACTCCGTTTGCTCAGACCGTTCCGATAGAAAACGGCATTACTGTCAGTTCGCAGAGTGTCATGGGCGTTGAGCTGCCGACTGTTGAGCTTGAAAAAAAGCCGCTTCAGGTACATTACGGATTTGCAAGGACAAATTCCTCTCTGGATATGGCTTACATCGCTTTTGAAAAGGTAAAGGAAATGACGGCTGTACTTGCTGAGGTCGAAAACGGCATTTACAGGCTATCGGTAGCTATAAGGAAAACTCAGCGGCGTGCAAACGCACTTCAGAACATTATTATCCCGAGAAATCAGAACATTGTTAAATATATCACAGACTCGCTTGAGGAAAAGGACCGTGAGGAATTCTCACGGCTCAAAGTTATCAAGGCAACAAGGCTCAAAGCGCAGAAGCAAAACTGAAACAGCAAAGGAGAAAACGTATGAAAATTGTGAAAAGTCTTTTCAAGAATTTCTGGATACTGTCGGTATTTTGTATAGTGCTTGGCATCGCACTTATCGTTGACCCGGGCTTTTTCAGCAAGACAATAGGCTACATCATCGCTGGTCTGCTGGTTTGCTACGGCGCTGTGATGCTGATAATATATTTCACGAAAAGCTCAGAGGGATTCTTTGAGAACGGAACAAAGCTGGTAGGCGGACTGCTTTTATGCTCCGCAGGCATATTCGTTTTCATTCAGCCCGATATTATTTCCAAAGTCGTTGCTATCGTCAGCGGTATGTATATGCTGATAAACGGCATAGTTAACCTGCAAGGCACGCTGAAAATGCGCAAGGCAGGCTATCCCGACTGGAAAACTACGGGCGTTCCTGCGCTGATCACTTTAGGTGTGGGTATCCTTCTGGTACTCAACCCGATGATGTCGTTTGACTTTGCTATGAGACTTCTGGGAATATGCCTGTTCGTTTCGGGTCTTATCAACCTTATCGACTGTTCGATACTTGCACACAGGCTCAGCAAGATAAGCAAGAATGCAGAGTCTACCGAGCTTGCGGTCAGAAACGGCAGATATGATGACAGCACGGATATTATCGACATTTGAAACTGCAGAAGGCGTCCTGAAAAAAGGGCGTCTTTTTTGTTATGATGAGCAAAATATTCACCTGTTTTGGCAGGGTCTGAGCTTGGGTTTAAGAAAAAAGGTCGGAAAGTTGTCTGTTTTAGACAAAAAATCTCTGATATTTGACGGATAATTTGCAGTATAATAAGAAAATAAAAAAACGACTTGAAAAGGACATATTTATAAAGTATACTCATAAAGTGAAGATATGACCTTTTTTAAGACAGGGAAAGGAATGGATAGTTTATGACTAATGTGCCCGGAATTTTCGGTTCTGACGTATTCAACGAGTCGGTGATGAGGGAAAGGCTCCCGAAGACAACTTACAAGCAGCTGAAAAAGACCATTGAGGACGGCGTGCCGCTGGATATTGAGCTTGCTAATGTTGTGGCAAACGCAATGAAGGACTGGGCAGTTGAGAAGGGCTGCACCCACTACACACACTGGTTCCAGCCGATGACGGGCATCACCGCCGAAAAGCACGACAGCTTTATCAGCCCTGCTGATGACGGTCACATTATCATGGAATTCTCGGGCAAGGAGCTTATCAAGGGAGAGCCTGATGCTTCAAGCTTTCCTTCGGGAGGTCTGAGAGCTACATTTGAGGCGAGAGGCTACACAGCATGGGACCCGACTTCCTATGCTTTCATAAAGGCTAACACACTTTGCATTCCTACGGCGTTCTGCTCATACGGCGGCGAGGCGCTGGACAAGAAAACTCCGCTGCTGCGTTCGGTAGACGCTATCAACAAGGCGTCGCTGCGTATACTTAAACTGTTCGGTTCGGACGCTACAAGAGTTATTCCGAATGCAGGTCCTGAACAGGAGTATTTCCTTATCGACAGAGAGATGTATTCGCACAGGAAAGATCTTATCTTTGCAGGAAGATCTCTTTTCGGCGCACCTGCTCCCAAGGGTCAGGAGCTTGACGACCACTACTTCGGAACGATTAAGACAAGAGTTGCGGCATACATGAAAGACCTTGACGAGCAGCTGTGGAGACTTGGCATTTATGCTAAGACCAAACACAACGAAGTCGCTCCTTCACAGCACGAGCTTGCGCCTATATATAATACAGTAAATATCGCTACCGATCACAACCAGCTGACAATGGAGATCATGAAGCGTACTGCAAGAAAGCACAACTTCAAGTGTCTGCTGCACGAAAAGCCGTTTGAGGGCATCAACGGTTCGGGCAAGCACAACAACTGGTCTCTTGCAACGAACACGGGAGTAAATCTTCTCAATCCGGGAAAAACTCCTGCAGAGAATGCTCAGTTCCTGCTTGTTCTTGCAGCTGTTATCAAGGCGGTCAACAAGCATCAGGATATTCTGCGTGCATCGGTTGCTTCGGCAGGAAACGACCACAGACTCGGAGCAAGCGAAGCTCCTCCGGCTATCGTTTCGATATTCCTCGGCGACGAGCTGACCGAGATACTGCGCTCTATCGTTGAGGGCACGAAATACGAGGGCAAGAGAGTTGAAATGGAGATCGGTGTTGATGTTCTTCCGCACTTCACAAAGGATACCACCGACAGAAACAGAACTTCTCCGTTTGCTTTCACAGGAAACAAGTTCGAGTTCAGAATGCCTGGTTCAAGACTTTCCGTCGCAGGACCGAACACGGTGATAAATACTATCGTTGCGGAGACTTTTGACGAGTTTGCTGACATTCTCGAAAAGGCAGACAACTTCCAGGACGCTCTTGACGACCTTATCAAAAAGACCATCAAGGAAAATTCAAATATAATCTTCAACGGCAATGGCTACGCTGATGAGTGGTGCGCCGAGGCTGAAAAGAGAGGGCTGCTCAACCTCAGGACAACGCCTGATGCAGTGCCTTGCTTTGAATCTCCCGAAAATATAGCACTGTTTGAAAAGTACGGCGTTTACACCGAAACAGAGCTTCATTCGAGAGTCGAGATACTGCTTGAGGAATACTGCAAGACCCTTTCTATCGAAGCTAATACAATGATAGATATGGCAAAGAAAGATATTCTTCCTGCTGTTGCAACGTATATCAAGGAGCTTGCAAGGACAGCCGAGCTTGCAAAGATGTGCGATGCGGACGTAAGCTTTGAAACGGACATGGTAAAGCGCCTGTCCGAGCTTTCGGCAAAGATGTACAAGAACCTCGGCGTGCTTGAAGATGCGGCTGCAAAGGCAAAAGCTATCGCCGACATCAAGGCTCAGGCTGATTTCTACCGTGACAGCGTTATCCCTGCAATGAATGAGCTGCGTGCGCCTGCGGACGAGATAGAATCGCTTGTCGGCGAAAAATACTGGCCGTACCCGACCTACGGCAAACTGCTGTTCTATGTAATGTGATCTAATACTGATAACATATAATTGAGTGGGACTCTTTTGGATGAAGCCGAGAACGGCTTTGCCGTTCTCTCGGGAGTAACCGTGGTAACGGTTACTCTGCCCCATCAAACTCTCCTCAGAAACCTCTTATTGATTTTTCGGTATCAGGAGATAAACCCCTGATACCGAAAAATGAGTAGGGACTCTCAAGGGAGCATAAGGAAGAATTCTTCCCCGAAGGATCCTCTCAAGCATATGTCAGCAGTATATAATCAACCATTAAAAAAGACCGCTGATGCGGTCTTTTTTTTAATGCTTTAATTCTGATTTGATACCTGTGAGAAATCAAATTCTTCAAGATACACCTCGTCGGGGACGACTATGTCCTGCTCGTCCTGCGGCTTGGCAGTCTTCTGAATTACCTCAAATTCCTCGGTGTAAACGTCCTCGGAAACCAGATATGTCTCGTTGATCTTGGAGTGGTCGGTAAAGTCAAACTCCTGCAGGCGCCCGTCATCAGGCAATTCCTCGGGCGGTATCGGCAAGCCTTCCTGCTTTTTCTTTTTATCGGTGAACATTCTGCGCTCGTAAAGCTCGTCGTCCTGCCTGTCGTACTCCTCATCGGTCAGCGAGGTCTTGGTGTACTTGCCCTGAATGTACATATGCTTTCTTTGCAGGTAATCATCGGGAGTGTCGCCCTTTTCGTACTGCGGCGGTTCGGGCACGGGCTTGTCAAATATCTGCTCGGCATCGTCGCTGTAAATGTTGCCCTTTGCGGACTCGATAAGCTGTTTCTTACGCTTTTGTTCGGCAACGTTTATCATCTGATCGGATACACGCCCGTTGAACGGGAAGGTCGGCATCGCACGCATAAATTCAATGTCCTTGTCTATTTTCGCCATTGGCAAACGAACGGCAGCGAGATAAATATACATCAACAACGATACTATCGAGATGCTTTCGTTAAACAGCAGCGACATTAGCACACACGCTGTCAGAGACAGCAAAGCGATATTGTTTCCTTGCTTGCCGTGGTATGCGACAAGCACAAAACAGCATAGGATCGCAGCGATAACATCCCATGCGCCGGAAACGAATAAAATGCTCTTTCCGCCGGAAAGCATTATGCTTGCGTATGTAACGTACCCGCCGACACCGTATATCAATATCAGCACTGATAAAAAGAATATCGGGATAGCAACAAAGACCGCACGCTTTCCCTTCAAGCCTTTGTATATTCTATTCAGCTCCTCAAGCGGAAGCTGCCGCACTTCTTCGTGCCAGTCTATTTTTTTATCTTCCACGTTGTCTCACTCTCCCCGTGTTCTATTGCTTCTATCTCTATCTTAGCATAGCACCGTTTCTGTGTGTTTGGTGCTTTTTGTTGTGAGTTGACCTGTTTGTGTGGTGAATAGATTGCGTTTGCTGCAGGGCTTGCTGAGAGTTTCCTCTTGAAAGAGTTCTTCCATACTCGTTCTAAGCCCTTACTCATTTTTCAGCAATGGGTGTATTTACCCATTGCTGAAAAATCAATAAAAGTTTTAGGAGTGGGGTCTGGTGGAGCGGAGTAACCGTTACTACGGTTACTCCCGAGAGAACGGCTTTGCCGTTCTCGGTCCCTTCTTTCAAAAGGGGTCTCCCCAGCAAGCCCTGCGGTAACTCAGCCTATACGCATGACAGAGCCGATCTTGCAGACATCGGCGCACTTGCCGCAGTTTTCGCACTTATCATAATCTATGACTGCGTGGTTATCGACGACGTGGATAGCGCCGTGTTCGCAGTTCTTTTCGCACATTTTGCAGCCTACGCAGCCGCCTTCGCACAGTGACCTTGTGACCTTGGCGATGTCCTTTGACGAGCAGGTAACGTCTACCGACTGGGAGATCTTTCGGACAACGATAAGCCCGTTGGGGCAGGCATCAACGCACAGACCGCAGCCGATGCACTTTGACTTATCCACCTTGGCGATGCGGTCGATGATGCTGACAGCGCCCTGCGGACAAACACTGACACAGTCGCCGTAGCCCAGACAGCCGCTGGTGCAGGTCTTGCTTCCGCTGTAAAATCTGTTGCAGGCAGCGCAGCTCTGAACGCCGTCGAATTCGTACTTATGAGGCGTGATGTGGCAGTCGCCGTGGCAGCGCACGAAGGCTACTTCAGGTTCGCTCATGCTTACTTCAACGCCCATTATCTGAGCTATCTTTTTTGCTGTCTTTTCTCCGCCCGGCTTGCACATATTACATTTAACGCCTCTGTTCACGATAGCCTCGGCATAGTCGGCACAGCCCGAAAAGCCGCATGAACCGCAGTTTACCTGCGGCAGCGCCTCGCTGACCTTTTCAATGCGCTCGTCTACCTTGACCTCAAAGACCTTTGAAGCCACTGTGAGCAGTATTCCTGCCACAAGTCCGAGTGCGGCAAATATCCCGACAGATACTAATATGCCCATTTGTGAATGTTCTCCTTTTTTATGATCGTGCAAAAAGCGGAAGTTTACAGAATACCGTTGAAGCCCATGAAGCTGACGGAAACTATCGCCGCAGCGATAAGAGTTGACGGGACTCCCTTGAAAGCTTCGGGGAAATCGTTGCCCTCTATCCTTGCCCTGACTCCGCTGAAAAGCAAAAGCGCAAGCGTAAAGGCAAGACCTGTTCCGAAAGCGTTGGTTATGGATTCGAGGAATGTGTATTCGTTGTTGATGTTTCCAAGCGTTACGCCAAGCACTGCGCAGTTTGTAGTTATAAGAGGCAGGTAAACACCGAGCGCTTTATAAAGTGCGTGCATCTTCTTTTTCATGACTATCTCGACGAGCTGGACGAACATCGCTATGACAAGAATGAAAGCTACGGTTTTAAGATAGGTTATCTTGAAATGCTCAAGCAGTTTGTAGAGAGGATAGGTTATTGCTGAGGCGCAGACCATTACGAATATTACTGCGCCGCCCATTCCTGCGGACGATTTTATCTGCTTTGAAACGCCGAGGAAAGCACAGATGCCCATAAACTGCGAAAGAACGACGTTATTTACGAAAACGCAGCCGACAAGTATAAGTATATATGTCATTTACGCACCCTCCTCTACCTTGCACTGTCCCTTGCACATCGCAGCGTTGGGACAGCTCTCGCAGGAAATTTCCTTTGGAGGCTTTCTGCCTGCTATCTTGTTGACAAGTGCTATAAGGCAGCCAAGCACGAAAAATCCGCCTGCCGGCATAATGAATATGGTCATGGGTCTGTCGCAAAGGAAGGGTATCTTCATACCGAACCAGCTGCCAAGACCAAGGATCTCACGCACAGAACCCATTGCAAACAGCGCAAGCGTAAAGCCAAGACCCATTCCAAGACCGTCCAGCACGGAGCGCCCGACGCTGTTGCGGCTGGCGAAGGCTTCGGCTCTGCCAAGGATTATGCAGTTTACGGTGATGAGCTGCAGGAATACTCCGAGTGCGGAGTGAAGCTCAGGCAGGTAGCCCTGCATCAGAAAATCTATGAATGTAACAAAGCCTGCTATGATAACGATGAAGCAGGGCAGGCGCACAGCTTTTGGGATAATGTTTTTGAGCAGCGAGATAACGGCGTTTGAACAGACAAGAACAAACGTCGTGGCAAGACCCATACCTATGCCGTTTTCGGCAAGCACCGTCACCGCAAGCGTCGGGCACATTCCCAGAAGCGTGACAAGCACGGGGTTTTCTTTTATTATTCCCTTTGTGAACTCATAAAGGGTCTTATTGTTTGTGCTCATGCGAATATCTCCCTTTTATGAACGGTGTAGAATTCAAGAACTTCCTCACAGGCTTTTTTCAGACCCTTTGATGAATAGGTCGCCGCAGTTAGATTATCGACTTCCTCGACATCGTCTTCTGCGCTTAGCCCTGTGAACTTATCGGTATACTCTTTCTGGGCTACCTTTGCGCCGAGACCGGGAGTTTCACCGATGGACAAAAAGTACATACCTTTGATTTTTCCGTCGCTTCCGATGCCGATGAGCAGATGCAGTCCGCCTTTTGCATAGCCGTCGCAGGTCATTTCGACTGCGCAGTTCTCATTCTGCTTATCTGTTATTACGGAATTGATGTTCTTATAGCCGAATGTCATTGGTTCAGCTGTTTTATCCTTTTTCTCGGTGAGCATCTCGAACTTACCCTCACCGAATATCTCGTTACAGCCTTTTTTCATCTCGTCTGTAAGCACGCCTGTATTGTCTTTGACAGCCGCATCGTGAGCGATGACCAGCAGACCGCAGACGACGATGCAAATTACCGTAAGGACTAGAGGAGGCAGGACTTTACTTTTCATGTGTCTGAACCTCCTTTTTAGCCGGAACTGCTCCGACAGGCTTTTTGAGCGTTATCATATCTATATAAGGAGTTGCTATGTTCATTATAAGTATCGAGAAGGAAACGCCTTCGGGGTAGCTTGCATAGAACCTTATAACGCAGGTTATTATGCCGCAGCCGATGCCGAAGATGAACTTTCCTTTTTTGGAAACAGGCGTAGTTACATAATCGGTTGCCATAAAGATCGCACCGAGCATAAGTCCGCCTGAAAGTATCTGATAGACAGGGTCTTTGCCTGCGAGCCAGGAATAAACGAACACTGTTGCGACAAAAGCCACGGGAGCATGGACAGTTATGACTTTCATAACAACGAGATATATTCCGCCTGCGATCAGTGCAGCGGCGCACACCTCACCCAGACAGCCGGGACACTTTCCGAGGAACAGATCCCAGTAATTATAAAGCTTATCGGTATCCGCAAGGGGAGTGGGCGAAGTGACTGCATCGGTCATAGTCGAAGGCATAGTCCAGTGTGTCATTGCGCTTGTAAATGACAGCATCAGCACTATTCTTCCGACTATCGCAGGGTTTGCGAAGTTCTGTCCGAGCCCGCCGAATATCTGCTTGACTATGACTATTGCGATAAACGTGCCTATCACCGCCATATAATACGGCAGTGACGGCGGCAGGTTGAAAGCGAGCAGTATTCCCGTAACGACGGCTGAAAGGTCGTGGGTAGTATCGGGTCTTTTCATTATTATATTGCAAAGCTTCTCCCACACCACTGCTGAAAGGATACATACTCCCGTCAGCGCCAGCGCTCTTGCTCCGAAAAGGAAAGCAGACACAACAAGCGCAGGCATAAGCGCAATGATAACGTGAAGCATTATTTTTGAAGTGGCTGCTCCGCTGCGTATATGCGGCGAAGGACTCACTGTCAGTTTTTCCAAAGCGCTACCTCCCTGTCAGGTCCTTAATAAAGCTTTTGCAAGCTGGTTCTTTTCCGCAAGATCTCTTTTTGCGGGACATACATAGGTACAGCTTCCGCAGTTCATGCACAGCGATACCTTCATCTTTTTGAGCATTTCTCTGTCTTTTTTGTCGAATGCCTTTTCAAGCACCGTAGGCATCAGCCCCACGGGGCAGGCTTCTATGCAGCGTCCGCAGCGAATGCAGTTGGTCTGCACGGGCTTGGCTTTCTTTTCGTTCTTTTTGAAGGCAAGCACGGCGCTGTGGGTCTTGCAGACGGGATCGGAAAGGTCGAACAGGTCTATGCCCATCATGGGACCGCCTGCGACAGCCTTTGACATACCCTCAAAGTCACAGCCTGCAAATCTCAGCACTTCCTTGAACGAAATACCTATCGGCACGATAACGTTGCAGGGCGATTTTACCGCATCGCCGCTGACGGTCATTCTCTTTCTAACAAGTGGTATGCCCGTTGCCATATATTCTCCGATAAAGCCGCAGGTCGAGACATTTATGACTATGACTCCTTCGTCGGCAGGTATCTTTCCTTCCTTGACTATCCTGCCTGTGAGGTTATAGACGATAACTTTTTCCGCTCCCTGAGGATATTTTGCTTTCAGCGGTACGACCTTCACGGAACTGTCCGTCTGAGATGCTTTTCTTGTCATAAGCTCGATAGCATCGGGCTTGTTTTTCTCTATGCCGATATAGACGTTCTCGATTCCGAGGTTTTTCTTTATATGCGCTATGCCCTCAAAGATGCGGTCGGTATTTTCAAGCATCTCTCTGTGGTCGCCTGTGAGATACGGTTCACACTCGGCGGCGTTTACGACAAGGGTATCGACGCTGAATTTCTTTTCGTCAAATCCGAATTTTACATGAGTGGGGAAGCCTGCTCCGCCAAGTCCGCAGCAGCCCGACTGTCTGACTGCATTGCAGAAGCTCTCTCTGTCGGTGACAACAGGCGGCTCAAGTCCATCTATCAGCGTCTGCTCTCCGTCAGTTTTAATATCTACGCATTTGCAGACCTTTCCGCTGACGAGCAGAAGCTCGCTTATGCCTGTTACCGTTCCCGAAACGGAAGAATGTACAGGCACGGACATATACTTATCGCTGTCGCCTATTTTCTGTCCGACAAGCACCTTGTCTCCTTTTTTGACCAGCACATCGCAGGCTGCTCCGACGCTCTGGAGCATGGGTATGCTGACCTTTTCGGGTACAGGTATAGGCACTGTTCTTACGGCAGCGGTATCTTTTTTATGTTCAAGGAATATACCTTTGAGTCTCATTTTAGGTATATCCTCCTTTCCTCACTTCTCAACTATTATTGTATGCCCGCTTTTTTCAAGTGTTATTTTGTTTTCCAGTTCTTTTGAGATATGGATATTTCCCTGTGTATCAACGGCGATTATCTTTATGTTTTTATCGGAAAAGTATTGTGTGAGCTTTTTAGTTCCGCCGATAAAGATGCTTGTCGAGAGCTGATCCGACTTCAATCCGCCCGAACATATCACGGTCACGCTGACAAGGTCTGTTTCCACGGGTCTGCCGGTGGTCTTATCAAAGATGTGGATATACTTTTTGCCGTCCGATTCAAAGAATCTTTCGTATCCGCCCGATGTTGAAACAAAACACTCCTGCGTGGTAAACTTCAAGAGGTTGCCATCACCGTCCGGGTCTTTGACCGCAACGGAAAAATCCTCTCCGTCAGGTTTCTTTCCGTACAGCAGGCTTGAAGAACCCATTGAGATGACAGCACATTCTGCTTCTTTCTCCTCAAGTGTCTGTTTTGCTTTATCAAGCGCATATCCTTTTGCGACTGCGCCGAGGTCGAGCTGGGCGCCGCTTTCAAGCGTGCAGCTGTTTCCGCTTAGCTTTATTTTTTCAATCCCGCAGGTCTGCAGGGCAATATTTATCGCATCTTCGCTCGGTACGGACGGTGAATTTCCCGTGACGTTCCACAGCTTTGTGACTGCGCCTATGGAGATGTCTGTTTCGGGATATTTTTCGGTGAGCTTTTTTGACTGTCTGATAAGATCTGCCGTTTCGTCCGAAAGTTCAGCTGAGCCGTTAAAATTCAGTTTTGAGATCTCGCTTTGCTCGTTGTGGCAGTCAAGCTTATCGCTGAGGCTCGTTATCTCATCGCATATTATCTTCGGGTCTGCTCCCCAGACCTTTGCTGTACAGGAGGTATCCATAGCAAATATGGTCTTTTCTTCCGCTTCGGTGTTTTTGTAGCCTTTGAGGAACATCACCAGTGCGCCTGCGGCAAAAACAAGCAGGGCTAAAGATATTATCAGAGGAACTGTTTTTCTGCCTTTCATTTCTGCCTCCTGTTTTTTATGCTCTTGAAATGCTCGGAAAAATGTGTTATACTCTGTTTAGCAAAACCTTACTGAGTGCCGAGCAGCTCTTCGCACTCCTTCACGAAGGTGCGAAGCTCATGTCCTCTTTCTATCGGAAGCTCAAATCTGTCACGGCGTATTCGGCAGCCTTCTATCAGGCTTTCAAGCGCCTGCGGCATCGTCTGGACAAGATGGCTGACAGCATTGCTCGCTGCTTTTGCATCAGAAGCGAATATCTTTGCGGTGTTATGAGGGTTTGCTTCATACAGCTGCCTGAAAGCGCTGTAAATGCAAAGCTTGAGATATTCGTCTATGCCTTTTTCAAGAACGGCTGAACCTGAATTCTCAACAAGCTGTTCAAGCAGGCTGAGCGCTCCCGCAAGGCTGCTTTCTATCTCGGGAGTTTCAAAGACCCATGTATCTGCGTGGTTTTCGCCGAATATCGTTTCGTAGCTCACGCCGTATATGTTTATGAGGTCAAGCACAAAGTTTATCGAAAAGGCTTTTTTACCGTTTTCAACTGCGGACAGATAGGACTGGGTACAGCCTGCGGCTGCGGCTGCCTGTACCTGTGTCATTCCTTTGGCTTTTCTGACGGCAGTAAGCTTTTCCCCTATTTCAAGCATTCTTTCGCTTCCTGTCAAAACGCTGTGCTTATCTGTCAATTTCAGCTCCCCTTTTTTGTTTTTTTCTTCAGCAATATACAGAGTAATTATACATCATTCTATCATTTTTGTAAATAGAAAAAATGCCTAATATTGCGCTGAAATAAAGGCGTAATTCTTACTTTACATCAAAAATACCCAGCGAAAGAAAAAGCCTTGTCTTTTCTTGCCGCTTACCTCTGATTTACGACCTCTGAGACCTGAAAGGAGTTCTTATAATGAAAGGTTACCGCATTGCATTTATACGTCACGGCATGACCGAAGCCAACGCTGATGGAAGATATATCGGCATCACTGACCTGCCTCTGAGCAGCGAGGGCGCTCAGGCGCTGTACGACAAGCTTGAAAAATACGAATATCCGCCGGCACAGAAAGTTTACACCTCTCCGCTGAAGCGCTGCAAGCAGACGGTATCTATTCTTCAGCCGAACAGGCTGACAGTAGAACTGCCCGAACTTGTGGAGATGGATTTCGGGGATTTCGAGAACAAGACGGTCAGCGAGCTTATGGACACGGAAAGCTACCGCAAGTTCATTCAGGGCGGTCTTGATAATCCTCCGCCGAACGGCGAATCCCTCAGAGATGTTGTCAACCGCTGCTACAAAGCTTTGCAGATGATCATTTCGGATATGATGTATGAGGGACTGACCAATGTTGCAGTTGTGACTCATGGCGGCATAATCATGAATATGCTGTCCTGCTTCGGACTTCCAAAGCGCAAGCCTATGGATTATTCCTGCGATTTCGGAGAGGGATTCGAGGTAATGGTGACTGCTTCGATGTGGCAGCGCAGCGAGGCTTTTGAGGTAATGGGGACATATCCTGCAAGAGAAGAGATCGAGGAATATAGCTATTCCGATCCTGATGAGGATCAGCCGTCGTGAAGATACTTGTCGTCGGAGGAACAAGGTTCTTCGGGATACCAATGGTGCAGAAACTGATAGAGAACGGACACGAGGTCACTATCGCAACAAGAGGCAGAAAGCCCGATCCGTTTGCAGGCAGCGTGCAGCGCATCATTATGGACAAAACGGACGCAGACAGCGTAAAGAACGCTCTTTGCGGGAAAAGCTTCGACACGGTCATAGACAAGGTGGCTTACTCGTCAAACGATGTGGGGTCGCTTCTGAGTGAGCTGGACTGCGGAAGATATATACAGATGTCCTCCTGTGCGGTGTACGAAAATGCGCATATTGGGATAAAAGAAGATGAGTTCGGTGCAAAAGGCTTTGAGCTGAAATGGCTTGACAGACCAAGCGACTACGCTTTAGGGAAAAGGCTCGCAGAGCGTGCGGCGCTTGAATTTATGGACGAAAGCAGATGCGTATTTGTGAGATTCCCAGTTGTGCTGGGCGAAAACGACTACACGGGCAGGCTTGCATTTTACGCACTGCACATCTGCAAAGGTCTACCTATGCGGACAGACTTTCCGGATGCAAAGACTTCGTACATACATGAAAGGCAGGCAGGCGAATTTATCGCAGGGCTTGTCGATAAAGACTTATGCGGTGCGTTAAACGGCTGTGCGGACGGGGTAATATCGCAGAGGGAGATAATTGAGTATATTCAGGATAGATGCGGAAAAAGGGCAGTGTTTTCTCCTGAAGGCGACAAAGCGCCTTATGATGACAACGCCTGCGGCACATCTTATGACTGCACAAAGGCAAAAAGCTTCGGTTTTGAGTTTGGTGAAATATCATCGTGGATATATGACCTGATCGATAAAGAAATAATAAAACAACAATAAGAGAAAAGCGCTTTTTGCTTCTTATCTCTGACACCTGAAAGGGGTGAACGCTTTGCTGACAGTAAGACAGATCAAGGACAGCGCAAAAAATTCGCTCAATGATAAAATGGGCGATGCTCTGACTATAACTATGCACGTTATCACTAATATCTGCATGATAGCTCTGCTTGAGTTTTCGCTGTATCTGCTGCTCGACCGTTTCGGGCTGGGTTATTACTACGATCTGCGCAATATCTTCAAAATACCTTGGGTCGCTGTGATGTGGGGGATACAGGCGGTGGTGATAATCAGCTTCCTGACATATCAGCGGCATGTTGTCCGCAGAATGTTCGTTGATATTACAATAGGAAGGGACTATATCGTCACAAGGCAGTATATCTTTGCGCATACCAACGAATTCATCAGGATCTCGCTGAGATCATCACTGATAATGAATTTTCTCAAATTAGTGATGTTCACGCCTATCATGCTGTCGTGCTATCTGATATATATGTGGAGCATGCGAAACCGCACGGACGAGCTTACTTCGCTGGGTCTGTTCGTGTTTATGCTGTGTATAGGCTTTACGATAATATGGCTCGGGATATTCGTAAGATACTGCGCTTCACAGGCGCTCGCTCCGTATATCATGTCTCTGAACCCGAGAACGAACGTGTTTGATGCTTGCGACCTTTCAGCAAAGCTGATGGAAGGTCACTACGGACAGTATTTTTCGGTGATACTTTCTTTTGCGGTGTATGTTCCTCTGCTGGTGCTGATATATCCGATATTTATTCTGTATCCGTTCTGGGTGACGACATACGATACGATGGTCAAGGATATTATGGGCAATTACTGGCAGGACAAGATGCCCTCGATGATAAGAAGGTGGCAGAAATACCGACAGTAAGTTTTATCTGCACCGAAAAGGAAAACGGCAGAAAGCTCGGCGACGTGCTGAGAGAAAAAGGATTTTCACGCAAGCTGATGACACGCCTTAAACGCACAGACGGCGGCATTTTGCGCAACGGCGAGAGCATAAGGACGGTGGATACGCTTCTTTGCGGTGACGAGATAGTTATAAGCGAGAGCGAAACGGGTGGAGCAGAGTCTAATCCGTCACTTGATGTAAGCGTGCTTTTCGAGGACGAGCATTTAGCTGTTTTCAACAAGCCGCCGATGATGCCATGTCACGAGTCGATAAAACACAGGGGAGATACCCTCTCTAATTTCTTCGCTGCGCATTGTCCCGATACGGTCTTTCGGTGTGTAAACCGCCTCGACCGTGATACCAGCGGCTGTGTGGTCGTGGCGAAAAGCCGCTTTTGCGCAAACGCCTTGCAGAAAAGCTGCGAGAAGGTCTATATCGGCATATGCGAGGATATTGAAATAAGCGGAGGACGCATCTGCGCACCTATCGCTAGGGAAAAAGAGTCGATAATCAAGCGTTGTGTGCGTGAGGACGGGCAGTTTGCGGCTACCGTGTTCACTGTTCGGGAGAGAGTCGGCAGATACGCACTTTGCGAGTTTATCCTTGAAACAGGCAGGACTCACCAGATACGCTGTCATATGGCGCATATCGGTCATGCACTCGTCGGAGATGATATGTACGGCGAGAAGAGCGGGCTTATCGGCAGGCAGGCTTTGCACTGCGCAGAGGTGACGTTCACCCACCCTGTCACGCAGGAAAAACTGACCGTCAAAGCACCGCTGCCCAGCGATATGAAAAGCTTATTTATATGATAAATCAGAATTTGTGCTAGCGCGCACGGCGCTTGTTTGGGGGCTTTCCG
>CAMZIK010000019.1 GCA_947307175.1 uncultured Clostridia bacterium
AAGAGAGGGCTTTCCCTTGCCCCGTGGTAACGCCAGCCGCCTCAAGCCGCCTGCGAAAAGGCGGCTTGAACATCAAATGTTAAGCTCTTGTTTTGGGGGCTTTCCGATCGCCCCCAAACCCCTTCGGACACACACTTGTATAATAATATAAATTCTGATTTATTTTTTAATACTTATGATAGAGTATCTTTGAAAGAAGGATAGTTAATGAAAAAAAGAATATTGTCTGTCCTTGCAGCAGCCTGCCTTTGCTTGATGTGTGTGACGGGCTGCAGCGAAACCAGCTCGGAAAAGGACGACAGCAAAGCGCTCTCTCAGGCGGAGCAGACCTCGCAGACAAGCGAGACTTCACAGGAAACGACCACGCAAAGCACCATCACTACGCAAACTTCCTCTGAATCACAAACCACCACAACGACCGAAGAAACAACTACCACAACTTCCGCCGAAACAACAGAGCAGACGACCACAACATCTGCTTCTTCTCAGCAGGCGCAGCCTCCTGTTCCTACGCAGCGCACAACTGCAAACACGACTGCCGCAAAACCAACAGAAACAACTAAAGCACAGACCACCGCTTCAAAGGTCAAAAGAGTAAAAGGCACATCGCCCAATATCTCGTTTTATCAGTCAAGGCTCGTTGTCGCAGGCGATTCCGTTGCCGCAGGATATAACGCCTACGGCTATATCCCCGATAACCATAACCTTGCGATAAAAAATGTCTCCGTGACATCATACAGAAATTATACCTTCAATGCAACAGGTCAGTGGCTCGGCATCGTCGAGTCGATAGAAAAAATGAAGCCATCGCTCATACTCACATCTATGGGCGCAAACGATTGCCTTATATCTCCCTCGCTCTACGGACAGAGATACAGGGACTATCTCAAAAGGCTCCGTGCCGCTTCTCCCGACAGCATCATTCTTGTCGGAGCGCTCACGCCGACCGCACTTAAAACCAACTATCCCCACGTCACTATCAATATCGTCCGCAGCTTCAATGCCCAGCTCAAAGCGCTGGCAGAGTCAATGGACGATAAGGTCATATACTTTGATGCCTTTTCTGTAGTCGTTGAGGATAACGGAGTCTATATGGATCCCAATTTTGCAGCCTTTGACGGCTTTCACCTCCAGGAAAAAGCCTATGAGGAGCTGCTCAGGGTCATGGCAGTAACACTTGACAGCCACGGTGCAAAGGAAAAGATAACCGCCCGTGAAAACGGATAAATCTAATTGTTCAAAAGGGAATGCTCCTGCGTTCCCTTTTTTTGTCGCTTGACTTTTGCAAGCATAAGTGCTATAATATGCAAATCATAGTCTGAATAAATCGGAAAAGAGGAAATATAAGTGAAAAAGAAATTGTTAGCAGTGCTGTTTTCCTTCTGCCTTGCAGCTCTCCAGCTCACAGGCTGCGGAAACAACGTCGAAGATGCCTCAGGTATCTCCCAGGCAGAACAGACGACCGAAAGCACCACCACAACAAGCGATACTACCCAGGAAACAACTACCATCACCGAAAGCGCCGTAGAAGCATCTGGCAGCCTCGCAACATCGGAAACCTCCGAAACAACGACAAGCGAGACTACAACAACTACCACGACCACTTCCGAAACAACTACCACCACAACTCAGCAAACTACCACCACAACAAAAGCACCTGCACAGACGACCACCGCTCCAAAGCAGACCTCTAAGCCTGCTGTGACTACTAAGCCTTCCACAGCATCAAAGCCTGCACCCGTTACCACTAAAACTCCAGCTGCAAGCTCGTCCAATGTAAAGTTTTATCAGGACAGGGTATATGTGACCGGGGACTCGGTAGCACTCGGTTTCAAGGTGTATAACTATATCCCTGCTGCACATAACCTTGCGATAGGCTCTCTTTCGATGAACAACTACACATGGTTTGGCACTGTCAACGGAATGAGGGTGATCGATGCGATTGCAGCAGCTCAGCCAAAGCTTTTGTATGTTTCTATGGGCATAAACGATGTCAACCTTACAAATGCGCAGACATATGCGGCAAACTATGCGGGATTTGTGAAAAAAGTCAGGGCGAAAGTGCCCGGCTGCATAATCGTTGCGGCAAATATCACTCCTGTCGCATCGTGGTCGAACTTTACATCTATCAGTAATATAAGAAACTGTAATACTGCTATGAATAATGCTGTAAAAGCTCTCAACGACCCAAATATCATTCTTTTTGATGCATACAGCGTCGTTTCGGCAGGCGGTGTATATATGGTGAGCAGCTACAGCGGCGGCGACGGCATACACCTTGCAGGTCATGTTTATCAGTATATTCTCAACAGGCTCGCAGTTGTGCTCGACCAGTACGGCGTGAAGGAAAGATTGTCGTAAAAACTAAAATATGCGTTATTATGGGAGCATTTTTGGTAAAAAGTGCTCTCTTTTGTTTGTTGACAAAAAGCGACAATGGTGATACAATAATAAGTGTATGTGCGAATAGGAGGAAAGTAATGAATAAAAAAATATTGGCAGCTCTCGTGAGCGCTGTTATGGCACTTGGAATGCTCACAGGCTGCGGAAATGAGATCAAGGGACACGAAGCGAGAGTTATCGACGCAGATCAGAGCAGTCAGACCGGAAACGACAATAATTCAACTGATCCCAATATCAACGACAGCATAACTCCTTATTATGACCCGAATATCGAGAAAGTAGACAGCATTGATTATCTTAAAGCCGATAATATGAAATATTATTTTGAAAAGATGGTAGTTGCGGGAGATTCTATCGCAAACGGCTGGCAGTTCTACGGACTGCTCCCAAAGAGCAGATCTATCGCCTACGGCGGACTTTCAACGTTTGGTTTCACCGTGTGGGAGTATGATACCACAGGCAAGACTCTCGGAATGAGAGAGACACTGAAGAAAGTCAATCCGACTCTTTTGTATGTCTGCCTCGGAATGAACGATGTAAATATCAGAGATAAGGAGACCTTTGCTTCTCAGTATCTCGACCTTCTGAAAAAACTTAAAACCTACGTTCCCGATTGTTTTATCGTTGTGCAGAGCATAACACCTGTCGCAAAAACAAACGTCTATAAGCAGGTCAACAATTCTTCGGTAAGGGCATATAATGCAGAGCTAAGAAAGGTAGTTGCCGAATTCGGCAGGGAAGATGTCATATACTTCAATGCCTATAATTCATTGCTTGACGAAAACGGACAGCTGGATATGAAATACGAAGCAGGCGACGGTCTGCATATAAATACCGAAGCTTATAAAAAACTGCTTGAGGATCTTTCCAAGAGACTCAATCAGGAAATGGCAAAACAGCGTATCGAAGCTGTCGAGGAACAGCGCAAGGAAAAAGCTAACCAGTAAGGGAAAAATATTATCTGTGGGGGAAAACATATGAAAAAGAAAGGTATAAAGCTGACTGCCTGTGTGAGCGTGCTTGCAATGGCGCTTTCGGGCTGCGGCAGCAATGTCTCTTCAAGAGCCATCGATGAAGGCTCTAATGGCGCAGTCGATGCCAATGCATCAACGTACAATATCACAGCCGAGGTCAATACAGTCTATTCTGCCCAGAAGCTCGGAGAACTTGCATCTTTCGGAGATGGCTATAAGTTTGAGTTCGACGGAAGTGAGAATGATATAAAATTCTCATCTCTCGGAAAAAGCTCAGTCGGTATAAAGGCGATCAAGGACGGACAGGATTCAAAGACGCTGGTACTCAATGTGAATGTTGTCGATACCACAAGCCCCGTTTTCAGCGGCATAAAGGATATAACCATCAAAGCTGGGGAGTCTGTTGACCTTAAAAGCGGAGTCACCGTCAGCGATAACTACGACCAGAATGTCGAGTTTACCGTGACCTACGATAAGGACGATACCAATACCGGCGCACCCGGTAAGCACGTTATAACCTATGTTGCCAAGGATTCTTCGGGAAATGTCGCTTCAAGAAAAGCTACCCTTACTATCGAGGGAGACTCCTCGCAGAGCGACCAGACAACAACGACCACCACCACAGCCCAGACCGAAGCTCCAAAGACAGAAAGCAGCAGCGTGTCAACAACTGCCGCAGCACCTGACCCGAATGCTAAATCCGATAACGTCAAGTTCTATCAGGATAGGATTGTTATCGCAGGCGATTCGATAGCTTACGGCTTTTGTGCCTACGGATATGTCCCTTACGAGCATAATATCGCAAAGGGAAGCACAGCGATGAGAAACTATGACGATACCAGCCTGTTCATGTTTGACCCGACAGGCAGCGACCTGTCTATGATGGACGCTATCAAGGCAGTAAAGCCAAGCCTTCTGTACATCTCTATGGGCATGAACGATGTCAACCTCATCGACTCCGAGACCTATGTTTCAAGATATAAGGAGTTTATCCAGAAAGCGAAAGAGCAGGTACCTGATGCGATAATCGTCGCAGCTTCCATAACACCTATCTCATCGACCTGCGGATTTACCGATATAAACAATATCAAATCCTGCAACGAAGGGCTTAAAAACCTCATCGGATCGCTTAATGACCCAAATGTCCTGTTCTTTGATGCTTACAGCGTGATAGTCGGCTCGGACGGCTCATATTCCGCACCGAACACCACAGGACCTGACGGTATACATCTTGTCGGCAGCTGCTATCAGCAGATACTTGAAAAGCTCGCAGTCGTGCTCGACCAGAGCGGCATAAAGGATAAGATAACCGAAATAGAATCAAAAAGATAAGAAATAAGAGGTAAGAGTTTTGTTCTTACCTCTTTTTTTGTCTCTGAAAACTTTACTTTTTTCTGCGATTGTGATATAATAATCTGTGTATGTTCCCAGAGTTAAAAAGACGGGAAAACTAAAAACGAAAGGTATGGCGATCTATTATGGATTACAGATTCTCACAGAAGGTATCTCATCTTCAGGCTTCGGCTATCAGAGAGATACTTAAATTTACATCAGACCCAGAGGTAATATCCTTTGCGGCAGGAAACCCTGCACCCGAGGCTTTCCCCACAGAAACTCTCACAAACATCTCAAAGGAGATATTTGAGCAGGATCCTATCCTTGCACTTCAGTACAGCATCTCCGAGGGCTATACGCCTCTGCGTGACCTGCTGAAAAAAGAGCTTGAAAAGAAAGGCGAGTTTGTTCCCGGAAGAGACGAGCTTATCATCACCAGCGGCGCTCAGCAGGCAAACGAGCTTGCAGCCAAGGTGCTGTGCGACGAGCATGATGTCCTCATCGCCGAAGCTCCCTCATTCATTGGTTCTCTCAATGCCTTCAAATCATATAACGTTGACCTCAGAGGCGTTACGCTCGAAGAGGACGGCATGGATACCGATGAGCTTGAAAGCGTCCTTAAGCAAGGAAATACAAAGCTCATCTATATCATCTCCAATTTCCAGAACCCGACAGGCAGAACTACCAGCCTTGAAAAGAGAAAGAAGATATACGAGCTTGCAAAGAAATACGGTGCAATGATCCTTGAAGATAACCCGTACGGCGACCTTCGCATCGCAGGCGAGAAGATACCGTCTATCAAGAGCATGGATAAAGACGGCATCGTTATGTATTCAAGAACGTTCTCAAAGATACTTGCACCTGGTATAAGAGTCGGCTATATCAGCGCACCAAAAGAAATAGTTGCAAAGATGATAGTCTGCAAGCAGGTGTCCGACGTTCACTCAAATATCTGGGCGCAGCTCCTTGCATATAAATTCATGCAGAAAGTTGACATCAATGAGCATATCAGGGGCTTGCAGGACATCTATCGCAAAAAGTGCGACCTTATGATAAGCGAAATGAAAAAGAATTTCTCCTCAAAGATAAAGTACGAAGTGCCGCAGGGCGGACTGTTCATCTGGTGTACGCTCCCCGAAGACTGCGATATGCCTTCTTTCTGCAAAAAAGCAGTCAGCGAGTATAAAGTGGCAGTCGTTCCCGGAAATGCCTTCATGATAAGCGAGTCTGATAAGACCTCGTCGTTCAGGCTCAACTTCTCTACGCCGACCGATGAACAGATAATCAAGGGCTGCGAGTATCTCGGCAAGCTCTCAAAGGATATGTTCGGCGAATAACTTTTACCTCTTACATCAAAAAGGTGGTGATGTTTTGAAAAAAGCGCTGCTCAAAGATACCTTCCGTGAGATAAAGCGTACCGCAGGAAGATTTATGTCCATCTTTGCGATAGTTGCGCTCGGCTGCGGTTTTTTCGCAGGCATCAAAGCCACCATGCCCGATATGGTCGATTCTGCAAACGACTACTTTGAGAAAAATCACCTCATGGACTATAAAATGGTGTCCACCATAGGCGTCCGTTCCGAGGACGTCGAGGCAGTCAAGAAAGCAGACAGCGTGCAGGGTGTCTGTGCAGGCTATTCAAAAGAGGTATTCTATAATTATAACGACCAGAGCTTTGTCCTCAAAGCGCTGTCGTACAGCGAGATAAGCGATGAAAACCCCAATAAGCTCAACAGACCCGTGCTTGTCGAGGGCAGATTCCCCGAAGCAGAAGGCGAGTGCCTTATCGAGACCAAGCTCTCAGCTCCCGACAGCTTCAAGATCGGCAATACCATCGAGCTTTCCGATACCGACGAAACCAAACAGCTCACCGATTCTCTCGGCAGCAGCGAGTATAAGATAGTCGGGATATGTGTCTCACCCATGTATATCGGCTTCAAACGGGATAATACCAAAGCAGGCAATGGCTCTATAACCTGTAATATCTTCCTGCCTGAAAGAGAGTTCAAAGCAGGGTATTATAACGAGCTTTTCGTCCGTTTTGAAGGAGTCCACGACATCGACCAGTTTACCGACGAGTACAAGGATAAGATTAAAGACAAAAGCGCAGATGCTTTTGAAAGATTCAAAAAAAGCGTCACCACCCGCTACAATAAAATAAAGTCTCAGGCACAGCATGATGTGGAGTTTGCAAAAAAACAGGTGCAGTCTCTTGAGCAGATGCTTGCACTTGATGAAAAAGGACTTGCGGCTCTTGATAAACAGCTTTCACAGCAGCAGGAGCAGATAAGATCAAAAAACGAGCTGTTCTCCGATGCAGAGCTTGAAAAAATAGAAACCCAGCGCAAAATCATAGCAGGACTTTCAGCCGATAAAAAAAGCGGCACAACAAAGACCGCAGATGAACTGAAAAAACAGCTTGACGAGTATAAGGACGGCATCGCTCAGGGCGAAAAATCCCTGTCCGAGATACCTGAACTTCAGTTCTACGGCTTTGACCGCTTTGAAGCAAGCTCTGATTACGCCTCATACTGCGGCGATGCAAATAAGATCGACTCCATCTCCAAAGTTTTTCCCGTTTTCTTTATCCTCATCGCCTGCCTCGTCTGCCTGACGACTATGACCAGAATGGTCGATGAACACCGAATAACCATAGGTACATATAAAGCGCTGGGCTACGGCGCAGGAAAGATAGCTTCAAAGTACCTGTTCTACGGCGCTTCTGCAGCAGTGCTGGGCAGCTGTATCGGCACAGTCATAGGCTTGCAGGTCTTTCCGAACATCATTTACAGCTGCTATAAGATAATGTATAATATCCCTTCGATAGATACACCTTTCAAGCTGTGGTATATGCTCGGCTGCTGTATCGTGTCTGTCGTGTGTATCTGCGGTGCAGTGCTTTATTCCTGCATCAGAGCATTGAGAGCGCAGCCGTCACAGCTCATGCGCCCCAAAGCTCCGCAAAGCGGAAGGAGAGTGCTGCTCGAAAGGATAGGCTTTGTCTGGAAGCACCTTTCCTTCCTCAGCAAAGTCACCGTCCGTAACCTGCTTAGGTATAAAAAGCGCTTCTTTATGACCATAGTAGGTGTCGCAGGCTGTACCGCACTCATAATCACAGGCTTTGGTCTGAAGCGTTCTATCTCAGCGATAGTCCATAAGCAGTTCGGCGAGGTGCTTTTGTATGACGGCGTGCTTGTGCTCAATACCCAGAGCTTTACCGAGCAGCAGCTGTCCGATAAGCTGTCATCGTTTGAGCAGTTAGAACAGTTCAGCCTGTCTCATATCGCCGACGGCGAAACATTCCATAACGGCAAAAGTGCAAATTCCTCACTTGTCGTTCTGAAGGACAGCGATAATATCCACGACTTCCTCAGCCTGAATAACGCCTACGGAAGCGGAAAGCTTGACCTTGAAAAAGGCAAGTGCATCATCACACAGAAAATGTCGATGCTTCTGAATATAAAAGCAGGCGACACCATCGAATATGAACTCGATAAGGAAAAGACAGTTTCGCTTGAAGTCAGCGGCATAGCTGAAAACTATGCTATCCACTATGTCTATATCGACGCCGAAACGTTTACCGACCTCTACGGCAAAGCCCCAACATATAACACTGCGTATTTCAATTTCAAAAGCGATGTTGACGAGGGCAGCTTCAAAGGCGAGGTGAACGGCTGTAAGGAGTTTTACGGCATAACGCTCATGAGCGAATCGGGAGTTGATTTCCTCAATTCCCTTGACAGTCTTGATGCAGTAGTTATACTGCTGATAGTCTGCGCAGGACTGCTTGCGATAGTCGTGCTTTATAACCTTGCGAACATCAATATCACCGAAAGAGTCAGGGAGATAGCAACCATAAAAGTCCTCGGCTTCTACGATATAGAGACATCTGCATATATCTACCGTGAAAATATCATAACAGCCGTCCTCGGAATAATCGTAGGCTCGTTTGTGGGAATAATCCTGCATAGGTTTGTCGTCATCACTTCAGAGGTAGATATAGTGCTTTTCAACCGAAGCCTCGTGTGGTGGGCGTTCCTGCTCGGCGCTGTGATAACCATAGTATTCACGGTAATTGTCAACTTTGCACTCCATTTCAAGCTCAAAAAGATAGATATGGTCGAGTCGATGAAGTCAGTAGAATAGGGGCGTTTAGAACTTGTTTGATAAGATAGCTGATGCACTTATGCCGGTAATTTTTGTTTTGTTGTTTGCATCGCTTGTTTTTGTTCTGATAAAGATTCTTGTCTCAAGATGGGGAAAGGAAAAGAAAAAAGAAACGGGAACAAAAGCCCGTGCTAAGATACTGTTTAAGAGTGTAGATGAATATGATGGGACTAATTTCACTAACCTGACATCTTATCATGTAACAAACTATTTTCTTGACTGCCTTATAGACGGCAAGACGATGACTTTCAATTGCTGTGAATATATGTACAACTATGTACAAAAGGGAGAGACCTATGATGTTATATGCGGAAAGCACTGGATAAAGCTGGACAGAAAGTATTATCCCGAGAATTTTGATGAATACTTTGAGGAACTTGATAATCCTGACATTGAAGAAGAAAGTCAATAAATATTTATAGAAAGAAGGATCTGTATGAACGAATTTGAAAACATATTTGATCTGAACGAAGAGGAAGAATGCTGCTGTAACTGTAAGTGCAGCAAGGTGTGGAAAACTATTGCGCTTATACTTATCGGCGTTGCGATAGGTTTTCTCATCTCGCCCGTAAAGAACGGAAATACCGTTATCACAGGCAACGAGAATGTTGTCGTTAAGGGCGGCAAGAAGAAAAAGAAGAAAAAGAAGAAAAAGAAAAATAAGAAGAAATCGGAATGTGAGGAGAATTAATTTATGAAACTTGGTATGGTAGGACTCCCGAACGTCGGAAAATCAACGCTTTTCAATGCGCTCACAAATGCAGGCGCAGAGTCGGCGAACTATCCGTTCTGTACGATCGAAAAGAATGTCGGCGTCGTAAGCGTCCCTGACGAAAGGCTCGATAAGCTTGCCGAAATGTATCACCCCGTCAAGTTCACACCTGCAACGCTTGAGTTCGTCGACATCGCAGGACTTGTAAAGGGCGCATCAAAAGGCGAAGGACTGGGCAATAAGTTCCTTGCGGACATCCGTGAGGTGGACGCTATCGTTCACGTTGTCAGGTGCTTTGAGGACGATAATATCGTCCATGTTGACGGCTCGGTGAACCCTGCAAGAGACATCGAAACGATAGACCTTGAGCTTGTCTTTTCAGACATCGAGATAATCGAAAGAAAACTCGACAGAACAAAAAAAGCTATGAAAGGCGATAAGTCTCTCGCAGAGGTCGTTGACTTCCTTGAAAAGCTCAAAGCCCACCTTGAAGAAGGAAAAGCAGCCAGAGCATATCAGATGACCGACGAGGAAAGAGCAATGCTCGCAGATACTCCGCTTTTGTCGCTTAAACCTGTGATCTATGCCGCAAATCTCAGCGAGGACGATTTCCGCAATAATATCGACACCAACGAGAATTATAAGACCGTTCGTACCATAGCCGAGAACGAAGGCTCAGCAGTTTTCCCGATCTGTGCGCAGATAGAAGCGGAGATCTCCGATATGGACGACGAGGACAAGCAGATGTTCCTTGCCGATCTCGGACTTGAAACATCAGGTCTTGACCGTATCATCAAGCAGGGCTATGCGCTGCTCGGACTCATATCCTACCTTACCGCAGGCGAACCCGAGGTCCGTGCCTGGACAATAAAAAAAGGCACCAAAGCGCCACAGGCAGCAGGCAAGATACATACCGACTTTGAAAAAGGCTTCATAAGAGCCGAGGTCGTATCCTTTGATGACCTTATGTCCTGCGGAAATATGGTGAGCGCAAAAGAAAAAGGACTTGTCCGCCTTGAAGGCAAGGACTATGTGATGCAGGACGGAGATATTGTCCTGTTCAGATTCAACGTTTAGGGCTGACCGCGGCGGCTGATAGAATCAGCCGCCTTTTCTGCGCCCTTTGGGCGCAGACGTGGGCGCCGCCCACTGCAGTCAGCCCGCCAAAAAAACGAGGCACTCAGTAAGATCGAGTGCCTCGTTTTTATATAGAAATAGAATGAAAGGGAGAGCTTATTTGTCCTTCTTGGCGCTGATGGCTTCAGTCTCAAAAATGAACTTGACTTCACCGTCTGTGCCGTCTGAGATCCCTGAGAAGTTGTTGTATCCGCCGGAAGCGTTGGTAACAGCTGAAAGCCTGTCAAGCAGTACCTTGATGTCGTTCTTGTAAACGCTGACGATCTTGTCAACAGCCTCCTGCTTGAACTTCTTCATGCCGTCCTCAAGTTCCTTTGAACCCGATTCAAGCTGCGAAACACCCGAAACGAGCGCACCGCTGCTGTCCTTGAGCGTGCCGATGCCGTTTTTCAACTCCGTGCTTCCGTTGTAAAGCTTGGTCGTGCCTGCATAAAGCTCGCTGAGTTTTTCCGCAAATGTCTTTGCACCCGTCTTGAGCTGTCCTGCTCCTGTCTGCAGCTGTCCGATACCGCCCGAAAGCTTTACCGCACCGTCCTTGAGCTGTCCGATGCCCGATGAGAGCTGTGCAGCTCCTGCGTTCAGCTGTGAAGCACCTGTCGAAAGCTGACCAAGTCCGCCTGCAAGCTGGTTCACACCCGTAACAGCCTTGTTGATACCGCCGCTGAGCGTGCCTGCGCCTGTGCTGAGAGACTGAAGTCCGCTTGTGATCGTCTTAGAGCCGTCAAGGATACCTGTGCCTTTCTCGTTGAACTTGTCGTTGAGAGTTTTCAGTCCGCCTGATATCTGTCCAGCGCCTGTCTTGACCTCAGTCATAAGCTTGTCAGCGCCGCTTGAAACAGCCGAAGCACCCGTGCTTACCTGCTGAGCGCCTGTCGAAAGCGTATCAACGCTCGTCTTTATCGTTTCAGAGCCTTTCTCCAGTGCGCTTACTCCATCCTTGATAGTCGGATTCTTAGCGTCTGTTCCGCTTTTCAGACTTGCAAGAACAAGCTTCTGTCCTGCGATAGTCTTTGTCAGCGTCTGTACCGAAACGTTCAGAGTCTGGTTTGTCGGGTCAGCCTCCAAAGCCTTTTTCAGTGCCGCAAGTACCTGCTCGTTTGCCGAGATAGTGCTTTCAAGTCCAGCCGCTGCCGTGTCAACTCCTGCGCCGAGTGTCTTGACCTGGTCAGGCAGATCAGCGACCTTTGTGTTCATCTGAGCAAGTCCTGCAGAAACCTTTGCTGCTCCCGAAGAAACAGCTGCAGCGCCTGCCGAAAGGCCCTGAGAGTTATTCTTGTCAAGCTGCTGCTCCATAGCTGCCGAAAGCTTCTGTGCGCCCGTCTGAAGCTGAGCAACACCCTGCTGTGCCTGTCCAAGACCCTCTGTCAGCTTGCTTGAACCGTTGTAAAGTGACTTAGCACCGTCAGAGATCTGCTTTGCACCTGTCTGGAGCTGTCCTGCGCCGGTCTTGAGTTCAGGCAGCTTCTCATTTATCTGCTTGAATCCGTTTTCCATATCGCCTGCGCCCTTTGCAAGCTTCTGTGCGCCTGTGAAAGCCTCTCCGAGCTTTGAACTGAGAGTATCCGCACCTGTTTTCAGCGTAGTGATACCGCTTACGAATTTATCTGCCGAGCTGTCAAGAGTAGCAGCACCGTCAGCCAGCTGCTTTGCTCCGTCATTTGCAGTCTTGAGTCCGTCGTTGAGCGTGCCCGAGCCTGTGTAAAGCTTGTCGATACCACTTGTCAGCTGAGGAACAGAAGCGTTGAGCGTCCAGATGCCAGTGTGCAGCTTCTGTGCGCCGTCAGCCAGCTTCTGTGCGCCGTCTGCAGCCTCGTTGAGCTTTTTCTCAACTTCGTTTACTATATCGTCTGTGTTGATGTCAAGGCTCGAAAGCAGATTGCTTGTCGCCAGAGTGATGACTGTCGGCATCTCAAACTTATTTACATCAGCAGTCAGCTCGATGAATTCGGGAATATCAACTCCTGCATCTTCAATTTTCTTTGAAGCTGTCGGAGCGTTCTGTTTAAGGTCTTCCTTTATCTTGTCAGCGCCGATGCTCTCTTTGAGACCAGGAAGAGCTATACCCACAAATATCTGCTTGCTTCCGTCAGAGATGACCTTTCCGTTTGTGATCTCAACATTTGAGAACACCTCTCCGTCAAGGATAGAACCCGTCGTCATGATGAACGGAGTCTTTATTTCTTCTTCCTTGCCGTTGATAGTTACCTTCTGTGCAGTCTTGTTCTCAAAATCGTATCTGATAGTTACCTTGCCGCTTTTTCCTGCAAGATCCTCAGGGCTGATCTCTTTTCCGTCCAGCTTGTATGTGACCTTCATATCTATCGGCAGTTCGCCAGAGTAGTTGCCCTTGTAGTAGATGTCTCCGCCGTCGGTCTTCCATGTCAGCTCATTGCCCGAGCGCTCAAAGCCTTCATCTGTCTTAGTGTTCTCAATGTCCGAAAGCTTTGATGTGTCTTTAAGCTCTGTAAGACCCTTCGGGTTCTTGAGCCAGTCGCTGACGATGACCTTGTCCTTTGAACCGTTTGCCTTGGTCATAACATAAACAGTTTCTTCTTTATATGTCTTGCCGTTTTCATCTTTTGCCTGCTTTGTTTCTTCTTTAGCGGCAGTATTGGCAGCCTTGCTTTCTTCATCTTTCTTATTGTTTGCCATTGCATACATTCCGGTTGCACCTGCTGATAAAAGTACAGCCAAAGCTCCTGCGATAACCTTAGAATATGTTTTCATATCAGTGTCTCCCTTCACTTATTTTATCGCCGGCATCTGAACGCCGCGTGATTTTGCATCGTTTTTCTTAACTTTTTTCATACCGAATGTTGAGCGGATTATGATCGGATCAAACAGCATCAGCATTGACGGCAGAACAAGGATAACCGTAAACATACTGATTATAGCACCTCTTGAAAGCAGGTTGCACAGCTGAGAGATCATATCTATCCTTGAGAAAACTCCTACACCGAATGTAGCAGCGAAGAATCCGAGAGCCGAAACGATTATAGACTTGATAGAAGTCGAAAGAGCTATCGTAACAGCTTCCGTCTTGTCGTGACCCGAGATCCTTTCTGTCTTGTATCTTGTAGACATCAGTATCGCATAGTCAACCGTTGCACCGAGCTGAATAGTACCGATAACGATAGACGCTATGAAAGGTATCGTCGTGTGCAGGTAGCAGGTCAGACCCATGTTTACGAATATCGCAAACTCAATTACCGTCACAAGTATGAGCGGCAGCGAGAATGACTGAAGAACGAAGAAAATGATGAGGAATATCGCAAGTATCGAAACAGCGCTTACCACCTTGAAGTCTCTGTCCGTTATCGTGATAAGGTCCTTTGTACACGGAGCTTCACCGATAAGCATTGCCTTCTTGTCGTATTTTGCAGCGATGTCCTGAAGTTCTTCGATCTGGTTGTTGACCTCGTCCGAAGCGGTCTTGTATTCCGACCCTATCAGCACCATCTGCCAGTTCTTTGATTTCAGCGCCTCGGTCAGCCTTTCGGGGATGACCTCCTTAGGAATGTTCGGACCGATAAGCGAGCTTAATCCGAGCGAGAACTTGACGCCGTCCACCTTGTTCATCTCACCCAGCATATTCGTCATGTTCTTTGAGCTGAGATCCGCATCACACATCAGAACGTGCGTCGTGGACATATGGAATTCTTCTTCAAGCTTTGTGTTGGCAACTATACTGTCCAGATCTTTCGGCAGGGTAGCCGTCAGATCATAGTAAACGTCCGTGTGGGTGTATCCGTAAAGTGCAGGGATAAGCACTACCAGAAAAGCAGTGATGCACACCGCACGGTGTTTGATTATGAACTTTGAAAGCGTATCGAGCTTTGGGATAAACTCTCTGTGCATCGTCTTTGTGAGCGCCTTGTCGAAAATGAGTATCATCGAAGGCAGCACAGTTACGCAGGCGATAACACCGATAACAACACCCTTTGCCATAACTATACCCATATCAAGACCGAGCTTGTAAGACATAAAGCAAAGTGCAAGGAATCCCGCAACAGTCGTTATCGAGCTTCCGACAACTGAGCTGATGGTCTTTGAGATAGCCATAGCCATAGCTTCCTTGTTGTCGTTGGGGTGCAGCTTCTGCTGCTCTTTGTAGCTGTGCCACAGGAAGATCGAGTAGTCGATCGTAACACCCAGCTGAAGCACCGCTGTAAGCGCCTGAGTGATGAACGAGATCTCCCCGAAGAAGATGTTCGAGCCTAAGTTGTAAAGTACAGCCATACCCACGCTTATCATAAACAGTACAGGTATAAGGAACGAATCCATCGTCAGCGCAAGCACAAGGCTCGTAAGGCAGACAGCCAGGATAACATAACCTGTTGTCTCATCGATCGTCAGATCTTTAATATCGTTGATCGCTGCAGTCATACCTGCAACGAAACACTCTTTGCCTGCGATCTTCTTTATCTCTGTCAGCGCTTCAAGGCTTCCGTCCGCAGCCGATGTCTCATCAAAGAATACCGCCATAAGCGTAGCCTTGTCTGAGTTAAAGAAGTCGTAAAGTTTTTTCGGAAGCACTTCCTTAGGAAGATTGATGTCAGCTATCGAGTCGTACCAAACAACATCGCAGACATGATCCACCGCAGCGAATTTCTTCTCCAGCTTCTTGACGTCCTTGTCCTGCATACCGTCTATCATAACGAATGCAAAGCCGCCCTTGCCGAACTCATCAAGCATAATGTCCTGACCCTTCATCGTGTCAAGATCTTTCGGCAGGTACGAGAGAATATCATAGTTTATCCTCGTGCCAAGCATTCCGATAAGCGACGGTACAAGCAGCGCAATACTCATTATAAGTATCACAAATCTGCCCTTGACGACCGCTTTGCCGAATTTGTACATTTAAACATTACCCCTTTCAAATGACCTGTACAGTATACTATATCAATATGACCGCCGGTCATTTTATTCATCGGAAATTATTGTAACACAAAAATGACCGTTAGTCAATATCTTTACGAAAGAAAATTGACCGTTGGTCATATTTTTGTATACATTGCCAAGTGAAAGGGTCGATATTAAATGACTATTGGTCATTTTTACATCTTGACAAGCTGATATTTAGGTCTTATAATTGAAATAACCTACGAAAAAGCGGTTCTTTCAGCATAAGGAGTGAAAATAATGAGCAAGCTCGACACTAACAAAAAGAAAAAAGAGACCTCTCTGCTTGATACAGCCTTCAACCTTTTCACCACCAAAGGATTGAATAAGACCTCCATTTCAGATATAGTCAGCAATGCAGGCGTTGCAAAGGGAACGTTCTATCTTTATTTCAAGGACAAGTACGACCTGCGCAACAAGCTTATCTCTCATAAATCCTCCCAGCTGTTCAAACAGGCGATCGCCCAGATGAAAGCAACCAAAATGGAGCATGACTTTGAAAGCGATATAATTTTTGTTATAGATAATATCATCAACCAGCTTACCGAGAATAAAGCGACGCTGAATTTCATTTCAAAGAATCTCAGCTGGGGAGTATTCAAAAACGCCCTTACCACCAAGACCAACGAAAAGGACGTAGACTTTGCAGATGTCTATAATATGATAATAGAGAATGCCCCCAATACAGTCAAAGACCCTGAAATAATGGTCTTTATGATAATCGAGCTTGTAAGTTCGACCTGCTATTCCTCTATCCTTTATTCCGAACCGTGCGATATAGGCTCGCTCAAACCGCATCTTTACCAGAGCATCAAGCATATTCTGCACGACCACATCGACTATTGAGTTTATCTCATAACAATACACCTCTTCGGCCGATACTCTTTTTACAGAGTATCGGTCATTTTCTTTTTTTGATATAAGTTTTAATAAATTACCGACTATTGACTTTTGATAAAAGATATGTTAAAATGTTAATAGAATTTAATCAATACACACAAATTCACATCGATGGGAGGTCACAATAATGAAAAAGCGCTTATTGAGCCTGCTGACTGGTGCATTGATGCTGCTTTCGCTTGTCGCCTATGTCCCGTTTGATATAGGCGCAGCCGCACAGACAGAAAGCATCTCGGCAGCACAGCAGGAAGAACGAAGCCTTATCGAAAGAAGCGGGGCAGCGTTCGGTGAATGTATCGAGATGTCTGCCAGCGACTTTAAGCCGCCAAGCGTCCGCACAGAAAAGCTCAGTGTTAACGGTTCGATATGATGAAGCAAATCAGAAATATTTTGACCTGTCCTATGTTGCTTCAAGCAAGAATACTTTTACCCTGACAGGACTGCAAGCAAATACTCAGTATAAATTCGTACTGACTGCTTATAAGACAGTCGGCGGCGAGAAAGTGCTGAGTACCAGGGAAGTCTCCATCAAGGTAACTACCTCAAAGGCAGAGGAGCAGTTCACCAAGAAGGTCACAGGTGCAAAGGTTTCTGCAACTACCACCGATTCGGTAACCCTCAAATGGGATAATCCGACTTACGCAGCAGGCGTTGTGATAAGAAGATACAACGAAACAACAGGCAAATATGATACTATCGCAAAGCTCGGTACTGATAAAACAAGCTATACCGATAAAGGACTCGATGCCGAAAAGGCCTATAAGTATGTGATCTATACCTATAAGCTGAACGGTACGACCACTGTTCTCAGCGATGAGTATGTCAAGCTCAGTGCAAAGACCCAGCAGGCGCAGAAGCAGGCAGAGATTATCAGATATGAGGGCAGCAACAGGTTCCTGACAGCTGTTGAGATCTCCAAGGCAAGCTTCCCAAGCGGCGCAAAAACAGTTGTCCTTGCATACGGTATGAACTATGCAGACGCTCTCGCAGGCGTTTCTCTCGCCAAAGCCATGAATGCACCTATCCTGCTTACAAATCTCAAAGCGATCCCAAATGAAACACTTGCAGAGATAAAACGCCTCGGTGCAAAGAATGTCATTATCCTTGGCGGCATTGGCGCAGTCAGCGCAGATGTCGAAAAGGTGCTAAAAAAGAGTGGACTTAAAACCGAGAGGATAGCAGGCGCAACAAGATTTGAAACAGCGACTAAGATCGCAGAAAGACTTCAGATCCTTAACGGCAAAAAGCCTCAGGAAGTTTTCTTCGTGTATGCTTTCAATTCTGCCGATGCACTTTCTGTAAGCGCAGTAGCCGCAGTCAAGGGCGCACCAGTCATTTACTTGAAAACCATGGGCGACCTCGACGAAGCGACCTCAGCTTACCTCAAGTCAATAAAAGGCAGAGTTAATAATGCTTATGTCATCGGCGGCGACGGCGTAATATCAAACGACATGATGAAGAAAGCTGGCAAGGCTCTGGGCGTAACAGCCAAAAGAGTTTTCGGCAAAGACAGATTTGAGACCTGCGTTGCTGTCAATACCAAATTCAAGAGCGTCCTGAACGGTGATACCATCTGTGTTGCAACAGGAATGGATTTCCCTGACGCACTTGCAGGCGGTGTGTTCGCAGCGATGAACAAAGCACCGCTGTTCCTTGTCAACGGAAAGGCAAAGACCCTCAATCTCAGCGATTTGCAGGCAGCATATCTTAAAACAAAAGCTGCAAAGAAGATATGTGTCCTTGGTGGTACGGGCGCAGTTCCCGATTCACACGCCCTGACTATTGCCGATGCCGGATAAGACATTAAAAAAATGCCCATGAGCTTTAACGCTTTTGGGCATTTTTTGTTATAGTGTCTCTAGAATAAATCAGAATTTATAGTTCTAATCAGACTTTGAAAACCTGTCATAATAACAGGTTTTTCGGTCAAGCCTTTTCTCGTAAAAAAGGCTTGCGGGTCAAGGGCAGCGCCCTTGCCGACGTCCGCAGACGGCGGAATACCTGAGCGTCAGGCGCACGGCAAAAGACGTGAACAACCGAACAGCAAGCTGTTCGCTCGAGAGGGAAAGCCCTGTAAGAGAGGGCTTTCCCTTGCCCCGTGGTAACGCCAGCCGCCTCAAGCCGCCTGCGTAAAGGCGGCTTGAACAACAGATGTCGAGTTCTTGTTTTTGGGGGCTTTCCGATCGCCCCCAAACCCCTTCGGACACACACTTGTTTAATAATATAAATTCTGATTTATCACTGTCTGAGGTAAACTCCGTTTTCCTCAATGTATTCTTCCATATCCTCTTTGTATTCGAGGTCAAGCAGGTCGTAGTTGTCAAGCGCCTTGAGCGCACGCTGTCCGATGTCGCTGCGGTAGTGAACATCTACCCAGCTGATCTTCTTCACAGCCTCATAGCTCTTGTCCAGCGCACCCTGCAAAGTCAGCGCCGTGCAGGTAACACCAAGCACACGAACGCCGTTGTTGGTGAACTTGCCGTCACTGAGCTTCGTTCCTGCGTGGTAAACGAATGCACCTTCGACCTGACCGTTTTCGTCAAGTCCCGAGATCTCATAGCCTTTCTTGTAGCTTGTCGGGTAGCCGCCGCTTGCCATAACAACGCAGGTGCAGAAGCCCTCTTTCCAGCCGATCTTTACATCAGCAAGTTTATGCTCGTAAATAGCCTCAAATATCTCGCAGAGATCGCCGTCAAGCATCGGCAGAACGACCTGAGTTTCAGGGTCACCGAAACGGCAGTTGTATTCGATCACCTTAGGACCCTTCGGAGTCAGCATCAGTCCGAAATACAGACAGCCCTCAAAAGTGCGTCCCTCAGCGTTCATCGCATTCATCGTCGGCAGGAATATCTGCTCCATGCACTGCTTTGCAATGTCCTCTGTGTAGTACGGATTCGGAGCAACAGTGCCCATTCCGCCCGTGTTCAGTCCGAGATCGCAGTCCAGCGCCCTCTTGTGATCCATCGACGAGATCATCGGAACGATAGTCTTTCCGTCAGTGAACGAAAGCACCGATACCTCAGGACCTGTCAGGAACTCCTCAACTACGATAGTAGCGCTGCTCTTGCCGAATTTCAGCTCGTCTATCATCGAGTGTATAGCCTCAACAGCCTCAGCCTCGTTCTGTGCCAGGATAACGCCCTTGCCCAGAGCCAGACCGTCCGCCTTGATAACAGCAGGGTAGCTGTTCTGCTTTTTCACATAAGCGATTGCCTCAGCGCTGTTGTCGAATACCTCGTACTTTGCAGTCGGGATATTGTATTTTTTCATAAGCTCTTTTGAGAATACCTTGCTGCCCTCGATTATCGCAGCGTCCTTCTTAGGACCGAAAGTCTTGAACCCTTGAGCCTGTAAAGCGTCTACCATGCCAAGCACCAGCGGGTCGTCAGGAGCAACAGCCACCATGTCCACTTTCAGCTTCTTAGCCAGAGCCACAACGCCCTCAATGTCCGTCGCCGCAACGTCAAAGCACTCAGCGTACTTTGAGATGCCGCCGTTTCCGGGCGTGCAGTAAAGCTTGCCAACTTTCTTTGATTCAGCCAGCTTCATAATTATTGCATGTTCACGGCCGCCGCCGCCAACAACGAGTATGTCCATATTTTCTTCCTCCGTAAAAAAAAATTAGTGGTGGAACAGTCTGATGCCCGTGAATGCCATAGCAATGTTGTATTTGTTGCAGGTCATTATAACATGGTCGTCACGGATAGATCCGCCCGGCTCAGCAATGTAAGCAACGCCCGACTTCTTAGCTCTCTCGATGTTGTCGCCAAATGGGAAGAAAGCGTCAGAACCAAGGCAAACGTCCTTGTTCTTAGCTATCCATTCTCTCTTTTCCTCAGCGGTCAGAACTTCTGGCTTTACCTTGAAAAGTGTCTGCCAAACGCCGTCAGCAAGTACATCGTCATGCTCATCGGAAATGTAAACGTCGATGGTGTTGTCTCTGTCAGGACGTCTGATGTCATCAACGAACTGAAGTCCGAGTACCTTTGGATGCTGACGCAGCCACCAGATGTCAGCCTTGTTTCCAGCAAGTCTCGTGCAGTGTATCCTCGACTGCTGACCTGCGCCGATACCGATAGCCTGTCCGTTCTTAACGTAGCAAACAGAGTTGGACTGTGTGTATTTCAGAGTGATGAGCGAGATAACAAGGTCTGTTTTCTTGTCGTCAGGAATGTCCTTGTTGTCTGTAACGATATTTGTGAGCATATCGTTGTCTATCTTCAGCTCGTTTCTGCCCTGCTCGAAGGTAACGCCGTAAACCTGCTTTCTCTCGATAGGAGCTGGAACATAGCTCTCGTCTATCTGAATGATGTTGTATGTGCCTTTTCTCTTTGATTTGAGAATCTCAAGAGCCTTGTCGGTGTAGGAAGGAGCGATGATACCGTCGGAAACCTCTCTCTTGATAAGGTTAGCCGTGCAGGCGTCGCACTCGTCCGAAAGAGCGATAAAGTCACCGTAAGATGACATTCTGTCAGCGCCTCTTGCCTTTGCGTAAGCGCAAGCCATAGGTGTCAGCTCGCCCAGATCGTCAACAAAGTATATCTTAGCCTCAGTCTCTGTAAGCGGAGTTCCCACAGCCGCACCTGCTGGGGAAACGTGCTTGAAAGAAGTCGCAGCGCAAAGCCCCGTAGCCTTTTTCAGCTCCTTTACCAGCTGCCAGCCGTTGAAAGCGTCCAGCAGATTGATGTAGCCCGGCTTGCCGTTAAGCACCGTGATAGGCAGCTCCTTTCCGTCCTCCATAAAGACCTTTGACGGCTTCTGATTAGGGTTGCAGCCGTACTTTAAAAGCATTTCGTTTGCCATTTTCCATTACCTCCGTTTATTTGATAGTGTAGTCTTTCATTTTTTCTTTATCTCCAAAGAACGCATCCATGTCGATGTGTTCTTCTTCGCCCTTATAGCCTTCGAGCCTTGCATCGTCGCTGTACTGCCAGAAGACCCAGTCTCCCACAAACAGCGGCTTGAAATAAACATTTCTTATCCACAGCGGATAATCTGCAAGTTCGCTTTCTTTTATGTATTTGTCATAGCTTTTGCCTGTTGCATATATTATCGGCTTTACCCCGTAGTGTTCCTCCAGTGCTTTAGCCATATCCAGAACTTCGGGTACAACATCGCTGCTGTCTTTCGGAGACTTTTCATAATCCCCGTAAAACTCAAGGTCAATCACAGGCGCAAGCATACCGCTTTTCTTTTCAACAGTCTTTATAAAATGCTCTGCCTGCTGCTTTCCGCTGCTGTCAAAGCTGAAAAAGTGGTAAGCACCGCAGATAAGATCGGTCTTTAATGCATTTTCAAGGTTGTATTCAAACCTTTCGTCAATATGCTCGCTGCCTTCGGTCGCTTTGATGAAAGCAAAGTCTATGCCTTTTGAAGCAAGCACCTTCCAGTCTATCTCGCCCTGATAGCTTGAAACGTCAACGCCCTGCATCTCATAATTGCCGTAGAACATATCGTTCGGGTGCAGTATCTTAAAGTAAACAAGACCGAGCAGCGCGGCACATATTACAATCAAGCAGGCAAATACTATAAGAATCTTTTTGCGTATACTCATTGATCATTCCTTCCAGAACTCCGTGTTGAAGTATTCCGAGTTCTGCTGTATCTGCTCTGTGAACTCGTCTCTGCCCATTTCCTCGGCAAGTGTTTTTTTATCTGAGAACAGGTCGGTCCCCAGTCCCAGTCTGCCGCCTTTTATCTCTGCGCCCAGCGCCGAAAGGGTAGTGGGGAACATATCCATAGGCGAGAAAATTCGGTTCTTAGGGTTTTCAGGAGTCTTCTGCGCATTGATGAAGCAGTTGTACGGCGTCCTCTCGTAGCCGTCCTGTTCAAGCTCCATTCCCTCAGGAACGTGTTCTGCGATGTGATCTCCCGTGATGATTACCACCGTGTCCTCAAAGTAAGGCTTTGTCTTTAGCCAGTTTATAAAGCTTTCCACCTGCCTTGAAGTGCAGTTCACCGCCGAAGCGAACCTGTTTCCGAGGCTGTTGTCGCAAAGCGGGCAGCGGTAGCCTTCCTCGAAGCTGTGCGTGTCCATAGTGTACATCGTCACCGCAAACGGCTTGTCACCCTTTGCAAGCTCATCTATCTTCTGCTTTGAGAATTCAAACATCTTTCTGTCCTCAAAGCCCCACATCTCAAAGTAGTCCTCTGGTATAAGCCCTTCCTCTTTTGCCTTGTTCAGATCGAAGACATTGCTGTCCCCGTATCTTCCGACATAGCTGTTGTAAGCCGCAAAGTTTGCGTCCGAGCCTTCAATGAAAAGCTGCTCGTAGCCGTTGTCGTGAAGCACATCTTCCAGCCTGCGCAGCGACGGCAGAAAGCTTTTCAGCTCGCCCATGTCGTTTCTCATCTTTCCCAGCGGAGTCATCAGCACAACGCCTGAAGTCTGGGCGATAGTCGCTCCCATCGTGTAAGCTATGCTCGAAGTGCGTACTACCGAACCGCCGAGCTTGTCGGTGTTAGAAAAGTTCAGGTTGTCCTTTGCAAGCTTAGTAAGCTCAGGCATTATGTCCGAGTCCTGTATACCGCCGTTTTCAGGCGTCGTGTATGAGTTCTCAAATGATTCGAGATATATGTAAATAAGGTTTTTCTTCTTTTCGGGGAACACTATATTCTCAGCGCTTGGCGCAACATAGTGCTCCTCATAGATAGTCGATGTATGCAGCAGATTGCTTATGTACGAGAATGTACTCGTCTCATAGAACAAAGCCGCTGCCGAAAATACGGGCAGAACTATCCATACCGTCAATCTTGCAGGCTTAGCTTTTGCCCTGAATTTTGTTTTTTTGTCCGGGCATCTGAATTCGATGCTGTCCGAGCGTGTCATTCTGATAAGCCTTACGCAAAGCACCGCCGCCGCAGCGACCGCCAGACACGCATATATCACGAGCTTTCTGGCCATGTCGGGAGAGTACCCGTCGTTAGCAAAACGTATCGTGAACAGTATCGCTTCGATGTCCATGCTCGGAAAGTGAAAATGCAGAAAAGTCGTCGCAGTCAGCATCAGAGCCGACAGACACATAAGTATGCACCCGACGATAAGTCCTATCTTCCTGCCGACACTCCTTTTCCCGTCCTTCTTTTCAGCGCTGAAAAACGGCTGTATCGACATAAGCAGCAGCCTGTACACCCTGAATATCACAAAGGGCTTGAACGGCTTTGCCGCAAGAAAGCTCATCAGCCTGTGCAGCACAAGCGCTCCCAGGCATATCCCTATCGGTATCAGCCAGATGACCAGCCACCTGATGTGCCTGTGCTGACCGTAATAAGTCTCGCTGCAAATGAAGTTTACCGAGCTGTCGTAGCCTGTGCTTGCAAAAATGTATATCCCCACGACCCTGTACAGCCAAAGCGGCGACCTTACAGGCGAAACGCAGGGCAGCCAGAAAGCCGTAAGGCTTAAAAACGGACACAGCGCATAGAATACCCCTTCAAAAATGCCGACATCGAGAAATGTCAGCAGAAGCTGCATTATCCTTGCCGTGACCGCAGCCGAAGCCGCAAGCGTAAATATTATATGACCCTTCGGGTTTTTCTTTATACAGCCTGCATATGCGGATAAAAGTCTCATTCGTTGTCACCACTGTACATTTTTTTGTACAGTTTTACCCCTGTTCTTTTTTCTTTTTCCGTTTCAGCATAAGCTTTTTCGGTCTTATTTTTATCTTTCTTTTTTTCTTTTCTTTTGTCGGGATCGTCCTGATCTCGTCAACGTGAGTGAACACATTTTCGGGATTTACAAAGCCGTAATCGCTCTGAAGCTCTCTGCCCACATAGATGTGTACCTCCGTGCGCATGCCCTTGTATTCGTTTTTCACGCTTCCGTTGAGCGTAGCGATGACAAGCTCGCCCGTGTCCTTTATCGTACCGATAAGAGTGACCTTTGTAGCGATAGGCAGTCTTCCCGTCTTGACAGCAGCTTCCTCGCCGTCAATGATGAGCCTTGTCCTGCCCTTGTTCACTATCCTTATCTCATGACCGTTGTAGTCGGTGCGCCACGCCTCATGGTCGCCCATTTTGTAAGCAAGTGTTTCGGTAGCCATCTCAAACCTCCGTGTTATTTAGAGTATTTGTTTACGACCTTTGTTGTTGCCTTTCCGCTTTCAATATCAATGAATCTTACAAACAGCGAAACCTTGTTGTCCTCGTTCAGAGCGTTCCACAGATCGTTTGTGAAAGCATCGATGTCGTTTGGTATCTCTATCTTTTCAGGTTCGCCCTCAAAGCTCGGCAGCGGGTTTCCGTCGCCCATGTATGTGTGGATAAAGTGACCCACGCCGTCCAGAGGCTTGGTGTAGGTGAAAGTAAATCTTTCAGCACAGTCAGGGTTTCCGTCTGCTGATTTGATGATGTTCATAGCATAGTTGTATTCGCCGTTTCCAACGTGCATAATGCCTGAGATACGAGGAGTGTAGTTCGGAGCATCGTCCTCGTAGAGCCTTGTGCGCAGAGCCTGCTCAAAGGTCTGCTGCTTGTCCATAAGCTCATATATAGTGTCGGTCTGGTCGCCGTTAGTAACGATAGTCTTGTTTCCCAGAACTCTGACAGGGGAGTAGATGATAAGGTGCGGATCTGTCAGCTTGCTCGGATCGGCAGCCTCGGTCTTTATTCCGTCCTCAGTTTCGGTGAAAACTCTGTTTCTTGAGTTCACGCTTCTTCCCATGATGAAATAAGCCGTAACAGCGCTCTTTCCGTCAGCGCTCTTTCCGATGATTATTCCTCTTCCGGGGTAGCTGTTAGCCTTTAAAGCCTCATAAATGTCGATGGTTTTCATGGTATCTCTCCTTATAAGTTATTTTTCCGTTTTCTTCATTATTTTCTTTTGCGCCAAAACATAAACAGACCTGTCATAAGAGCAAGGGTGCCTGGGAAGATAAGGTTTGCGCCTATACTGAACTCGAACTCACTGCTTGTGATGAATCTTGAATACAGATAGTCCAGAAGTGTGTAAACTCCAATGAATATCGCAATATAGGCTATAAGCATCAGTATCATTCTTGCCACAGTCTATTAGTCCCTTTCAGCTTTCATGTTTATGCAGTCCCACTTTTCGCCGCCGAATTCAAAACTATCCTTTTCGGTGTCCGTCGGGATAAAGCCAGCTGCCTTGTAGCAGCCCAGTGCGCTTTCGTTGTTCGCAAAAACTCCGAGCGTAACGACCTTTGCGCCGAATATCTCAAACGCATATCTCAGCGCCTGCGAGAGCATCTGCTTGCCGTAGCCCTTGCCTCGCATTTCGGGCGAAATGATTATGAAGCCCATGTGTATGCTGTTGTTTTCACAGTCTGCTTTGCGGAAAATAAAGTGTCCGCAGACTTTTCCGCTTTCGTCCAGCGCCGTCATGAACCACGCATTTTCGTCCTTGCAGAATTCGTCGTATCTGTCGTTCAGCTGCTGCGGTGTCATCGGGTATGTGTACATTCCCGCACACCATTTCATAAAGCCTTTTTCGTCTGTCAGCCAGCTGCTTATTATCCCGCTGTCTGACTTCTTGTACGGTCTTAATCTTATCATTTTTGTCTCTCCTGATCTTCTGTCTTTTGTTTTTTTATCTCTTAGTCGTCTTCTCTTATGACGTATGCCTTGCCGTCTTTTATCTCTATCCTGTCCTCGCAGAAAAGCGAAACAGCTCTGGGAAGTATCTTCCATTCAGCTTTTTCCATTATCCTGCGCTGGAGCGTTTCGGGAGTGTCATCATTTCTGACTGCAACAGGGAACTGCAGGATTATTGCGCCTGCGTCTGCCTGCTCGTTTACGAAATGCACAGTCGCACCCGATACCTTTACACCGTATTCAAGCGCCTTTTCGTGAACTTTCAGCCCGTAGAAACCTTCTCCGCAGAAGCTCGGGATAAGCGCAGGGTGAACGTTTATTATCCTGTATGGGTACGTCTTGGTCACACATTCGTCAAGGATAGTCATAAAGCCCGCAAGTACCACAAGATCAGCCTTCTGCCTGTTGAGCTCCGCAAGGATAGCCTCGCTGTAAGCCTTGCTGTCTGAGTATTCTTTTCGTGGTATAACTACCGTCGGTATATCTGCTTTTTTAGCACGCTCCAGAGCAAAAGCTCCGTCCTTTGAGGATATAACGCAGGTTATCTTTCCGCCTTTTATCTCGCCTCTGTCCTGCGAGTCGATGAGCGCCTGTAAGTTCGTTCCGCCGCCCGAAACGAGTACAACTATGTTTTTCATATTTTCAGTTCCTTAAATCATTATTATAGCCACCCGGCAAAACAGCTCCGATGCTGTTGCCGCTGCGTGACTGCGGAAATTCTTCCGGTGCTTTGTTGAGTAGATCCTTTTGAAAAAGAATCTTTCCTGAACTCTCTCGGGATCTCTCACTACTTTTTCGTTATCGGGGTCTTTTGACCCCGATGGCGAAAAAGCAATAAAAGGTTTCTGAAAGGGGGATAAGCGGCCTTGCGGTCGCTTGCGAGGATATTCAAAGAATATCCTCGGGGGACAACAGAGTAACCGTTGCCACGGTTACTCTCGAAAATGCGCAGCATTTTCTGCTTCATCTAAAAGAGTTTGCCCCAATAAAACACCGAAAGTATCTCCTCAATTATTCGGTGATAACTACGCCGTAGTCGGCTTTGATAAGCTCGCCGAGGACATAAGCGTCTTCGCCTGCGGCTTTGATAGCCTCAACAGCCTTATCTGCGTCAGCCTTGTCGACAACTACGGTCATACCAACGCCCATGTTGAACGTGTTGAACATATCTCTTTCGGGGATATTGCCTGTCTTTGCGATAAGATCGAAGATAGGCAGCACCTGAACGTCTTTTCTTGAGATCTTAGCCGAAAGACCCTTTGGCAGTGAACGTGGAATATTCTCGTAGAAGCCGCCGCCTGTGATGTGGGAAATGCTCTTGACGTTTACTTTGTCAAGCAGGCTCATAATAGCCTTGACGTAAATTCTTGTCGGAGTCAGCAGAACTTCACCGAGAGTCTTTCCGCCAAGCTCGTCGTAAGTCTTTGCAAGGCTTTCTTCGCTCACGTCAAAAACCTTTCTAACAAGGCTGAAGCCGTTTGAGTGAACACCGCTTGACTTTATGGCGATCATAACGTCGCCCTCTTTCTGCTTGCTCGGGTCGATTATCTTGTCCTTGTCAACAACGCCGACAGAGAAGCCTGCAAGGTCGTAGTCCTCATCAGGCATAAGACCCGGATGTTCAGCTGTTTCTCCGCCGATAAGTGCGCAGCCAGCCTGAACGCAGCCCTCTGCAATGCCGGAAACGATCTGAGCTATCTTTTCGGGATAGTTCTTTCCGCAGGCGATGTAGTCAAGGAAGAACTGCGGCTTTGCTCCGCAGCAGATAATGTCGTTTACGCACATAGCTACGCAGTCGATGCCGACAGTGTCGTGCTTGTCAAGCAGGAAAGCGATCTTTATCTTCGTGCCAACGCCGTCAGTTCCCGAAACGAGAACAGGCTTGTTTATGCCTGTGATGTCAAGCTCGAACAGACCTCCGAAACCGCCGATGCCGTCGAGAACTCCCTTTGTGACAGTCCTTGCGACATACTGCTTCATAAGCTCGACAGCCTTGTATCCTGCCGTAACGTCAACTCCTGCGTCCTTGTAGCTGTTTGAATAGCTGTTATTGTTCATATGTCTTATCCTTTCGTTGTATATGATATTTGGTCATTCACTGCAATTTTCTTTTCCGTTCCAGCAGTATGTGCAAAGCTTGCAGCCTTCAAGCTCCACTGCTTTGACAGTGCCTTCGAGCGACTGGAATTCAAGCGATGTGAGTTCAAGTCTGCGGCATATCTCATCTCTGAGCAGCCTGCCTCTTTCGGTGTTGGAATCGCTGTACTCACTGATGTATTTAACTCCCTCAACGCCCTCGTTCTCGTCGATTATCTGTCTTGCGATAAGTTCAAGCTCCGAATTGCTGCGAGAGAAGTTGAGGTATTTGCAGCCATACATTATCGGCGGACAGGCAGAGCGCATATGAACTTCCTTTGCGCCGTTCTCGTAAAGGAACTCAACAGTTTCTCTCATCTGTGTTCCTCTTACGATGCTGTCATCGACAAACAGCAGCTTTTTGCCTTTGATAAGGTCGTGGACAGGTATCAGCTTCATCTTTGCGACTTTGTTTCTCATCGACTGGTTGGTCGGCATAAAGCTTCTCGGCCAGGTCGGAGTGTATTTGATGAACGGTCTTGCAAACGGTATGCCGCTTCGGTTCGCATAGCCTATCGCATGCGGAGTGCCTGAGTCGGGAACGCCGCAGACGTAGTCAACATCGGGCAGCCTGCCATTCTTGATGTCGTTTTCCGCCATTATCATGCCGTTTTTGATCCTCATGACCTCAACGTTCTTGCCCTCATATGTAGCGTTGGGGTAACCGTAATAAGTCCATAAAAATGTACAGATACTCATTTTGTCGGTGCCCTCGGCAAGTATCTCATAGCCGTCTTTGTTCAGCTTGAGTATCTCACCTGCTTTCATCTCGTGACAGGTCGAATAGCCCAGTTTCATGAAAGCGAAGTCCTCAAACGAGAAACAGAAACCGTCAGATCTTTTTCCTATGATTATCGGCAGCTTGCCTGCCTTGTCTCTTGCGCAGATAACGGAATCCTCAAGCATTATCACCAGTGACATTGTTCCGTTTATCTTGCTCTGTGCATATCTGATGCCTTCAACAAAATTTTCTTTCTGTGCGATCAGCGCACCGATAAGATCTGCTGCGTTTATCGAACCGCTGCTCATTGTTTCAAAATTCGCACAGCCGCTGTGAAGAAGCTCGTTGGACAGCTCATCTGCGTTATGTATGACTCCTACCGAGCAAATAGCGTAAAGTCCCAGCTTTGAGCGTACCATGATAGGCTGTGGGTCAGTATCACTGATACAGCCGACGCAGACCTTTCCACGCATGCTTTCAACATCTTTTTCAAAGTTAGTACGAAACGGAGAATTTTCAATGCTGTGGATATTTCTCTGGAAACCAAGCTCGGCGGAATAAGAGGTCATACCGCCTCGTCTTGTACCGAGATGAGAATGATAATCAGTTCCGAAAAAAACATCCTGAATGCAGTCGTTAGCTGAAACTGCTCCGAAAAAACCACCCATAGTATATCACCTGAACCTTTTTTGAAATGAATTTGACCAAGATAACATCATCAGATGTTTTTCAGTGTTTCCTGAAGAGCAGCGTCCTTAGCCTTTACGCCGTCAAGCATCTTCTGTTTCTCGTTTTCAAGCTTTTGTGCAAGTCCTTCATCAGAAAGCGCAAGCATCTGTATCGCAAGGATAGCAGCGTTCTTTGCACCGTCGATAGCGACAGTTGCAACAGGTATTCCCGACGGCATCATGACCGTAGCGAGAAGTGCGTCCATTCCGTCAAGTGCAGCCGACTTGCAGGGGATACCGATAACTGGAAGTGTGGTGTGTCCTGCGATGACACCTGCAAGGTGTGCAGCCATGCCTGCGGCGCAGATAATTACGCCGAAGCCGTTAGCTTTCGCATTTGCAGCAAATTCGCTTGCAAGCGCAGGCGAACGGTGAGCGCTCATAACGTGGCATTCGTAAGGAACTCCGTAGGCTTTCAGCTCTGCGATAGCTTTTTTTACTACCGGCAGATCACTGTCCGAGCCCATGATAACAGCAACTTTTTTCATTTTCATTACCTCCGAAAAACAAAAAACTGCAACTTGACCGTTGCAGTTATATTTTACCTGTATTTGTCTGTATGCGTGCAGACATACTTGTGTGCGCAAAAGCAAAGCGGTAAGCGCCGTGACAGCAGTATCCGCCGATAGCGTATGGAGATTTTGAAATGCTTTTTCTCATAGAAAAGCCCTCCGCACCCGATTTTGCGTCCAAGCTGCTTTCACGCAGCAAGAAAACCACAATATAATTGTACAATATTTGCTCGGAAATTTCAACACCCGTGCATATAAAATTTATGTCAATTTCTTTCGACATAATTGTGAATTTTAACCACGGCTTGTGTTTTGCTTGCTTTTCGGTCACAAGAATTGGGAGCCTTGCTGCATAATATCACTGCCTTCAGGGTCAGTCATCCTGTTGACGAGCTGCTGCATTTCCTGTGGTGAATGGGCGTTATGGCTGTCGTTTATGAGCTGCTGTTTCTGAACGGGCGAGAGCTTTGCGAAGACATCGAAAGCCATAGCATTCTGCGCCATTGCCATTGAAAGACCAAGAGGAATGTCCTGAGGTGAATAAACGGGTTTTATCTTTTTCATGCCTTTTCTCCTTTCGCACTTATTTCCACGGAAATATCCTTCCGTACCTGATATTATGCCCGAAAAGATGCTGCTTAATCGGGATAAGCGTGGAAAATGCTGTTGACATGGCGCTTTTGTGATGATATAATCATATCAGTTAAACTTTGGAGGAAAAACGGCTTGGAAAACTTATGGAACATCGGAACGATAAAGTCGGTCATGGAAAGGCACGGCTTTACTTTTTCAAAAGCGCTGGGACAGAATTTCCTTGTAAATCCGTCCGTCTGCCCGAAAATCGCCGAGCTTGGAAATGCGAAAAAAGGTTTCGGAGTGCTGGAGATAGGAACGGGCATAGGTGTGCTTACAAACGAACTTGCCAAAAGAGCCGACAAGGTCGTGGCTGTCGAGATAGACGACAGGCTGATACCTGTTTTGCGTGAGACTCTTGCTGAGTACGACAACGTTAAGATAATCAACGATGACGTGATGAAGGTTGACCTTTCAAAGCTCATAGAAACGGAGTTTGCAGGGCTTGAAGTTGCTGTCTGCGCAAATCTTCCGTACTACATAACATCGCCTGTTATAATGATGCTTCTGGAGCAGCGGTTGCCGATAAAGACCATAACTGTAATGGTGCAGAAAGAGGCGGGAACGAGGCTTTGCGCAAAAATGGGCACAAGGGAAATGGGAGCTGTTACTGTTGCGATAAACTATTTTGCGACAGCTAAAGTGCTTTTCAACGTGTCACGAGGAAGCTTTATGCCGCCGCCGAATGTTGACAGCTGCGTGGTGCAGTTTGAACTGAGGGATAAGACACCTGAAGGAGTCAGCGATGAAGCGTTCTTTTTCAAGGTCGCAAGGGGAGCGTTCTCCCAGCGGAGAAAGACGCTGTGCAACTCCGTATCTTCGGCGCTTTGCATAGACAAGGCGACTGTATCCGAGGCGATAGAAAAGGCAGGTCTTGAACCGTCCGTCCGCCCCGAAAAGCTTTCGATGCAGCAGCTTATAGCTTTCAGCGAGCAGCTCAGGAAAATGATTTGAACATCAAGGTGCAGGATCACAGGTCCTGCATTTTTTATGCCTTTTTATTCAGTTTTCAAGATGCTCCGGCACACCCGATCGCCGCCTTTGAGATAACGACCTTGAGTTATCGGGCTCTGCGTGTGCCCGGCTGACCGAAACTGACCGCTGTTGGAGACTGTACTGTGGCTGACTAAATCAGAACTGGAAAATGCTAAAGCTCAGAATACAGTTTTCGGCAGCCCGGACTTACTTTATTTTTGAAGGTGAAGCCCTGTAATGAATTCCTTTCAATGCACTTGTCCGACACGAACGCCCTGTTTTTCGGCATTTTGTGGCTATTGTCTGTCACGAGAAGCACGTTCTTAATTTCCGACCAAAAGCCTTGCCGCAGGACGAGCTGTCTGCACGGAACGTATGTTCTGATTAGAAATTAGTTTAGCACATATGTTCGATTTTGTCAAGCAGGTGGGCGGAAATTCGGCGGACTGAACAGTTTTCAGGCGGCAGAATGTGCATATTGCCGACAGCAGAATACCAATTTATTATACGCCTTAAATCGACACCGTTTTTACGGCATTTGCTGTATGATGTTTACGGCTGTGAATATCAAGGAATACGAAAGGTGTCGTGATAGAATGGAAAAGATAAAAAACTTGGTAAAAAGGCGGTTCGAGGCGCAGGAGCGAAGGCTGCTGACAGCGGCGGTCATGCTTATGCTGGGGTTTGTTTCGGGGTTCGGAAAGATACTCGGCTTCCCGTCACAGCTTGGCGTTGTGCTTGCGGCGGTTTTCGGTGAGAATATCATTCCTGTTTTTGCAGGCACGGTGCTTTCCTATGCGGTGATGGGAGATCTGTCTGCAGGCATAGTTCCTCTGTGCGCAATGCTCGTTATTGCAGGGCTGAGGTGTATTCTTCCGCAGGACAGGCTGAGCGTTTTTACAAAGCGCAGCGAGCCGCTTCTGACTTCTCTGGTCACCTGTGCGGTGCTTATACTTTTCGGGTGCGTGATGTCGGCTGCTTCGCCTGCTGATGCTTTTACGACCTCGATGAGAATGGTCAGCGCTCTGCTTTGCGGCTGCACGGTGTTTGCGGCGATGAACGTGATACAGAGCAGAGCTTCGGGCGGGAGCTTTGAACTTGGCGGTCTGAACGGCATTTACATAGGTATGCTCTATATCATGGCAATTTCGGTGCTGACCTCGCTGCCGACGGGAGTTATAAACATAGGCAGGGCAGCAGGCTGTTTCTGCATGCTGATGGCGGTGCGGCGGTATCATCAGACGGGCGGAGCTGTTGTCGGGGCGCTGACGACCTGCGGAGTGCTGATAAGCGCTCCGATGCTTGCGAAAAACACGCTGCTGCTGGCAACTTCGGGGCTTATCTGCGGAGTTTTCTATCCTGTGGGGATAACGCTGACGGTGCTTATTTTTCTCGGAGTTTCGCTGATAAGTCTTGTTGCTGTGGGGACGGGACCCGACACGTTTCCGATGTTTGCGGATATTCTCCTTGGCAGTCTTGCGTTCATAAGCGTTCCGCTTCCTGCGGTAAAGAAGCTGACAAAGCGCATCAGCGGCTTTAAAAGCCCTGTCGATATAGTCAGTCAGACCACATCTTCAAAGCTTGGATTTGCCTCGTCAACGATAGGGGAGATAAGAGGTCAGCTTTCGCAGGTGACAGCGGCGATGAAGCGCAGAACACGCAGGAGCGACATCTGCGATATGGTGATAAAGGCTGCCTGCATGGGCTGCACGCACAGGAACAAGTGCTTTGAGAACAGGCAGCAGCTTATGTGGTCGCTCGGAAAGCTCGGACACATCAGCGCTAAGTACAACTGCATAAGTGAGGACGATGTTTCGGCGCAGCTGTCCTCTTGCCGAAGAAGCGCTTACATGACTGAAGTTTTCAACCGTACCTATTCTTTTATGGTTGCCGAAAAAGCCAACGATATGCGCATTTCTGAGATGAGAGATCTGCTTTGTGAGCAGCTGGGTTCGATGCAGGATATTCTCAGCGATCTTTCGTTCAGGGTCGGGCAGGTAAGGAGCATTGATGCGGCGCTATCATCGCAGGTGCGAGCCTGTTTCGATGCTCTGGGTTATCCTAACTCCAAGGTGTGCGTTTATGTCGATGACAAGCTGTGCCAGCGTGTTGACGTTTATCTGACGGCTGAGTTCTGCGGTGATGCGGTGAAACTGACCTCGATGGTCTCATCGGCGGTAGGGTGCGACCTTGAGCTGCCCGTCACGGTGAAAACGGACAGTCTCACGAGGCTGACGTTCTGCGAATCGCCTGCATTTACGGTGGAAACGGCAGCGTTCAGCGCCTCACGCAGCAGCGAATACTCGGGGGATACATATGATATTTTCGATGTGAGCGCTGCGGAAAAATACATTATTCTTTCGGACGGGATGGGGACAGGCAAAAGAGCAAGGCTCGACTCGGTGTTCTCGGTGAGTCTTGTTTCAAGGCTGATACGGTGCGGAATGTCGGTGACGACTGCGCAGAAAATGGTCAACTCGATGATGAGGGTAAAGGGCTGGGAGGAGTCGTTCGCTACGCTGGATATTCTCAGGCTCGACCTTTACGGCGGGAGCGCAGGTCTGATGAAATCGGGCGCAGCTGCGAGCTATCTGTGCCGTGACGGCGGACTGAAAGTTTTCTCATCGGACGCTTTCCCGGCTGGTATCCTTCCCGAATGCAGACCGGACACTGCCGACATAAAGCTGTTTGACGGAGACATTATAATGCTTGCATCGGACGGTACGGACCCACAGGCTGCAAGAAAGCTCGCTGCACTCTCGGCAAAGGGAATGGAGCTTGAAAAAATATGTGCAAGGCTCGGTGCATTTTGTATGGACAAGTGCGGCGGAGAACCTGCCGATGATATGACGATAATACTGGTAAGAATAGTAAAAAAACGAACAAAATGCTAATATTATTAAGACAAAAAGCTTTTCGGAGCTTCAAATGCTAAAAACTTTTGTGCAATGTGTACAAACTGAACCTTTGAAATATGTAGGAAACTGAAATCATTAACTAAAATACTTGCATTATTCATTAAAAAAGGTTAAAATATATGTTGAGGAAGAATGTACCTTCGGGGAACAGTCTTTCTTGAAAAAATAATCATCATTGTCAGGAGGTCAGAAATGGCAAATAATATACCAAAGGATTACGAGCTGCCTGTCTATCTTTTCCATGACGGCACCAACCTGGAAACATACAAGTTCCTGGGCTGCCACAAGGGAGATATGATGGGTCTTCAGGGCTACTTCTTCAGAGTGTGGGCGGCTCATGCTAAAGCAATTTCTCTCGTGGGAGATTTCAACAACTGGGACGAGAACGCTAACCCGATGACGCTTATGGGCGACACGGAGATCTGGGAGACTTTCGTTCCGGGACTCAAAAGATTCGATACATATAAATACTGCGTATTCGGCTGTGACGGGAAAAAGCATATGAAATGCGACCCTTACGGCACACATATGGAGGTCGCTCCCGATACAGGCTCAAAGGTCTATGAGATCGGCGGCTACGACTGGGGCGATACAAAATGGCAGGAGGAGAAAAAGACCAAGGACATCTATAATGCTCCTATGAACATCTATGAGGTGCATCTCAACAGCTGGAAGACCTGCACGGACGGAAAGTATTACTCCTACACAAAATTTGCGGATTCAATTATCCCGTATATGAACGAAATGGGATATACACACATCGAGTTCATGCCGCTTGCCGAGCATCCTTTCGACGGCTCGTGGGGCTATCAGGACATCGGATATTTCGCTCCGACCTCACGCTTCGGCACACCGCATGAGTTCATGAGAATGATAGACAAGTTCCACCAGGCAGGCATTGCCGTTATACTTGACTGGGTACCTGCACATTTCCCCAGAGACGAGGCAGGACTTTTCGAGTGGGACGGCGGCGCAGCTTATGAGTATACAGACCCTAAAAAGAGAGATCACTTGACATGGGGCACGAGAGTGTTCGACTACGGAAGACCTGAGGTAAGGAGCTTCCTGATTTCAAATGCACTGTACTGGCTGGAGCAGTATCACGTTGACGGACTCAGGGTAGACGCTGTGGCTTCGATGCTTTATCTTGACTACGACAGACGTGACGGAGAATGGACTCCGAACAAGGACGGCGGAAACCATAACCTCGAAGCAGTCGAGTTCCTGCAGAAGCTCAATGCTGCGGTATTCTCAAGGATACCGAATGCTTATATGATAGCTGAGGAATCGACGGCTTGGCCGATGGTGACTAAGCCTGTTTCGGACGGAGGTCTGGGCTTCAACTTCAAGTGGAACATGGGCTGGATGAACGATATGCTCAAGTATATGCAGTACGACCCGATAGACAGATCGTTCCACCACGATATGCTGACATTCTCCTTCTTCTATGCTTTCAGCGAGAACTTTATCCTGCCTATCTCGCACGATGAGGTGGTTCACGGAAAGGCTTCGCTGGTAAACAAGATGCACGGCAGCGATGTGAACGGAAAGTTCGATCAGTGCAGGCTGTTCATGGCTTACATGATGGCTCATCCGGGCAAGAAGCTGACGTTCATGGGAGCTGATTTCGCTCAGTTCAGAGAGTGGGACTACGAGAACGGTCTGGAATGGTTCCTCGTTGACGAATATGAGAACCACAGAGACTTCCAGCAGTTCACAAAGAACCTCAACAACTTCTACAAGAACACTCCTGCGATGTGGGAGAGAGATTTCAGCTGGGAAGGCTTCAGCTGGATCTCAAACGACGATTTCCGTCAGAGCATCATTATTTTCAGGCGCTTTGACAAGAACGGCGGAGAGATAATCGCTGTTTGCAATTTCGTTCCCGTCGAGAGAAAGTCGTACTGCTTCGGTGTTCCTTACAAGGGCAAGTACACAGAGGTGTTCAACTCCTCAACGCCTGACGGAAAGCCAGCGACAAACGGCACTGTCAAGAGCGTGGATCAGGGAATGCACGGCTTTGAGCAGTCGATCTGCATCGACATTCCAGCTTTCAGCGTGATGTATTTCACGGTCGAGAAGGAAAAGAAAAGAGCTGCAAGAAAGACTGCCGCTAAAAAGGCAGAGCCGAAAAAAGCAGCAAAGAAAACCGCTGTCAAGGCAGAAGCAAAAAGCACGGAAAAGAAAACTTCCGTGAAGGTGAAGCAGGCTGAGACTGCGGCAAAGAAAACAACAAGGACAGCTAAAAAAGCTGAAAAATAAAACTTAAATTGGTGGGTGAATAATTATGTTCAACAAGAAAGAATGCGTGGCAATGCTTCTT
>CAMZIK010000020.1 GCA_947307175.1 uncultured Clostridia bacterium
TAGGAAGGGGGTCTGGGGGAGAACCCTTCTCCAAAAGGGTTTCCCCCAGCTACTCACCTATAAATTCTGATTTATAGCATTAATGACACAAAAGAAAATGGATTATATTTTTTATAAATATTATATATTACTGCATTATGTTTGTCAATGAGCCTTAACAAACTTTGCTGCAAAAGAAATGCCGTACAGGCTTTGATTTCTGTACGGCTATATATAGGGGAAGAAATGTGATACTGCTAAGTTATTTTACTTTACGATCTTGCGGATAATGCCGTATACGGCAACTGCCCCGAGTGCTGCTACAAATGCTTTTTTCATATTGGTCTCCTCCTTTCAGGTGTTTGTTTATGCTGGTTGTTATTATTCATTATACTGCGAAAACATATGCGTTTCCGTCATTGTCCTGCCACTGAAGACCTGCATCGGTCTTTACGACTGTTCCGAAGTGGTTCTTGTCGATGAGCTTTGTTCCAGCTGCTGCGCCGTTTTCTGCAACAGTCTGCTCGTTCTTTGTACCGCCTGTATACTCCATGGTGTTTCCGTTTGCAATTCCCATAAAGCCGTAGATCACTTTTTTGCTGATACCGTTTGGAAGTGTTACGGTGCAGTAGCAGGTAGTTCCGTCATAGGTTGCTATCTCGATCTCGGCGTTAGTTCCGTTCACATCAACGTATATGCCTGATGGAAAAGCTGTGTTTTCAGTTTTCCCTGTGAATCCGTAACCGCACTCATCTGGGTGTTTGCCGTTTTCATTCACATGATCTGTTTCTGTTGCTTGCTGTTCCTTTTCTGCAGGAGCCTGCTGTGTCTGCTGCTCAGCTGCAGCATTTTCGTTCTCGTTGTATCTGTAACCGCACTCACCAGGGTGCTTGCCGTATTCGTTTACCTGATCCTCTTGTGTTGCTTCCTTAGCCTTTTCAGCCTGCTCGTAAAGCTCGTAATTTCTCTTGACTGCCTCAAAGTTGAAACCGAGCATTCTTGGCTGCTGGCACTGCTCATCGGCGCTGTTGTTTTCTTTTTTCGTTTCGGCTTTCTTTTCTACTGTTTTTTCATTAGCTTTTTCGGCAGTCTTTACTTCTGCTGCTTTGTTTGTATCAGCCTTTACAGATGCTGTTACCAGCGGCTTTACAGGTGCGTCCTGTATATCGGAAGCTGATGCGGAAAAAGCGGCGATGCCTGTTACCATTGCGGTTGCTGCGACCATTGCGCATATGGAAGCGATGAATCTTCTGCTTGTTTTTACTTTTACATTTGTGTTTTTCATATCATTTTCCCCTTTGATGTTTTTTAAGGTCTTCCCTTGCTGTGATTACATAATACCACGCAATTACGGGATTTTCAATATACAATGATCTGACGATGTGTAGTTTAAGCTACAAATGGCGGGCAAAGTGTAGCTTAAACTACACAAGCGCCTGAAATTGATGCAAAGCGCAAGCTCTCAAATACTGGTTATAAAGTCAAAAAAATTTTTAGGGCGTATTGCAAATCGATATTTATTATGGTATAATATCAGCAGACAATCATTATGCGAGGTGGACGATTTGGGCGAAAAAACCGTAGACCGCCGTTCCCTGAAGACAAGAAAGGCTCTGATAAACGCACTTTCGGAGCTTCTTATCAACAAGGAGCTGCACAAGGTCACAGTACAGGAGATAAGCGACAAGGCAGAGGTGAACCGTGTCACCTTTTACAAGCATTTTCTCGATGTTTATGATCTTTACGACAAGATAGAGGAAGAAACGCTCGTAGAACTGGGACTTCTGGTTTTACAGCTCGAACAGCTTCCTGCGGAAGAATTCTTCTCGCATATCATAGGATATATCTCAGAGAACAGGGTCATTTTCAAGATGATATTCAGCCCCAACACCACGGGACAGCTGCGCTCTAAACTGAGCAACATCATTGAAGGCATTTTCAGGCAGGTGCAGACAGAAAAGCAGACCTCGGATTTAAACGACAAGGAGCTTGAATACATGAGCTGTTACCGTGCCCAAGGGTGTCTTGCGATAATTTCAAAGTGGGTACTGGGCGGTTTTACTGAACCGAATGATTTTATTATCAAGACGATCTCACAGCTTGACCGCAACACCGAAGATCTTATCTCGGCGGCAAAATGATATAATAAAACACAGAGAAACTCTTTAGGTTTATCTCTGTGTTTTTTGTTTTGCATAAGACTCTACGGAGCGTGGATTGACGGCGGAAAGACTTTGGGGTATAATTCATATGAGGTGATAAGTATGGATCAGGTGAAAACAGGCGAACTGATACGCAGATTGAGGACTGAGCAGGGACTTACGCAGAAAGAGCTTGCAGGGCGCATAAATGTCAGCGACAAGGCAGTTTCAAAATGGGAACGTGGGAACGGCTGCCCTGATGTTTCGCTGCTGTCGGCGCTTGCAGCTGTTTTCGGAACGGACATAGAGGTCCTGCTTTCAGGAGAGATAGACAAAAACGAAAAGGAGAAAGGCGATATGAAAAAGATAAGATTCTATGTATGCCCCAAATGCGGCAACATTATAACTGCTTCTTCGGAGGCGGCGGTGAGCTGCTGCGGCACGAAGCTGACGGCGCTTGAAGCGAAAGAGGCGCAGGACGACGAAAAGCTGAAGGTCGAGGACATAGGCGGCGAATGGTTCATCTCATCAGAGCATGAGATGACAAAGCAGCACTATATTTCATTTGTGGCATTTCTGTCTGACAGCAATGTGATGATGTTCAGGCAGTATCCCGAATGGAATTTACAGATCACGATGCCGCTGTACAGGTACGGCAGGCTGGTATGGTACTGCACAAATCACGGGCTGATGTATATGGATCTGAAGCCGTGATTTAATGACTGTTTAATAATTGTTAAGGTATACTTGATACAGAAAAAAGAAAGAAAGTGAGACAAAATGAAGATACTCGTTTTAAACGGAAGCCCAAAGAAAGAAAACAGCGACACAATGCACATTACCCGTGCCTTCCTTGAAGGAATGAAAGAGGCTGAGCCGCAGAAAATAAGCATCATTGATGTCATCGACAAGCATATCGAATATTGCAAAGGCTGCTTCACCTGCAAACGCAACGGCGGAACGTGCATCTATGACGACGATATGAAGAGTATACTTGAACAGATGCTTTCAAGCGACCTGCTCTTGTTCTCGTTCCCGCTTTACTGCTACGGTATGCCCGCACCGCTGAAAGCGCTCATGGACCGCACGATGCCGCTTTCGAGCATGGCGATGAAAAAGTCGGGCGACAGGTATCAGCACGTCGGACAGGCGGATTATTCACACCTTAAATACCTGATGATATGCGGCTGTGGTTTCCCTAACAGCAAACAAAACTTTGAGCCTGCGGCGGCACAGTTCGGGCTGATGTTCCCGAACAACAAAACAATAATTACCGTGCCCGAAAGCCCGATGTTCAACGCACCCGAAGCGGCACAGGTCACTGCTCCGAGGCTTGAGCTTATCAAGCAGGCTGGAAAACAGTATGCCAAAGCAGGCAGTATCGACCCTGAGCTGCTTTCGCTCATATGCTCCCCGATGATACCCGAGGATATGTATTCCTCTATCTGCAACAGTACAGGCTGAACAGAAACTTCCAGATAAAAAAGCTCTGAGCAGAAAATGCTCAGGGCTTTCTGGTTTCTTTATGCGATTTTAAAGGCGGCGGTCAGTTATAGGCATCAAGGTCTTCCATAAGCTCCATAAAGTCATTGACTCTCTCAAACGCTTGCTGTTTGAACCGCTTTTGCGCCTCTTTGGGTATCTCATCGAATTTAACGGGTGGATAGTTTTCTATTATCACGGTCTTATCCCTGCGCTTTGAGGCAGACTGACGCATCATTTTACGCTCCTGCTCACAGGTGATATAAGTCACGATGCCTTTGCGTGTCCTTACGCCTGCGACAGAAATATCAAGCGGAGGTTTTTTGCTCTTTTGGATTTCTGCATTATGGGCGTTTACCTTATGCTGTGAAAGCGGACCTGCTTTATCGACGATGCCTTTGGTTTTTATCAGCGGGCACGGGACAGCACCTGCGGCGAAGCTTTTAGCCTCGGCGATAAGACCTATCCCCCAGATGCCGTTATTCGAGACGGGAACGATAACGTTCATTCCTGCACGATACTGCGAACTTTCACTGCGGTACCAGGAGGCATTACCGTTATTGAAACGCACAAGGTAATAATGATATTTCTTTTCAAACATTCTCTCACCTCCGAAGGTGTCTGAGTGTTTTACCTGGTTATACCGTGAGCTGCCTTGAACTGATTCTTATCCTCATACATGGCTTTATCGGCACGCTTGAACACCAGCTCAAAGGAATTATCGTCAGAGGCATGCTCAGCCATTCCTACGGCTGCGGAATAGCGGCACCACGGGTCTGTATCCTGCAGTGCAAAGGAACTCTCAAAGCTGTTTCTCAGCGACTTTACCAGCTCCTGTCTGTTATCGTAGTCATACCCCTGAAGGATAACGACGAACTCGTCGCCGCCGATACGGAAGATCGGAGAATGCTTGAACGACTCACAGATCATATGGCAGCAGCCTTTGATATAGATGTCTCCTGATTTATGTCCGTACTGGTCATTTATCTGCTTGAGGTTATTCATATCAGTCATAACGACAGCAAAATCCTTGAGACCGTCAGCAATCTGTGTATTAAGCTCGATGACTTTGTTATTATAGGCAGCCTTATTTCCTACGCCTGTAAGCGCATCTTTATAAGCCTCCTGGCTGATCTGACCGATCTGCTCATCACGGACTTTGATCTCAAGCTCTTCCTCGGTCACATCCTGTATACGCAGATATGAGCCGTTGGGCTGACCGTTCCGGTCTTTAACGAGCTTATCTTCCAGCGAGTAGAAGCGCAGGTTTTCTCCTTCTCCGACAGCTCTCTTCAGGAACTGTTCCGCAGGAGCGTTATAGTCTCCGAACAGCTGGACAAGCTTATCGGTGATCTCCTCATAGTTCTTTCCGCTGAAGCCCAAAAGCTTACAGCCCTGGTCGTTAGCCCAGATACATTTGCCGCTTGGGTCGAATACATAGAAAGCATCTGACAGGTCGGAGATTATATTTGAAAGCATCGAATCGAGCAGTTTCAGCGGTCGGTAGACGATGGCAAAGTAGTACATTACCAGCCCTGAAAGACCGTAGCCTATCACAGAACGGTCGTAGGTATAGGAAGATTCCGAGAAGATGAAATAGGACTGGAACAATGCAACTGCGATCAGAGATCCGATAATTACCGTAAAGCGTTCCCTGTAAACCTTCGGGGTCATTTTTGCGATGAGGATATACATCAGAAGCGCACAGGCAAAAATGAAAAAGTCAACGATACGGTGGATAGTCTGACCGAAATGCGGCACGGTCTTATAATAGATCATTCCCTCGGTCGTTACCGCTTCGACACCAAAGGCGTGCCCGAAAAACGGATTGAGCATAAGCTGAACTATATCAGCTGTGAGGATCAGATACATAATGGTCGGCTTTCGTGTTCCGTCGCCTACGCCTCGGCAATACTGGTTGGTGAAGTATACAAGCGAGATCATCAATATATCTATACCGATATGGTGGATATAGTGACCGACAAGAGAAACTGTTCTGTTTTCGACCAGAAGCGTTATAAGGCTGCCTATAAGCGGAAATATCAGCGAGATCTCCAGCCACATAACAGCTCTGCGGCATGGACGGGTAGAACGCTTTGCAAGGATCGTGCAGACAGACAGAGCAAGGATAAGCGCAATAAACATCAGCGAATATGTTATTCTCATCGGTCCACTTCCTTTCCGTGCTTTTCAAAAAGAAACAGCAATAGTCGTTCATTTACTTAATTATACATCATTTTTCCGTCATTTTCAAGAGCATTATATTATTATAATTGTTGTTCTTTATTATTCTGCTTTGCAAAGAAGCACAAGGCACACGGGAAAGCTTATGACTGAGGATTTGAAGCGGAAATCGACATGGATCAAAAAGATTAATACTGCTTAAAGTAAATTTAAATATCGTGTAATATAATAAGGTCAAAGCAAAGGACAGAACACATAATATAAAGGAGGAAACGGATATGAAAAAAATTCTTTGTATGGCAGTTGCGATAATTCTTGCAGTTTCAATGGCCGCTTGCTCTGATTCGTCAAGCACGGCAGATACTTCTTCAGGTTCATCAAGCTCGGCAAGCAGCTCGGCTTCGGAAAGCTCTTCGGAAAGCTCGGCTGACAGCGGTAAGGGCGATGCTCCAGACAAGCCTGACGGCAGCAGACCCGATGCGCCGCCTGACGGAGGCGGAGGACCGGGAGGCGACAATCCTGGAGGCGGTCCGGGAGGAAATCAGAGCGAGGTCGTTTACGATGCGGAGGTAGAGATAACCGAGGCGCAAAGAGACGACAACAAGACATATGAAAGCTCAAGCGCTGACAAGAGCGCTCTGATGATAAACACATCGGACGAGGTCGCTATCACAGACCCGACGGTAAAGAAATCGGGCGATTCGGACGGCGGAGACAACTGCAATTTCTACGGACAGAACGCAGCGCTGCTTGTAAAGGGCGGCTCGACTACTACAATTTCGGGCGGAACGATAACCTCTGATGCTTCGGGCGCAAACGGTGTTTTCTGCTATGGCGGAAACGGCGGAAAGAACGGTGCAGAGGGCGACGGAACGACTGTTATAATCAAGAACACCATGATAACCACGACAGGCGACGGCTCGGGCGGAATAATGACGACTGGCGGCGGCATCACAAAGGCTGAAAATCTGACGGTTACGACAAGCGGCAGATCGTCTGCGGCGATAAGGACAGACAGAGGCGGCGGAACGGTATCGGTGAACGGCGGAACATACACTTCAAACGGACTGGGTTCACCTGCGATATACTCAACGGCTGACATTACCTGCGAGAATGCGACGCTGGTTTCAAATCTTTCGGAAGGCGTTTGCATTGAAGGACTCAACAGCATCACGCTCAACAACTGTAACCTGACTGCGAACAACACAAAGTGCAACGGCAACGCAAAGTTCCTTGACACGATAATGATATACCAGTCGATGTCGGGCGATGCGGCAAGCGGTACTTCTTCGTTCACGATGAAAGGCGGCTCGCTGACCAGCAAGAACGGTCATGTTTTCCACGTTACAAACACAAATGCGATAATTAATCTCAGCGGCGTAAACATCACAAATGAAGACAGCGAGAAGGTTCTTATCTCGGTATGTGATGACGGCTGGAACGGCGGAAACAACACGGCTACGCTCAACGCTTCAAATCAGAAGCTTGAGGGTACGATACTTGTTGGCGACAACTCAACGCTCACGCTCAATCTGACGGAAGGCTCGACCTTCAACGGCTGCGTAAACGGAAAGATCTCCAACGCAAGCGGCGACAGCGTTTCCACAGAGGTCGGAACGGTCAACGTAAAGCTTGACAGCACAAGCACATGGACACTCACGGCTGACACCTACATCACCAGCTTTGACGGTGATGCTTCAAGCATAATCTCAAACGGATACAAGCTTTATGTAAACGGACAGGAGATTACGGGAACAAAATAATAAAAGCAAAGCGAAAACAACAAAACAGCTTCGGGCGAATGAACCGGGGCTGTTTTTTTCGGGTCTGTCATCATGCTGCAAAAAATCGGCACACCCACACAATGAAGGTATGCCGATACAGTTATTCATTATTTTGCGCCCATTTATACTTTCGCAAAACGAGCGAGAATATTATACAGACCGCAACTCCTGCCACGCCCATGAAAAAGAACATCATAGCTGCGCCTGAGCCTTTGCCCTCTCCGAACATCGTTTTCAAAAGTGCTGAGCTGCTGCTCTGTGCAAACGGCTCAAACACATTGTCTGTAAGCAGTCCGCCGAGGAAATAGCCTATGGGTATGGTGAAAAACTGCAGGGTATTACGGCAGGCATAGACCCTGCCCTGCATATCCGCAGGTATCTCGTTTCGGAAGATGACGTCGAGGTTTGCGCCCATAAAGGGTATCATTATCCAGCCAAGGACTGCGCCTGCATACCACAGAAGCGGTGTGCCGCCAAGGGCGAGCAGGAAATTCTCGGTACTCATCGAGATGAACAGTGCAGCGCATATCGCTTTCACTCTGTTTTTCGGTGCGGGCATAAACGCTGCGATGATGCTGCCCACAAGCGTAGCCACGCCCACGCAGGTATTGACTATGCCCAGGACCGTTTCGCCGCCGTTATCCTTTGGGAGTACCATTGCGGGAAGCACGGCACGGTTGGTCGACGCAACAAAATTTATACAGGACAAAAAGAGTATGAGGTCAAGGATAAGCCGATGGTTTTTCAGCCATCTGAGTCCTGACTTTGATGCTGCCCAGATGCTTTCCTTTTGTTTTTCGGGTCTTTTGGGTTCGGGTATCTTTATGAAAAATGCGAGTGACAAAAATGCTATGCCAAACGTCACGAGGTCAACAGCTATTACAGTATCTATCCCCGAAAACGAGAACAGAGCTGTTGCTATAACTGGGGTAAGGATACTGTTGAGCGACTGTGAGAACGAGCGCATACCGCTGGTTTTCTGATAATACTTTTTGGGTATCAGCATCGTTGCGGCGACTTCGCCTGCGGGCTGCTGAACGGTATTCATCAGACCGTTCACGGCGTTTATCACATAAAGATGCCATGTTTGCAGGCTGTCTGTTTTTATCAGCAGCAGGACTGCGACAGTTCCCAGTGCTGCGATAAGGTCGCAGACAAGCATTGTTTTCTTTTTATTCAATCTATCGGTCAGCGAGCCTGCAAAAATGCTCACAGCGACATAGGGTGCATATGAGCAGACGGACAGCAGAGCTGTTTTAAGCGCTGAGCCGCTGTCGAGATACAGCCAGAGTATGAGCGCATAGCTGGTCATACCGCTGCCGAGTGCGGATAGAGACTGTGTAGACCACAGCAGGATATATGTTTTTAAATTTTTCATTTGACTTTGCTCCTTTGATAATATTTATACCAAAAATGCAAAGTCCGAGGACATCAGCCTTCAGAGGCTGTCCCTCCATGCAGTGTCCTCAAACCTTGCATGGAGCTTTTCTTTCTGTACGACGCATTACTGCACCTGCTTTCTTCTATTATCAACTGCTTTTATTATACACGCAAGCCCCATATTTGTCAATCCTTTCTTCAAGGCAGGCACTGATCTTTTCTTGCTTTTGCGTAAGGCAGCAGGCGGTCATTTAAGGGGCGGAAGGTCGCTTATGCTGCAGGCGGCGTATCAGAAATACCAGATAAACTGCGAACAGCACCGCAGCCGAAGCTGCTCCTGCGATATATGACACGCTTGTGCCAAGGCGGAAGCCTTCATCGGCGGTGAGGATATATGTCACGCTAACTGCGGTCATAAAGGCGGCAGGTATGGCTGTCAGCAGCGAGCCGAAGCGGTACTTCCCATTCTTCATCAGGTAGGCTGTTGCTACCCAGAGAGCGACCATTGCAAGAGTCTGATTGCTCCAGGAGAAATAGCGCCAAACTATCTGGAAGCCGTTATTATATGCAAGTGCGAACCAGGTCAGCAGTCCGCCTGCACAGAGCAGAGGCAGCGTTATCAGCAGGCGGTTTTTTATCTTTTTCTGATCCATGCGGAATGTTTCGGCAAGGATCAGCCTTGCGCTTCTGAAGGCGGTATCTCCTGAGGTTATGGGGCAGATGACTACGCCTGCGACGGCAAGCACGCCTCCGAAAACTCCGAGGACGCCTTTGGAGATGTCGTAGACCACATTTGAAGCGCCTTTTGCAAGGGCTTCATTGAGGAGCTGGGTCGTTCCGTAGAATGAAACGCCAGCTGCAGCCCAGACAAGGGCTATGACCGATTCGGAGATCATTGCGCCGTAAAAGACTTTCCTGCCGACTTTCTCGGTCGTGATGCACTTGGCTATCATAGGGGACTGGGTCGCATGAAAGCCTGAGATAGCACCGCAGGCAACGGTTATGAACATATACGGCCAGATAGGTGTGCCGTTTGGGTGAAGGTTTTCAAGTGATATTTCGGGTATGGTATAATCGCCTGAAAACAGTATCCCGCCTATAACGGCTGCAGCCATAACGATGAGCAGCACTCCGAAGACAGGGTAGAGTCTGCCGATAAGCTTATCGATAGGGAGAAGCGTTGCAAGCAGGTAATACGCAAGAATCACGACTGCCCAGAGCGTTCCGTTCATCCAGTCGGGCGTGAGCTTATCCAGAAGCCCTGCGGGACTTGTGACAAAGACAGTTCCGCACAGCACCAGCAGCACGACTGAGAAGACTCTCATCACCCACTTGGCGACCTTGCCAAGATAAGTTCCCGAAAGCTCGGCGATAGATGCGCCCTTATGGCGTGAGCTTATCATACCGCTCATATAGTCATGCACTGCGCCGCCGAGTATGGAGCCGAAAACTATCCAGAGAAACACGACGGGACCGAACACTGCACCCATAAGTGCGCCGAAGATAGGACCTGTGCCTGCTATGTTCAGGAGCTGGACCAGAAAAGCTTTCCACGGCTTCATCGGCACGCAGTCGACGCCGTCATTTATTGCGACGGCAGGCGTTTGTCTGTCATCGGGAGCGAATATCTTCTCGGTGATCCTGCCGTAAATGATATAGCCTATGACAAGCACGGCTAAGGAGATAAGAAGTGATAGCATTTTCAGTCCTCCTTTAAAAAACCTTTTCTGACATTATTCTACCACAAACTGCAAAAAAGTTCAAGCGGAACATAGATGCTGTTTTTCTTTTTGGAAACGAACAGAGCCGACGCATGAAAGCGTCGGCTCCGATCATGTAGTTATAGAGCTATGCGATCTGAGAGCTTTGGTCAGATCACATATTCCTCACCGCTTATATACTTTGCATAGTCGATGCGGTGGACGTTGGGCTGATTACAGGCGTAAGCCATACGGCTGAAGGTGTTACAGAAACAGAGCTGCTTGTTTTCGCACAGGGAGAGCATATCACGCCATTCGCTGATGTACTCAGTCGGCTGGTGTTCGCCGAAGCGGAAGCCCTCGCTTTCTGCTCTCGCAAGGCAGTCCTCGTAATCTTCTTTGCTGTGGAAGCGCAGATAGATGTGTCCTTCAAACTTGTTTCTCAGGTTTTCAAGCGTTCTTTTGTCGTTCATAGTGATACCTCCGTAAAGATTATTTACAGAGCGCAAAGGTGCAAAAAAAGAACCCATCGTCACCGACAGGAACACTCAGAAAAAGTATGAACCTATCGGTCAAGCATTAGCACCTTACCGATATTTTTTCGGCAGGTTGCTGTGCGGTCACAGGGCTTGTCCCTCACGCACTCTGTATAGGTGTCTTCCGACAATTAAATCATAACAGAAAATTTCCTGAAAGTCAAGGCAAATTTTTACTTTACAGTCCAAAAAAAGGGCTGACAAAACTGAAAATATATGTTATAACGATAGTGGAAGAAAAGAACTGTATCGGGCGGGAGGTGTTTTTATGGATAACAAATCACCTAAGGACAGAAACCTGTTTCATAAGAATATGTACGATGTTATAAGGGTCAGGACTCTTTTTGATAACAAAACACCCGATGATACGCAGGGTGAAGAGTTCGAGAGAAGGCTTGCGATAATGCAGGCGGAAATTGACAGAGCCGAGTATGAGAAAAAGCAGGCTGAACTGAGCGAGGACGACGACGATGAGTCTGATGATGACTGGGACGACGATGATGAGTATGATTATGATGATGACGACTCAGATGATGAGTCGGAGGAATTGTCTTTTACAGATGATGCTGACAGCAGCAGGGACAGACTCAGCGGGAACAGTCAGGCTAAAATAAGAAGAAGATTTGACGGCAGCTTTTTCAGCTACCTCGACATCCGTGACGACTATGATATGCTGCAGAAGTATCCCGAATACCGTGAAGTAAGGATAAAGCAGATAGCGCAGAGCGTAGATGAAAAGGACAAAAAAGAAGCTCTGACAGAATGGTATAGAAAGATCGAGAAAATGAAAGCTGATTTGGCGAGAATCAGCTACGAGTTCGAGGTCGCAAGAAGAAATCAGGCTCAGCAAAGGGAAAGGCTTGAAGCGCAGCAGAAAAAAGAGCAGGAAATGAAGGAGCAGGAGCAACAGCACTACCCACGGATAGTTGTGAACTGGGGAGCATTGAAGATATGGGCGATCATAATGATCGTTTGTCTCATACTGATAGGTGTATTACGCACCATAACAGAGTACAGAACTTACAAATACGATAAAGAAACAAGAGAAAGAGTTGAAGCATTAACTGCCAATACAACTACGACAACTACAAGTGCAACCACACAAAATTCATCAACGACCACAACTCCTCAAACGACTACCACGAAGAAAACAACTACATTTAAAAGGATAACGACACGCAGAAAGACGACGAACAAGAAAGACAAGTACAACGTTTACGACTACAACGATCCTGAGGACTTCTACGAGGACAACTACGATGACTTCTGGGATTACGAGGACGCTGAGGATTATTACAGGCAGAAGCACAAGGGCTTATGAGACCTTTGGGCGATAATACAAAAAGCAAACGGGAGCAGCTCGCAGTGAGCCGTTCCCGTTTTTTGTGACAAAATTAAGCCGCTTCGGAGAGGGAACTCTTTTGCGCTGAGCGAAAGGCAGGCATTGCCGCTTACTATTGCACTGACAACGATTCAGATGCATGACTATGCTCGCCGAAACACAGTATGCCGTTTCTGACGATAACGAACTCCAGCTGTTCGCTGCGGTAAGATATCATTTCGTTCACCGTTCTCACCTCTGATATATTGTAGCACAAACGGCGAAGTTTTTCAATATCGGCTCGGTTCAATTTATTATTGAAATGCGCTTCGGAATGTGGTATACTACACTTGAAAAGGGGCGATCGAAAGTGTCAGACAAAAAACTGTGCGTACTGTTTCCAGGGATAGGGTATCACTGTCAGAAACCGCTTCTGAAGCTTTCAGGACAGCTGGCAGAAGAAAAAGAATATACCGTTTTGCCGCTTGTTTATTCCGATTTCCCGGAGGGTGCAAAGGGCAACGAGGAAAAGATGCGTGAGGCTATCGTTCATGCGATAAAGCAGACTGAGCAGCAGCTTGCAGATGTCTTTTTTTCGCAGTACGAGAGGGTCATCTTTATCGGCAAGAGCATCGGCACGGCTGCCTGTCTTGCGTTCAGGGAAAGGCACGGGGGCAGGGCGGAGTGCTTTCTGCTGACACCGCTTGAGCAGACGTTTGAATATGATGTACACGGCTGTACAGCTTTTCACGGCACAGCTGACCAATGGGCTGCAACGCAGAATATCGAGAGGCTTTGCAGGGAGAAAAATGTTATGCTGTATGAATACGCAGGCGCAAATCACTCGCTGATGACGGGAGATGAACAGCGGGACGAGGCGACATTAAAAGATGTAGTTGCAAAGATAGGCGAGCGTATCTGACCGCATAAAAAACAGCGCCCGTTCACTTTAGATGTGAGCGGACGTTTTTTCTATTCGTTTTTTTGTGCAGGGGTGATATTGACGACGGTTATGCCTGCAGCGATAAGCAGCAGGGCGAGGATATGCTTTATGCCGAGCTGTCCTGCTTCGTCAAGCAGCAGCGCTGAAAGTATCACGCCTGTTACGGGCGTCATGAATCCGAACACGGATATTTTTGAAACGTCGCTGTGCTTTAGCAGCAGCCCCCACAGCGTATATGCGACGCTTGACACGAGAGCAAGATAAATCAGCATCAGCACAGCCTTGGGCAGATCGTCTGCGTTCACGGCGCTGCCTTTGCCTGAAAGCATCAGACCGCACTGCCCTATCAGCGTCATTACTGCGCCGCCGAAAATGAACTGGCAGCCGCTGAAAATGACGGTATCGTGCTTTTGAGAATAGCGCTTGATGAGGTTTGAGGACACGCCGTAGCACAGGGCGGAAAGTGCGATAAGACCGTCGCCGAGCGGATTGAGCGAAAAGCCCTGAGACGTGATATTTATTATCACAACGCCCGAAAAGCCGAGCAGGCAGCCCAGCATTTTGCGTGCGGTGAGTTTTTCTGTGCGCATAAAAAGCGCTGCGATAAGGATCGCAAAAAAAGCTGTGAGCGAGTCGATGACGGCGGAATTGATACCTCCTGTATGTGCGAGACCGAGATAAAAGAAAACGTACTGCCCTATCGTCTGAAAGGCTGACAGGAGCATTATTTTAGGCAGCTCGCTTTTATGCGGCAGCAGTATTTTCTTTCTTGCTGCGCTTGCAAACAGCATGACAAGCAATCCTGCGATAAAGAACCTCACGCCTGCAAAGCGCATGATGCGCCAGGTATCATCGCCTGATATATCCCACAGACGATAGCCTATTTTTATACCCGGGAAAGCGCTGCCCCATAAAAAGCAGCAAAGCAGTGCGCCTGCAAAGACTGCCGCCTCCCTTTTGAGATTTTTCATTCTAACACTCCTGTTTTTGAGACGGAATATAAATGATCTGTGTTTTGCGTACTGAACAAGTATAGCACATTTCAGGCTGCAAATCAAGCAGGGAGATCAGCTTTCGGCGGCACATTGATTTCTTGACATTCGGGCGGTGTTTTGCTACAATAGCTAAAAAGGGGGCGATAAGATGAACGTAAAGATAACTGATGCAGGGCGTGACGACCTTGAACAGATATTGCAGCTGCAATATCTTGCGTATCAGAGCGAGGCTGCGCTGTTCGGCACGCAGGACATACCGCCGCTGAAGCAGACGCTCGATGAGATAAGGGAAGAATTTGAAGGCGGTCTGATACTCAAAATGGTCGGTGAGGACGGGAAAATAATAGGCTCGGTGAGAGTGCAGGAAAAGGACGGAACGGTCTACATCGGCAAGCTGATGGTACACCCTGACTATCGGCGCAGAGGCTACGGCAAACAGCTTCTGAAAGAGATAGAGAGGCGCTTTCCGAACCGCTGGCTTGAGCTTTTCACAAGCACGAAAAGCACCAACAACATCAAGCTTTACCGCTCCCTCGGATACTGCGAATTCAGGCAGAAAAGCGTTGACAAGGACCTGAGGTTCGTATATTTGCAGAAGGCTTTGCCTGGCGGAAATTTCGGGAACGGACTTATACAGTTCAGGTGCAGCAGCTGCTTACAGCAGACCGACATGAAAACGAACATACCGAAGGGCTATGCGGGCTGGGCGTACAGCTGCGAGAGGATAGAATGGCTTGCGCCTGATGCGCTTTTGCCTGCGCTTGACGAGCAGAGATTTGAACGGCTCGGTGAGACTCCGAAAAGAAACGAAAACCACAGGCTGCGGGTATGTATGGCATTCAGGCAGGAGCTGGGCAGCGAGTTTTATATGCAGTATCTTTCGCCGAAGCTTTACATGTCTGATGAGCCGAGCGATGAGATATACCGCAGCTGTGCGATAGTACGGTGCAGGCTTGACAGGGTGATAACGGCGACTGCGTTTTCGGCATGGGTCGAGGTGACGGTGCTTGATGTTATCGGGTTTGCGCAGCTTCACGAAAGGTTTTCGCCTTTTGAAACAGAAATGGCTCTTGAAGATTTCTGCGGATATCCGTCACCTCACGCAGATAACTATATGAACTACGATGAGGATGGCTGGAAGGATTTCAACTGGTCGATGCAGGGCGATGTGGGCACGAGCTTTCTGATACACACGGACAGGCAGGGAGTGCGGCATCTTATAATGGAACAGTATTATGACTTTCACGATGACATAACCTATTTCGGAAACATGATCAGCAGGCAGGAGACAGGATAATGGCAGAGATCATCATTGACAATGAAAACGGTGAGGTCAGGGTGACGGGCGAGGATAAAGAGCTTATCATCAGGGCGGAAAATGTTTTTATCGCACGGATATACAACGAGCGTTTTGTATGGATCGAAACCGATGCGAACACGCCTGACGAAAAGGACACGCTGTATGACTTTGATAAAAATGTCATCTATGAGTTTTACTCTCAGCAGCAGAGGGTGGTGTTTTTGGGGCGTGAAATAAAAACCGACTACCCTGCTTATGCTGCGACATACTATCCGCCGAAAAGGCAGCTGATAGTCGGCGTAAGTTATCAAAGCGAAAATGGCGGCTGCTGCGGGCTGCGCATTTACAACACAGAACTTGAACTTGTCAGGACGTTTGACGACCCGTGCAGATTTGACAAGGTCATATCTGTGAACAGGAACAGATACTCTGATGAATTTGAGAGCCTGTACGGTTTCAACAACTGCAAATACCGCATATGCGGCGGGATACGGTGCAGCGAGAACAACATCGCCTGTCTGAGACTGCAGGCGATAGGAGAAGAGATTGTCTGCGGAGACTGGATAACCTGGAACACCGAGCTTGATATGGATACATACACGGTAAGAGTGGTCGGGTATGATCCGAGATGATAAAACAAAAACAGCCTGACACGGTTAGATCAAAACCTTGTCAGGCTGTATGTTTTTCAGACAGTATATCCGTTTCTTATCTCGTCAAGGGTCCTTGGGGTGTAATCCATATACGGCATCATACAGCCGACATTATAGCACTCAAATGGTATCTCAAGCTCTTTACAGATGTTTCGATACTTTTCAAAAGCTGTATGGTCCTTCGTGTTGTGGATATGCCCGTAAAGGTGGACTGCGCCTCTGTACTGATCATACCAATGCGCAATAGGATAGTGGCACAGCACGACAGTTGTATCGTTGTCGTCTATAACGGCATAGTCCTTTATCCAGCCGAAGTATGACTTCATTTCCTCTGTCGGCTTATCATGGTTGCCAAGGACAAGGAACTTTCTGCCCTTGAGCTGCATGAGCACCTGCAGTCCGATCGAGTTTTTCCACGCAAAGTCACCGAGGATATACACGTGGTCGCTGAAGGACACTCTGTCGTTCCAGCGGCGGATAAGCTCCGCATTCATCTGCTCGGTGTTCTCAAACGGTCTGCCGTCGTGCCGCAGCACATTCTTATGTTCGATATGCATATCGGCTATATAGTAGTTCATTTCAGCATCATCTCCTCAATTCTCGTTATGATCGGTCGGGTGCTTGGGTTTGCGGACGTGGACGTTCTTTTTGCCTGGGATAGTCTTTGTAGAAGGGTCGACTCCGTTCCAGTCACGCCGCATTATAAGGTCTATCTTTCTGCGCTCTTTCTTGCTGCGCTTTTCATAAGGGATAAACTTTGTCATAAGCCATCACCGCCTAAAACGCTTATGCAGAAAAGCCCATCTGCACCGCCGTATATCGAATCAAAATCTCCGATATATCTGAAACCGTATTTTTCGTAAAGTCCTTTTTCGCCGCTCATTAAATACACCTTATCGTATCCGCAGGAGGCAGCATATTCAATGGCTTTTTCGATCAGCCTCTGCGAGAGCCTGTGCCCTCTGTACTGCTTTTCTACGAACACAAAGCCGATAAGCGGCGTATGGGGATATTTCGGGTCAAGCTCGTCCTTTTCTGTCAGCGTGCAAAATCCTGCAAAGCTTTCATTTTCAAAGGCGGCGAAGGCCCTTTCCCAAGGATTGAACTCACCGCTGCGCATAAGGCGCGCCAGCGTCTTTCCCGCTCCCCACGAGCAGTTTTCTGCAAACGCCGCAGCGCTCTCCCACTTTTCATGGGTGCTGTCCATAACGCATATCTGCGTCATCATTCCTCACCCGCCTTGAAGTTGTAGATAGGCTTGATGACCTCGATAATATCTACGGTATCTGCGATGTTGCCTGCGATGTCGTCAAGCGACTTATACGCCATAGGGCACTCGTCGAGAGTCTGGGCGCTGACAGACGTGGTATAGATGCCCTGCATCTGCTTTTTGAACTCGCTGACGGTGAAAGACTGCTTTGCCTGGGAACGTGAATACAGTCTGCCTGCGCCGTGAGGTGCGGAGCAGTTCCAGTCGGGATTTCCCTTGCCGATGCAGATAAGGCTGCCGTCACGCATATTGATGGGGATAAGCAGCTTTTCGCCTGCTTTCGCTGAGACAGCGCCCTTTCGCAGTATCATTTCGTCGGTGTCGATATAGTTATGGATCGTCGTGAACTGCTCGGTGACGTGCAGGTGCATACCCTTGATGATCTCGTCCATCATCGCCTGACGGTTGAGCATTGCGAACTGCTGGACAATTTTCATATCGTGGATATACTGCTCGAACAGCTCTCCCTCGCAGTATGCGAGCTGCTTTGGAACGCCGGTCGTTTTTGTGTTTTCGAGCTTTCGCAGCTCTGACTGGATATTTTTCTGCTTTCCCTCGGCTTTGAGGCGCTCGATAAGCTCCCCTATTTCCTTATCGGAACTTTTATTGAGGCGTCTGTAAGCCTCGTTCTGATAGTATTTTGCAGTTTCTACGCCGAGGTGTCTTGAACCTGAATGGATAACGATGTAGATGCTGCCGTCCTCGCCCCTATCCGCTTCGATAAAGTGGTTGCCTCCGCCGAGAGTGCCTATGCTTGCAAGCGCTCTGTCGGCGTTTATCTTATCGAAGCAATAAAGCTCATGCAGGTCTGTTTTTTCTGCATATCTGTGCGGCTTCGAGCGGACGGCAAAGCCTGAGGGTATCTTTTCATAGATGAGTTTATCAAGCTTTTGCAGCTCGATATGTGTTTCTTTCAGCTTTACGGTCTCCATTCCGCAGCCGATGTCAACTCCCACGAGGTTGGGAACGACCTTATCGGTTATTGTCATCGTTGTGCCGATAGTACAGCCTGCGCCTGCGTGGACATCGGGCATGATACGTATGCTTGCGCCCTCGCTCATCGGCTGATTGCAAAGCTCGATTATCTGCGACACGGCGACCTGATCGATGACATCGGTGAAGACCTTTGCCGAATTGTACTTTCCGTTTAATGCGATCATAGTGTTTTCCTTTCTTTTTGGTCTGCCCGTGCGCGATCTTGAAAATAAAAAAAGCACTCCACAGGGAGTGCAAGATCTTTTTCAGGTACGCAAAGCGTCAGCACATAACTGAGCTTTTCGGGCAAACTCCATGCTTAAATTGGTCGATATTCGTTTGTGGCATCTGTTTTGAAAATTTGTAATTTGTCATGGTGTTCACCATCCTTTCATAGAATATGTGACAAGTATACACGCTATTTTCCGATTTGTCAAGTGGGAGGAGAAAAATTCTTTCAAGATATGTGCCGTGATAAACCTGTTGAACGTCTGTGGTTATTCTCTTGGGAATAGTTTTCCCCCAGCGGCTCAATCGGTTCCATGCGGGATAATATCCACATAATCATACTGACCTATCTGCTTTTCGACTATATACTTTGCAAGGTTGAACCAGTTTTGGCATTCGTCAAGGATTATGGCATCGGCTGATGCTATAAGCGGTTTTGTTTTGAGTATGCTGTCCACCTGTTCCTCGATGAAGACATCAAGTTCAAAGCTTATCGTCTCCTGCTGCGAGATCTCAAAAATACGCTGGCGAAGTCTGCCCGAATTGGAAACGGGCTTATCAAGATAGATGACTGCCCTGCTTGGTTTCAGATCATCAAGCGAGCGCAGCAGAGCTTTTACTGCAAGGTCGGTCTGCGGTATCAGTCTGTATGTTCCGTGCAGTCCGCCGAGGTCCCTTATCGTTGAGTCCATACACTTAAACAGCATAGAATCGGAAAAGGCTATCTCAAGCCCGATAAGCACATTGAACCCGTCGATGTAAATAGTCTCGCCGCTTATGCTCTGCACCTGTCGGCTACTGCGGGAAAGTATGCTGCTTTGCGGCGAGATGGTGCGTGCAAGTGCAAGGCGCTGACGCTCGGAGAGCTGGTAGCGGTCGCCGACAAATCTTGTGGTGCTTGTTACGGGGTAGCCCCGATCGATAAGATAATATATCTCCTGTGCGGCTTTTCTGAGCGTGGGCAGCGCCTTTTCGCCGAAATCACGCTTATCGGTGGGCACGAAGCCACGTCTTGCCTGCTCGGGCATTTCGTTTTCCTCCTTTGGTTTGCTTTTTTGAAAGCTTCGTGCTTTGTCAGAAGCCCATAGCTGTTTTGGTCTGCTGCATCTTTTCAGTCCCGACAAGCTCTTCAAGCAGCATGAATGCGACTGCGGGTCCTGTCTGCGGACAGTATGAGGTTATGATATTATCTGTTCTGACGACAGGCTCATTGACGACTACTGCGCCGTACTGTGCAAGCTGTCTTTGTCTGCGTCCGTCGCCGAGGTGATAGGTCGTGGCACGCTTGCCTTTGAGCAGACCGCAGTTGCCGAGTGCAAGGGCGGCAACACAGATAGTTGCTATCATTTTGCCCTGCTCATTGAAATCATTTATAAGCTTTACTGCCTGCGGCGAAAAGGCGTCCTCGTAAAAGCCGTAATCTTCAAAGCCGCCTGGAATTGCCAGGGCATCGTAGTCGTCTGCGCAGACATCATCGAGCAGTACCTGGGCATTGACCGACACGCCGAAGGTGCTTGTGACGGTCTTTCTCAGGGCGCAGGTCACGACATCGACGCCTGCCCAGCCCATTACATCGACAAACACGCTTGCCTCCATTGTTTCAAAGCCTTTGGCGAGAAAAAGCAATACTTTCATCTTAACATCTCCCCTGATAATAAAATCATCTTAATTATAACAGACAAAGCGCTCTGCGTCAACTCACGCTTGACATATACTGAGGTCTGCGGTATAATCGACACAAACGGGAAAGGGAGCGCTGTTATGAAGATAGTTACACTTGTGGAGAACAGCTGCGGGCGTGGCGGCTGCATCGCAGAGCATGGGCTGTCGGTATACATTGAAACGCAAAAGCACAAACTGCTGCTTGACGCAGGGCAGACAGATGCGGTGGTTAAAAATGCGGAGACTCTCGGCATTGACCTGTCGGCTGTTGACACGGTGATACTCAGCCACGGTCACTATGACCATTCGGGCGGGATAATGCCGTTTGCGAAGATAAATCCGAATGCAAAGATCATAATGCACAGCAAGGCTTCAGAGCCGCACTACAACGGTGAGCGGTACATCGGCATCGACAAGGCGATTCTTGACCTGCCGAATTTGCAGCTGGTCGGCGGTGATATTAAGCTTGACGAGGAGCTGTTTTTGTTCAGTGGTATCACGGGCAGGCGCTGCTACCCACAGGGAAACAAAAAGCTTTTAAGACTTGAAAACGGCGAAAAAGTTGCTGACGATTTTGCGCACGAACAATGCCTTGTCATCAGGCAGGACGGAAAAAGCTGGCTGCTTTCGGGCTGTTCGCACAACGGGATACTCAACATCCTTGACAGGTACAAAAAGCTCTTCGGGAACGCACCCGACTATGTTATCACGGGGTTTCATATGATGAAAAAGGACGGCGAACACACCGAGGAAGAAAAAGCTGTTATCATTCAGACAGCGCAGGAGCTTGCGCAGATGGACACGGTATTTTACAGCGGACACTGCACGGGCATACCTGCTTTTGAGCTGATGAAAACGGTCATGGGAGACAAGCTTATCGCTATGCACAGCGGAGAAGAAATAATATGACAATATCCTCACAGCCATGAAAAACTGTGAGGATATTTTTATGACTTTAAAGGCGCAGATGCTGTCACTCTTTGAGCGCCTGGACCATATCTATCTTTTTTATCCTGCGTGAAAGCAGAACTGTCGTGACTGCGGTGCAGACAAACACGGTGAGGCACACGACGATGAGGCTGAGGCTTCTAAGGGCGGAATATATCTTTATGGTGTCGTTTGAGAAGGTCGCACAGTAAAGTTCGAGGAATTTGCTGCCAAGGGGTACTCCCAGCAGAGTGCCCAAGGCAAGAATGATGATATTCTCAAACGATGCGAGGGAGCGAATCTCGCCGAAATGGAAGCCGAGGACACGGAAGGTGTTATACTCCTTTGTTCTTTCAAGAAAGCTCAGTATGCTGAGGTTATAAAGCACGATGATGACAAGAACGAAAGCCACGGCTTTCATAAGGGTGAACACGCCTGATAACTTGGCTCTGAAATCTTCAAGATTGCTGCGCTGCTGTTCAGAGGTCATTATCTGTGAGATGCGGGTGTCATTTCTGAGGCTGTCGATACTGTCTGTCTGACCGATGAGCAGATGGGACGGGCGGAACTGTGCGCCTGCATCTGTCCAGCGCTGAGAGCCGATATAAAGCGTCTGCGGCATACCCGAAGGTATGATGCCGTCTACGGTCAATTCAAAGCTTTTGTTTGAAAAGGACGGGAAAAGCTTGATGCTGTCGCCTTTTTTCACGCCGAGAGAATCTGCCATGCCCTCGGTGATATATACTCCGCTTTCGTCAAGCTTTTCTGAATCTTTGGTTTTCAGACCGAGATAGTCTCCGCTTGAAAAGACGGTGACGGGTTTAAAGCTTGTTTCGCTGTCGGTCGTTATCCTGCTCTGGACGGTCTGGATAAGCTGACCGTCAAGTTCATTTGTGAGTGAAGCGATCTGCTCTGGGGTATCTGCGGTATTGAGCGTGAGCTTATAGGAATAGACAAACTCTTCGGAATAGCTCCTTGAAGTGAGATCTTTTATCGAATCGGGCGTTCCGGAGCCGACCATGAGCAGCATAAAGCTGCCGCAGACGCTGATGATGCCAAGCAGGATACGGGACTTATGGGCAGAGGCATCACGGAGAGTCCATTTCATGCCGTAGCTCGCTGCGTTCCAGATATGACCTGCTCTTTCGATGAGGGTGCGGTTGGTGCGGGTGACCTTTCTATTTGCAGACTCGGCGGGCAGACCTTTCAGCGATTTTCTTGCGGCGAGAACTGAGGTCAGCAGAGACAGCGCAATTATCATAAGTATCACTATCAGCGAGCCTGCGGTGTGCTTTGTTTCCCACTCAGGCAGCGAGATCAGAGCTTTCTGCGATCTGCGTATCACGGCGGAGAACGGATAGGACAGTGCAAATCCGAGCCCTGTTCCGAGGACGCTGACAAACAGTCCGTAGAGCGAATAGTAGAGCGTCAGTTTTGTATTTGAAAAGCCGAGGGATTTGAGGGTGGTTATATCAGAGCCTTGTGCGTCTATCAGGCGCTTTATCGTGGTGCGCATGGACAGGACGGAAAGCAGGATAAACAGCGCAGAGAAAAGCAGCGAGACTCTTTTGAGATTGTCTGCCTGTCCGCTTACGAATGCTACATCAAACAGGGTATCCCGGTCATAATAGGCGATGAATCTTTCGCCGAGAAGCTCGTTGATATTAGCTTTGACTTCACTTTCGCTGCTTTTTATTTCAAGCAGGTCACAGTTGATCTTTATGCCGAGTTTTTCGGGCAGGTCGTCGCTGATAAAGCCGTAGCCGTACTGTTTATGCTCGGGGATATAATAATCGGTCGTGCCGACGTAATGCGTTCTCTCGGCGGACATGGCTATGCCTGCGACAGTCGGGCGGACGGTCTTTGCACCAAAGGATATTTCTACCGTCTGTCCTGCGGTGATGCCGTTTTCCCTTGCATAGTCCGGGTCGAGCCAGATGCTGTTTTCAAGAGACTTATCGTATTTTTCTCCGCTTACAAGTTTCATTGTGGATATATTTGCGGTGCCTGCGGTATCAAGGCTGAGGCTTGTATCATTTCCGTCATCTGAAACAGATGCGGCGGTTATGCGCAGGCGCTCTGAGACTTCGGAAACGCCTTTCATTTTTTCTATCTGTGCGATGTCTTTATCGGTGAAATACGATGCGTACACCCACTCGTCAGCAAGGTTCGTTTCGTCAACATAGGAATCAAACTCGTATTCGATGCCTCTCCAGATACCCTCAAGCCCGCTGTATATCACAACAGACAGCACTGCAAGCAGCAGCACCGATGCAAACTGGAGCTTGAACTGCCGCACGCTTCTTATCATTTTTTTGAACAGGGAAGTCATTGTTGTCTCCTCTCTTTTGTTCTATGTTCTTTGTTCTATCACACTGCTTTTTTATCTGTCAGTTTTTCATAGGGTCTTTCGTCGGCTACTATCTTTCCGTCACGCAGGCGGATAACGTGGTCGGCTATTTTGGCGACATCGGGATTGTGGGTCACGACGACTACGGCGGTGTCCTTGTTTCTTGAATACTTTTTAAGGAGTGCAAATATCTTTTCTCCCGTTGCGACATCGAGCGCTCCTGTTGGCTCATCGCAAAGCAGAAGCCTGGGGGACTTGGCAACGGCTCTTGCTATTGCGACTCTCTGCATCTCGCCGCCTGAAAGCTGGCTGGGAAAGCTCTTCATTCGCTTTTCAAGCCCGACATCTTTGAGCGCTTCGGCTGCTTTATCGGTATTGCCGTTGAGGTCGGCTGCGATGCCGACATTTTCAAATGCGGTAAGGTTTTCAACGAGGTTATAGAACTGGAACACGAAGCCGACATTCTTTCTGCGGTAGTCGGTGAGCTTTTTTTCGGAAAGCTGGGAGATGTCCTCGCCTTCGATGAGTATCTGTCCGCTCGTTGGTCTGTCCATTCCGCCGAGCATATTGAGCATGGTGCTTTTGCCGCTTCCTGAAGGACCGAGGATCACGGTGAACTCTCCTGCTCTTATCTCTGCGCAGATGCCTGCGAGCGCGGCGATCTCCTCGCTGCCTGACTTATACTTCTTTACGATGTTTCTGATGGTTATCATAGCTGTCTCCTCTCTTTTTTTCTTTATTTTTTTATTTTTTAAAGCGACACACTTGTGTAACTTCTGAGGATATGATATAATAGGTTTATCGAAAAGTCAACAGGATTTGCGAAAGATACACGATTTTGTAGATTGTGTGTCACTTTTGAAAGGAGCGGTTTTATGAACGATTCAACTAACCCGTCGGCTGTAAGATCAAAGACGGAGATATGCGAGGCACTTTTGCGGCTGATGGAAAAACACCCTTACGAAGAGATAACCGTCAAGCAGATAGCGCTGGAGGCAAAGCTGGTGCGAAAGACGTTTTACCGCAACTTCGATTCAAAGGAAGACGTGCTTGAAGCAATACTTGACATTCTTGTAACTGAATATAAAAACCACCTTATAATGTTCAATAGGGTCATGCCGGTAGATATTATATTCAAGTTCTGTATTGACCGCAAGCATCTGCTGCTTTTGTTTGACAAAAACGATATGATGTACCGCATACTGCAAAAGCTCAACAACGCACTGCCCGAAAAGCACGAGGAACTCAAAGCGCTTGGTATGGTACCGCAGGAGCTGTTCGGAGAGCTTGACACTACATACCTGATACCGATGAACATAGGCGGGATCTGGAACATCATATGTATGTGGGTACACGGAGGAATGAAGGACGATCCGAAGAAGATCTCGGCAGATCTGACAGAATACATCATTATGATGGGTGAATATGCGAAGAAGATGAAAGCGCAGGGCGCTGCAAAAAGACTGTCAGAGTGAGAATAGCAGTTTACTTTTCAGGATCATTGACATCTTTCTTATACATATGGTATAATGTTTGTAGTCATTTTTCGGCGGCAGAAACGATAGGCGCTCATCTGCCGCTGTGGTCATATCACTAAGCAGGATAACGGAGGGAATATGGAAATAAATAAACTATACAGTTCGTTTTTTGATCTGAGCGATCTGCTTGTCCCATATACAAATGATGATGAGTTCCTGAAGGATATATTTGCTTATCTGGATCTGTGTTTCACGCTCGTTACGGGAGCAAGAGGCTTTGATTCGGATAGTATACCCAAGCGTGATGAGACGGGACAGGCGTTGGGTATGTCGGTATCATCTGGCGATCTGGGTGAGCTGCTTATTTCAAGACGCTATAACAGCAGCGGCGACAGACTGTCAGCAGAAGCTTTGGAGCAGGCAGAAAGTGCTTATTTTCACATCGAGTGCAGAAAAAAGCGCGGGCTTGCAAACGGCTTTATGCCAAGGTTTGAAATGATATGTCTGAAATTCGGTCTGAGCGAGCTTGAACGTTTCTCGCTGCTGCTGGCATTGTCGGTAGAATACGACAGAAAATACGAAGCGGTATACACATATCTGCATAACAATTCGAGTGATTTCTACCCTACCAAATGGCTTGCGGTAAGGCTGTATGAGTATCTGTTCGGCAAGAGTGCGGATCACTGTGCATTGATGGCTGACTCGCCGCTTTGCAGATTTCTGTGTGACCGTGGACAAAAGCGCCGTGAGCGTGGTGAAAGTGCGCAGAGACTTATGCTTTCATCAAGGGTCGCATCGTATATCCTTGGCAGGAATGTGATAGACAACTCTCTGAGCGAATTTTGCAGAGTGTATCCTGATTTTGATGAAAAGCATCATGTTAACAACAGAGAGGACACCTTCGGTTTTATACGTGATCTGTTCATGGACAAGGCGTTCAAGAAGGATATCCACTTCGTTCTGAACATATACGGTCCGACAGGCATAGGCAGAAGATACGCTGCTGCAAGAGCCGCCGGAAGCGTCGGTATAAATATGCTTGACATTGACCTGCACAAGCTTATATCGATACATTATGATGAGATGAAAAAGTATCTTGATAAGATATATACGGAGACGGAACTGCTGGGTGCGATACCCTGCTTCACGGTCGACACGACACTGACGGAGAGCGACAACGAAGGCGGAATCAGGAAGTCTCCTCTTGCACTGAGGATAAATCGTGCCGCAGATTATATCACATCGCTGTTCGGTTTCTTTTTCTGGATAACTCCTGAAAAAAGCGATATGTTCGCTCAGGAGGAGGTCCAGTTCATCAGCGTGGAGCTGCCGATGCTCAATGCAAATGAGAGAAAGAGCTTCTGGGACTGTTTCCTGGAAGACTACCCTGACACTACGATATTTGCAAATCAGTATATTCTGACACCTGACGGTGTGATGAAAGCTGCGGCTTCCGCTATCGATATAGCGAGGCTGCGAGGCACAAAGCCCGACCATTCCATTGTTGCTGAGGCTGTGCGCCTGCATACGGTAAATCAGCTCGGAAGCTACGCAACAAAGATAAATGCGGTATTCACATGGGACGACCTGGTGGTAAGCGACGATCAGAAGAGGAAAATGAAGATGATATGCGATCAGGTAAAGTACCGCAGCGTTGTCAACGAGGATTGGGGCTTCCGCAAAAAATCGCCTTACGGCAGAGGATTATGTGCGCTGTTTTACGGCTCACCGGGTACAGGCAAGACTATGGCTGTACAGGTGATGGCAAATGAGCTTGGACTTGACCTGTACCGCATCGACCTGTCACAGCTGTCAAGCAAATATATCGGCGAGACACAGAAGAACATCTCTGCGCTGTTCAACAAGGCAAAGAACATCAATGCGATGCTGTTCTTCGATGAGGCGGATTCGATGTTTGCCAAGCGCTCGGAGGTAAAGGACTCAAATGACCGCTACGCCAATGCTGACACGGCATTCCTGCTGCAGAAGCTTGAGGACTATGAGGGAATAACTATTCTTGCGACCAACTATGTAAATAACATTGACGATGCTTTCAAGCGAAGGATCAAATTTATGATCAACTTTGTATTCCCGACTCCTGATGTGCGGCTGAAGCTGTGGAAGCAGATTCTTCCTGCAGATGCCCGTACAGATGAGCAGATAGATTTTGAGTTCTATGCAAAGAACTTTGAGCTGTCGGGAAGCAATATCAAGGAGATACTTACAAATGCGGCATTCCTTGCGGCTGCTGATAATTCTGGTATACGCAACTGCCACATCATTGAGGCTATCAAGCTCAACTTCTCCAAATACGGAAAGATACTCACAAACAGTGATTTCGGTTATCTGGGAACGTAATGAAGGACGGTACTTATGGATACGAATGAAATAACAGAATATCTTAAAATACTGAAAAATGCCGTATCGGGTACGGCGGAGCACACGGAGATACAGCAGACAGAAGAAGGTCCTGCGCTGCTGTTTACGGTCGCATCACCGTTTGACGAAAATGGTGAGATCGGCTGCCGTATAATGCTGCTGCCAGATGACAGCGGCTGTGTAACAGTCGAAATGATGATGTTTCTTTTCGGCAATATCAAAAGCGATATGTTTTCCGATCTTGATATACTGCTCAATGCGGTCAATGAACGCATAATGACAGGAAGCTACCGACTTTTCGACGATCAGGGTATGATACTTTTTGTGCAGAGCCTTATGCTTGATGGGTCTGTAAGCGAGAAAACCGCTGTGACACTCATAGGAAAGACGCTTTCGGCAATGGAGTACACGGTGTATGATACCGCAGGTGTGATGATAAGCTATCTTGGCGGTAATTCACTCGGAAGCATTATGGACGAGCTTGACAAGGGTGAGGAATGACTTATGAACAAACAATTGGATACAAGTTTTATTGAAGAATTTGCACAGGTCCTCACCGCAGGCGGAACTGAGGCGGCAGTCGGTGATATTGAAGGCGATCGCACGTTAATTGTCGAGGCGGCAGAAAACGGTGCTGCGGCAGGCTATACTCTTTCGATAGCGCATCCATACGAGGACATGACCTGTGTATATCTGCTGTTTCCGATGTTCTCGGGTCTTGGAAGAGATACTGCGGACAGTATTGTTCCGCTTACACGGTATCTGAACAAGTTCCTTTCAACAGGCTGTTTCGTTATATCCGCAAATGACGGAGATGTGTTTTTCCGCCATAGTTTTGTAATAGACGAAGGAATGGATAAAGAGGCGCTGTTCATGCTGACTGCGCAGATAATCGATATTTGTGCGCAGACGGCAGCGGAAGGTATGGATATGCTTGCGCCTGTCATAGAAGGCAGAACTCCAGCGGAGAAGCTTTTGAATGATGACTGTGCAATAATACAGCAGTAAAGGAGGGTATGATCTATGGATCCAGAGGAAGAGAAAAAGAAGAATCCAGAGGGCAGCGAGTCCGAAGATGCGGCAGCAGCGGTGAAAGAATTGGTAACAGCGCTCGAAAAAAAGAACGAAGATGACACCGACGAATTATCTCCTGATACAGATGAGCCTGTATCTTTTCAGAGTCAATCTAAAGTGTTAAAGCCAGCAACACAGGAGCAGGAAGGCAATAATCCCGTAGCGAAAGGCGGACTGATCATACCGACTGTAACGCCTAAGCAGCAGGGCGGAGAATTATTAACATCGTCACCATCAGCATCGGGCGGAGCATCATCAACATCCAAAGTACGGTCGGACGGAGCGTCATCAACATCGTCATCAGCATCGAAAGAAGATTCGGACGAAGAATCGGACGGAGAATCGGACGGAGCGTCATCAACATCGTCACCAATGCCGCAAGCACAGCCTGAAGGAGTAGCGTCAACATCGTCACCAGCATCGAAAGTACGGTCGGACGGAGCATCATCAACATCGTCATCAGCATCGAAAGAAGATTCGGACGAAGAATCGGACGGAGCATCATCAACATCGAAAGCACGGTCGGACGGAGCACCTCCCGTACCCCCTGTACCACCACCAGCACCACAAGCACCTCCACCACCAGCACAGCCCGGTTCTCCTCAATGGAAGAATCAGATGGTCGATATGATTTTTAATCTCAATCAGCCTCAGCCTGCTCAGCAGGGAGCTCCGCAGGGTAATGGTCAGCCGCAGCAAGCTCAGGGCGGAGGGCAACAGCCGCCGCAGGGTGTCCATGCACCTTCGTATCTTCCTGCGCCGCAACCAAAACAAAGCAGTATATGGGATAAACTCGATTTTGCAAGCAAGGCTTCAGGTTATGCGACCGATATTGCAGGTGGCATCTCAGGTCTGGAAAAGATCCTTTTAGACGATCAGCTTTCTCTGCGCCTCCAAAGCGACGAGGCAAATACAAATGACGATGCTGACCCAAAAGAGAACCACAAACTCGGTATGGGCATCTTAAATACAGCAGCAGGAGTCGTTAAGTGCGGAAGTTCGGCCTACAATATGTCCCGACAGATCTATCGTGCCCACAAATTAAAGGGCAGAAACAGGATAGAACACAACAAGAATACAGTAAATGCAGTTGCCTCAGGCTTCAAATCGGTTGGAGGTCTATCAGCAGCGATCGGAAGCGGTGTGGGGCTTGGCGATTATACGGATACCGCAACCGGCTTGGGCATCCTTGGATCTTTTTTGGGCAGTACTGGTTCTGTGATTGATATGGCTGCTTCGGGTTATGCATCGGAAAAATACAGGAAACTCGCCAATAACTACAGTTCAGAGGAAATACAAAAAAGACAGAAAGGCCCGAATCGTATAACGGATAAAAGTGTTTTGGATGCCGCAGGAATGGCGAGTCTGACCGCAAGGAACAAGCATCATCTTAATGCTGCATCTTCGGTGTTTTCAACAGTCAATTTGATCGGTGGAGGTTTAGGACTGTTTGGAGGTATAAGCACAGCATTGGGGTCACGGTTAACATCGGGTTGGCTTGGTCTTGCCGGCAATCTGACCAACATGATCGGCAGGATAGGCAGTCGTGTTGCGGAAGATAAAATAAAAAGCAGTTCCCAATCCTCACGCCGTCAGTATGTAAATGATTATCTGGACAATGAGTCTAAAAAGATAAAAAAGGAAGTGAAGCATCGGATCAATATAGATATCTCACCCGAAGATGGCAAGAGAATAGCTTTGAAAAAGCTCGGTATGTTCTCGGGTGATACTGTGACAGGTGCTGCGCTGAATATTGATGAAAAGCAATTGGATATGATATATAACAGTCTGGCAATGAATCGTGCTCAGTCTATTCATAACAGCGTCCGCAACAACTCTGTTCAAAGCACTCAGATGCTTCAGGATCTGGGGCTTAATTCAAACAATGCAACGGTGGAGGAGATAGCTGCTGCACTTGGTTACGAGGCATGATCAGTGCCATCTCGCAGCTTCGGACGATCTATCATATTCTTTAACAAAACAAAAGCACATATCTTCGCAGACAGCGTTGATATGTGCTTGTTTTTTATTATAGTCTGTGCAAACAGAACTATCTGCTCTTTACCCAATCGAGAAGTTTATCTCTTGACTTGGGTACATCGTCGCAGTAGATGCTCATTACCTCGATGACCTCAGCTCCCTTTGCACTTTCTTTTACAGCCTTGGTGCTGCTTGAAAAGCCTGAACTTCCCTGCGTTGCTATAAGGTATATCGTTTTGCCGTCAAAGCTGCTGCTTTCAAGGAATGTCGAAACGGCTGGCGGAACTGTTCCCCACCAAAGCGGATAAACAAGAATGATGCTGTCATAGCCGCTTACATCTATCGGTTCGATATCGGGTCGTGCATTTGCTTTAAGCTCCTTGCTTGCTTCGGAAATGGTCGCATTGTAGCTTGACGGATACTTTTTCTGGGTAAGCGTTATCGCTTTTTTGTCGCAGTCTATAATGTCTTCGAGCATATCCGCAAGCAGTTGATCGTTTCCTGTGAGCTTATCGTCTGCATACATCAGCGATGCACCGGAGACTGCGTCAACGTCGTCGTCAAAGTCGGTATTGCCGAGCCTTGTGAAATAGACCACAAGCGGTTTTGAGCCTTTCCATTCAGCCTTTTCACCTTTGACTGCATCGGAATAGTCTATGCTGACGGTTCGGAAATGCCTGTTGATATACGGTACTCCGAACAGCCCGATACACAGGCACAGCACTGTTATCAGCGAGATGAACACGGTCGCTTTTTTCTTTTTTTCTGTGCGTACATAAAAGTACATTCCTCCGTGCAGGGCTGCGAGAGCGAGTGCTGCCGAGGCGAGATACCTATGAAGGTCGCTGCTGCCAAGCACCTTGAACCAGGGGAATATCAGCCTTGAAACGCCCATGCTGCTGAGCATAAGCGTGATGATACAAGCGAAAAGCAGGCAGGTCACGACAGTTGAGAAGACCCGTGCTTTGCTTTTCATTGAGATCTTTCCCTTTAAAAGCGATTTTATCCAGTCCAGCTTTATCAAAAGATGAAGAATAAAGCAGACAAAGAAAATGATGCCCGTTATCTCGTGGATATTGTTGCCTGTAAAGACGTACAGCATCTGCAAAAGCAGTATCGCATACATCAGAACGTCAACGGTGAGGATTATAAGGTTTGGTCTGCGGCGTTTCTTTCCGAGCTTCTTTCCTTTAGTGTCGTCTATGTACTCGGACATTTGCGCACCTCCGTTCTGTCGGTTTTTATCATAATAACAGAATAATGCCCAAAAGTCAATGATAAAGATCATACGAACAGCATAAGCTTTAGAGCAGGACGCTTTCAGGCTTTTTTCAGGCACGCTGAGATATGGACTTTGGCATCGGAAAGACGATCACAGTTGACTTTGATGATGCGGTGTAGTATACTTGAAATGATAGGATTTCTGTTGTGGGAAACGGAGGAATAATATGAAAAAGAAGATAATATCGGGCTTGATGGCGGCTGCTCTGCTGTTCAGCTCGGCTGCGGCGCTGCCTGAGGGCGTGTTTGACACAAGTTCGGGAATAACGGCGAGTGCGGCATACTCAGGGGATTATGAGTACACAAAGCTAAGTGACAGCACGGTCAGGATAGATAAGTATAATGGCAGTGCCGGCACACTGAAGATACCGTCTGCGATCAACAAAATGAAGGTAACTGTGATCGGCAAAAATGCTTTTCAGCACGGTTCATTTAAAAGCGTGACGATACCGAGTTCCGTCAAGAAGATAGAAGCGTATGCTTTTTTTGGCTGTTCAAACCTTAAAAGTATCACTCTGCCGAGCAACCTGACGGCTATCGGGGATCATGCCTTTTACGATTGTACTGAGCTTTCAGGCATCAAGTTCCCAGGCAGTATCAAGACCATAGGTGATAGCGCATTTGACAATACACCATGGCTTTATGACATGCGTGAGAAAAAAACGCTTGTTGTTGTCAACGGGATACTTATCGATGCTGCCGCTGCTGAAGGAAAGGTGACGATCCCAAGTGGTGTTGTAACTATTGCGCAGGGAGCATTTTCACGCAACGACCGTATTACAAGCATCAGTATCCCAAAGACAGTTACCTCACTGGCGGAACCGTTGTTTATGATGTGCGCAAAAATAGAATCGATAAGTGTCAGCAGTGAAAACACAAAATACAGCTCGGAAAACGGTATACTATATAACAAGAAAAAAACAAAGCTTATTTCATGTCCTATCAAAAAGACAAAGGTTGTTATCCCATCGAGCGTTACACAGATCGGTGAGTCTGCTTTTGATAACTGTGAGATAGAGAGCGTAACGTTCCCAAAGTCGCTTAAATCAATAGGCGATAATGCTTTTTACGGCTGTGATAGGCTGAGATCGGCTGTGCTGCCGAAAGGTGTTAAAACCATCGGAAGAAATGCGTTTGAATACTGCACCTCTCTTGAAAAGGTGACGATACCTGAGGGTGTCACTTCTGTCGGATACCGTGCATTTTATGATTGTGATAGCCTTAAGACAGTTACTGTTCCCAAAAGTGTGACGAGCATAGGAGACAAAGCGTTCGGTAAAAGGCTCGATTACAAGCTGCTTAAGGATATCAATGTCGATGGCTTCGTGCTTCGATGTTATGTCGGGAGCAAGGCGGAGGAATATGCTGCAAGAGAGGGAGTAGATCACAAGCTCATTGATGCGAAAGTCCCTGACGATTTTGAGAAAAGAGGAGCGAAAAAGATCAACAGCACTCCGTTCAGCCAGTTTGACCCGAATGATGAGAGCTTTGCGGTCTATGCAAACGAAAACAACGGCGGACTTTATGTTCTCAGCAAGTCCGTGCTATATTTCATTTCTGCATCAACGGGAAAGACCTCAAAGGTCTACAACTTCAGTTCGATCGAATCAGAGGCTGTAAATAATTCCTATGTCTGCGGAAATAAACTTTATGCCGTGGGCAGCAAGTATGAGAAGAACGTTTTTGGGGACAAAAAATATACATACATCATCTATATCTATGACCTCAATGCGAAAAAACTTGTAAAGCGTATGAATGTCGATATTGTTGTAAGCGCTGTTGCGGCTGATACAAAAGGGCACATTTTCGTTTCTGACGGCAAAAAGATATATATGCTCTCATCGGCGGGCAAGAAACTCTCAGAGGTCTCTGTCGGAGATAACACTGTATACAGATTCACGGGATATGACGAAGGAAACGGGAATCTGTATTTTGAGGGCTATTATAATTATACTTATACTAACGGCAGCGGATGGTCGGCAACAGAATACAAGTATAATACCACATCTCTGCTGGCTGCAAAAGTGAGTGGTAACAAACTCAGCTTTTCATCAAGATATATTGCCCCACTTTATATTCAGAATGAAGCAGGACATAACTGTTCATCAGTTCTGACTGACGGCGGATACCTTGCATACAGATGCTGCTTTACTGATTATTTCATGAGAGTACAGATCGGATTGAACAGCCAGACTGGTTTTATAGACTCGGCTTCTGTGGATCCTAAAAAAAATGATCCGTCAAAGCTTCTTACTTTGAACAAGCAAAATGATGAGCTGGGATTAAGCAATATCGACTATTTCAGTTACGGGGTAAGAACGGTTTATAACAAAAGCTATGATTCGTTTATTGTTTTCGGAAATGATAATGTGATAAATCAAAGCAAAAACTATATATATGAATATGACAAGAAAGGAAACAAGCTTTCAGAATATAAAACGCTGGCGCATGTTTTCTCGATGAACAAGATCGGAAACAATCTGATCGCTGTTGAGCGTCAGGACTCAAAGAATTATTTCCTTGAGGTCATCCCATGGAAAAAAGCAACAAAGGTCAATATAACTGCACCTTCAAAAAGCACTGTTGTCGGAAAGACGATAAAGCTCAGTGCAAAAACCAACAGCATAATTGATGAGACTCTTACATGGTCAAGCAGCAACAACAAGGTTGCGACGGTTTCCGCAGACGGAAAGGTCTATGCGACAGGCGCAGGAACTGCGACAATAACGGCTGCTGCTCCGGGCGGAGCAAAAGCCTCTGTCAAGATAACCGTCAAGGGCAATGACGCTCTTGTGTCGCCTGATATGAAGACAGCCTCAAAGGGAGCAAAAAGCACCAATGCTTCACAAAACGACTATACGATCAGGGCAAATGTAAACTCATCAAATATTTACGAGGATAAGGATCAGAACATATGGCGTGCGGAATACATCAGCGATAGTTCAAATATCAAGGTCGAAAAATATTCGCAGGGTGCAAAGAAGCTGCTTGCGACTTATACGATCAAACCTGAGCTTTCCAGATTCGGCGGAATATATTTCAGCAGCGACTACAATTATGTCGTTACAGGACAGGCTAATACCAAGTGCAGCGACAGCGTTGAAGTTGTGCGCATAACACGCTACACAAAAGACTGGAAAAAGAAAGACCATGTCAGTATCAAAGGTGCAAATACAGCTATCCCGTTTTGGTCAGGTTCTTGCAGATTCGCTGAAACAGGCGGGAAACTCTATATCCATACAAGCCATTTGATGTATAACGGACATCAATCGAACATGACTTTCATTATCGATAAATCAAAAATGAAAGTAATAAACAGCTTTTACAACGTCGAAATTACTGCTCTGAGCGGTTATGCCAGCCACTCGTTCAACCAGTTCATAAAGACGGACGGAAAAAAGATCTTCAGAGTAGATCACGGAGATGCTTATCCGCGCCGTGGAATAATAATCAGTTCTTTTGATCTGGATAAAAAAGATGCAGAGGTTAGTTTTGAAGCACCTGTCACATTCAAGGGAAAAGACGGTGAGAATTATACAGGCGCATCTGTCGGCGGTTTTGAGCTTTCAAAGCAGGGCTTTGTGATCGCATATACAAAGGATTTAAAAAATGATTCATCACGCAGGAACATCTATGTAAACATTACCGATAAGCTGTTCAACAAGACCAAAGAAGTCAAACTTACTTCGTTCACCAAGGATTCTAATGTGCGTGCAAGCACACCGCAGCTTGTAAAGGTTTCTGACTATCTGTTTGTAGTTATGTGGGAGGAAAGAAATCTTAATACTGATAAAACAGAAGTCAAGCTTTTGCTTATCGACGGTAGCGGCAAAAAGTGTTCCGCTGTGGGAACAGTTAAGGGCAGACTCTCGGACTGCCAGCCGATACTTTGCAAAGACGGATGCATCAGGTGGTATTCTACAAATGGCACATCTCCGACATTCTATGCTGTTCAGCCGTTTGAGATAGGAAGTCTGCATGAACACAAATTTGCAAACCCGAAAGTCACCAAGAAAGCAACTTGCACGCAAAACGGAACGAGAGTTTTGACTTGCTCGATTTGTGGAAAGAAGAAGACGGAGACCATAGCTGCGACGGGTCACAAGTGGTCTGAATGGAAAACGACAAGTTCCGATAAGAGCAAGAACACTTACACTCAGACCAGAAAATGCACAGTTTGCGGAAAGACGCAAACGCAGTCATATCAACGTTTTGCAGGCGCAAACAGATACGACACGGCAAGGCTTATCTCTAAAGGCTCATACCCAAGCGGAACGGGTACGGTCATAGTTGCAACGGGACTTGATTTCCACGATGCACTTGTTGCTGTGCCGCTTGCAAGCGCTTACGATGCACCGCTGCTGCTGACGACAGACAAGCAGGTAACTAAGCAGACGGAAACAGAGCTTATAAGATTGAAGGCAAAGAAAGTTATCATTGTTAGCACGAATGGTGCGGTCGGTTCAGTTGTAAAGGCTGCGCTTGCAAAATACAACCCAACGATGATAAGCGGAAAGAACTGCTTTGAGACTGCTGCAAAGGTAGCAAAGGCACTCCAGACTAAGACCAAGAAAGCTCCTGATACTATCTTCTTTGCAACGGATTCAGCGTTTGCTGATGCTCTTTCGGCTTCACCTGTGGCAGCGATAAAGAATGCGCCGATAATCTACC
>CAMZIK010000021.1 GCA_947307175.1 uncultured Clostridia bacterium
TCTAACGGTTCCAAATCAAGAGCGATATTCAATCCAGAAATAATAAGATAGACGGTGATGATATGTTTGGAGTAAAAATACTGACGCAGAGGTTTGAAAAGCTTATCTTTTCGCTGATTGGCAGCGAAAGCATCAGCGTAGATTATATCAACGGGTCGGATCAGCTTCCTCCGCCATTGAGCAGACAAGAGGAACAAAAAGCATTTGATCTGCTTGAAAGTGACGAGAAAAAAGCAAGGGAGCTTCTTATAATTCACAATCTAAGGCTGGTAGTCTATATCGCAAAAAAATTTGAGACTACGGGGATAGGCATTGAAGATCTTGTTTCTATCGGAACTATCGGACTTATCAAAGCTGTAAAGACATTCTGCCCAGATAAAAACATCAAGCTTGCTACTTACGCTTCAAGATGCATTGAAAATGAGATACTGATGTTTCTGAGGAAGGCATCACAATACAAGAACGAGATCTCGATCGATGAGCCGCTTAATATAGACTGGGACGGTAATGAGCTGCTGCTTTCCGATGTGCTGGGAACAGATGATGATATTGTCAACAAGGGAATAGAAATGGAGGTGGAAAAACAGGTCCTCAGGCAAGAAATAAATAAGCTTGATGAAAGAGAAAAAATGATAATGGAAATGCGCTTCGGACTTATTTCAGGAAAAGAGATGACGCAGAAACAGGTAGCAGATAAAGTCGGCATCTCTCAGTCATACATTTCAAGGCTTGAAAAAAGAATATTAAAAAGCATACGGCAAAAAATGGAGAAGATATGCTGATAAACAAAAAAGACAGATCGCAGGACCTGTCTTTTTTTACTTATTTATTCTTATCGCACTTTCCAGCCATTGTACAGCCGCTGCAATTTCCACAGCAGCCTTTACCATTCTTTTTTTGCTTTATAATACTTGCGACCGCAGCGATCACAAGCAGAATTATAATAACAATAAGAATAACATCATAAACGTTCATCTTTCACCTCAGAAAAGCATTGAGCCGATATTGAACACAGCGCAGGAAGCTGCCCAGGCAATTAAACATTGGAATATAACGATAAGTAGCGTTTTTGATCTTGAAGCAAGTTCTCTTTTTATAGATGCAACAGCTGCAACACAAGGTGTATACAAAAGCGTAAATGTCAGAAAACTTGCTGCTGAAAGTGGTGTGAACATAGAACCGAGTGTATTCTGAAGCTCGGTGTTTGATGTATGAGTCAGGACACCAAGAGTGCTGACAACCGCCTCTTTGGCGGTAAAACCAGAGATAAGTGATGTCGTTATTCTCCAGTCTCCGAATCCTAGTGGCTTGAATATAGGCGCAAGGGACTTACCGATAAGAGCAAGCAGACTCTCCGAGCTGTCTGTTACAACATTAAGACGCACATCAAATTTTTGCAGGAACCAGATTATTATTGTTGCCACAAAAATAACGGTAAATGCTTTTTGCAGAAAATCCTTTGCCTTATCCCACATCAGAAGCAATACTGTTTTTAAAGACGGGATACGGTAATTAGGCAGCTCCATTACAAACGGAACAGGTTTTCCTCTGAACACAGTCGATTTAAGCGTCAGCGCTACAAAGATACCTATCAGGATACCTGAAAAATAAAGAATTATCATCACAAGTGCCGCATGATGAGGGAAAAAGGCTGAAGCAAAGAGCGTATATATAGGTATCTTGGCTGAACAGCTCATAAACGGCACAAGCATTATCGTCAGTTTTCTGTCTCGGTTTGATGAAAGCGTCCTGCTTGCCATAACAGCAGGAACAGAGCAGCCGAAACCTATCAGCATCGGAACGATACTTCTTCCCGAAAGACCGATCTTACGCAAAAGTTTGTCCATTACAAAGGCGACTCGTGCCATATATCCAGTATCTTCGAGAACTGAAAGGAAGAAAAAGAGGACAACAATTATCGGGAGAAAACTCAGCACGCTGCCTACTCCTGCAAAAATACCGTCAATAACAAGGCTTTTTACAACAGGATTGATCTCATAAGAAGTAAGACCTTTATCGACAACTCCCGAAAGCTTATCAATGCCGCTTGCGAGCAGGTCGCTCAGCGCTGCACCGATAACACCGAATGTCAGATAGAAAATAGAACACATTATCACAACAAACAGCGGTATTGCGAGATATTTATTCGTCAGGACATTATCTATCTTTACACTCCTGATGTGTTCCTTACTTTCCCTGCACTTGACAACAGAAGCTTCACAGACATTTTCAATGAAATTATAGCGCATATCAGCAAGCGCTGCATTTCTGTCCATGCCATGTTCTGTTTCCATCTCAATGACGCTGTGTTCGATAAGCTCAAGCTCATTTTCGTCAAGCTCAAGGACTTTTGTAAAATCGCTGTCATTCTCAATAAGCTTTGTTGCGCAGAACCTCGGAGAAATGCCGTATTTGATTGCGTGGTCTTCTATCTGATGAGTCACACTATGAACGCATCTATGTACAGGTCCCTGCGGACAGAAGTCTGTTATTTTGGGATATATCTTATTTTTTGCAACATCTATCGCATGAGAAACGACCTCGGTTATACCTTCGTTTTTGGCAGCACTGATCGGAACGACAGGCACTCCGAGCATTTTTGAGATCTTAGGAATATCTATTGTTCCGCCGTTGTTTCTGACCTCATCCATCATATTCAGTGCAATGACCATCGGAATATGCATTTCAAGCAGCTGGAGCGAAAGATAAAGATTACGCTCAATATTAGTCGCATCGACGATATTGATTATACCGTCAGGTTTTTCATTAATAATGAAATCTCTTGTAACTATTTCTTCCTGAGTATACGGGCGAAGAGAATAGATGCCCGGAAGGTCAACAACTGAGGCGTTTTTAGTTCCGTTTATCTTGCCTATTTTCTGATCAACGGTTACACCGGGGAAATTGCCGACGTGCTGATTTGAACCGGTAAGGCAGTTGAAAAGAGTTGTCTTGCCGCAGTTCTGATTTCCTACAAGAGCAAAGACCATTATTCCTCACCGCTTTCTTCTATCTCTATCTTCTGAGCATCGGCTATCCTTATCGACAGTTCATATCCTCTTATCTGTATCTCGATCGGATCTCCCATAGGTGCGACCTTACGAACGCTTACTTTAGTTTTTGGTATCAGACCCATATCAAGCAGTCTGCACCTTAATGCTCCTTCCCCGCCGACAGAAATAATCGTCGCCTGTTTTCCGACAGGGAGTTTATCTAAAGTCATATCTATACCTCACTTTTCATTATTACATATAATATGTTAGCACAAGCTAACTCGCTTGTCAAGCGGAATTTGTAAACAAAAATACCGCATTGGATAGATGCGGTAGAAACGAACGATTCAACTATTTCGGGATTTTTCGACTCTTATATCATTTCCGACGAATGGCAAAAGCTCAAATTCTCCGAACAGGCGTGAAATTATCCTTTCATTATATCTTTTATTGAGCTGCTGGATAGACAGATTAGAGGTGATTATTGTCGGTTTGCAAAGATTTATCCTATCATTTATAATTTGATAGAGTATCGGATCAGATTGAGTTCCAAACTCCGAACCAAGATCATCGAGTATTACAAGATCAGCATTATTCAGCTCTTCCAGCGTATTTCCGTCTCTTTTTCCATAGTGTTCTGCAAGGGCATCTTCAAAGACTTTAAGAACAGATCTGAAAACTACCGAATAACCATTTTCAATGATTCTTTTGGCTATACATGAGCAAAGAAAAGTTTTACCGAGTCCTGTATTACCAAGCATGAAAAGCGACAAAGACTTTGCTCCGAAACTGTTTGCATAGCTTATACACTTATTCAGTATTATGGACATCTGGTTCCTGGCATCGTCTTTCCCGCTGCCTGACGGATAATAATCAAGCTTGAACTCGTCAAAATCATGCAGTGCTATATCACATTTTTCAGTCTTTTCCTCAAATGAGAACTTACGCAGCAGCTGCTCAAAGCATTTGCACATCTTACCGTCAACATAACCTGTATCAAGGCAATCAGCACAGGTGTATTTTGTATCAAGATAATCTGCGGGATAGCCGATCTTTTGGAGTATCTGTTCTTTTCTTTGGTGAGCTTTCTGATTGTTATTCTTTATCTGCATAACAAGCTCAGAAGAAGTTTTATCGGAAGTTTTATTGGTTATTGCTTTAAGCAGGTCAAAATTAACGCTTTTGATCTGTCTGTCCAGATCGACAAGTTCAGGTTCGATAGAACTTACTTCCCTGAAACGCATCATCTGTTCTGATTCAGCAGCATTTTTCCGTTTTATAAGTTCGTTTTCTGCCTTTAAATAAGCATTATTAGAATACTTCATTAAGTTTTGTCCTCATTTCTTGAAACAAAGTTCCTTGCCATTTCCTCAAGTTTATCAACGCTGAAAGAATTGTCCTTTTCACTTGCGGCAAAGTTTCCTTTCTTACCGCTGAAGCTTGCATCGTCGGCTTTTACCTGTTCGGGTGTCTTGATGCCTTTATTTTCCCATGAAGCTATGACGGCATCAATATACTTGAAATTTATCTTTCCGCCTGTTCCGTCAAGACATTTTTCAACTGCTATCTTGAGCAGGCTTTCATCTATACCGCAGTTTTTCCATTTCTCAGCGTATTCTTTCTGTTTTGTGGTCAGTCTGTTCGTTAATCCAAGACATCTGCGAACTGTGTTTTCGTATGTATCATATTCGGTACGTCTTACGATCTCCGCTTCGACAAGATCATAAGTAGTTATATCCTGCTCATACCAGCTCTTCAAAACACCTGCAAGATAGTGAACACTGTATTTTCCGAGCGTATTGCAATACTCCGCAGCGATAAGAATAGTCGGAACATCAAAATGATAGACCTCATACAGATCTGTGAGTATACCGAGTTCCCTGCCGTTTATGTTTTTATTGACATAATTCTGTATCTCATCGAATAGATGCTTTAATTCCGTATCGTTCTTAGCCTTTTCAAGTATCTCCTGCATGGTATAGCTGACCACGATCTTTCGGTCGATCGCTTTTTCTCTTGGCTTTACTGATTCAGCGGTGCTTTGAGGAACGCTCGGAATATCTGCCTGAGTAGTGCTATCAGTTGTGCTATCGTTTTTGCCGACAAGCTTTAAAACTCCGAAGTTTGTCCAGTGCAGCACAGCATCTTCAACTATATCCTTGGTAACGCCAGCCATCAGAGCGATCTTTTGCGAATCTACGGTCCTGGACGGAGAAGCAAGGATACAGAGCAGGACTTTTACAAAATTGCCGTCGCTTGTTTTTAAATATTCAGTTGCAACGCTGCAAGGCACAGAAAACTGTCCTCCCCAGCTGTCTACATCAAACTTATATTCCATAGTGTACTCCACATATATTTTTCATTCTTGTGTTATATTATATCACAGCGCAGATCAAAAATCAACCCTGAAAGGAGTACAAAAAGGAGCTGCTGCAAAGGCAGCAACTCCTCAAAAAACATATTATGCAGCGGAAGCTTTTGAAATATTCAGCATAAGTTCTCCCGGCAATGCGCCAGTTCCTCCGAATACAGTCACACTCTTAGCTTTCTTTGAAACAAGATACTTGACCTGGTTCTCCTGGAGCTTATTATCTGCAAGGAACAGAGGCTGTTTCATCTTTGCTGCATAAACTCCGCCTGCGAGAGCATCAGGGAAATCCAAGCCCTTAGCTACGCATATTCCTGTACCTGTGAGGACGGATTTGAACTTGTTGTTAACAGCAACACAGGTCTCATATCTATTTGCACCTGCTACTCTCTGAACGGTTGAACCGGCTTTAAGTCCGAGTGCTGTTGCAACTTTCTTCATCATAGCGTTGGAAATCACTCCGTCACCACCAATGATATAAGCATTCTTTACTTTACCCTTGACGGTTTTGAGGTAAGCAGCGGTCTTATCATCGATCTTGTTATTGTTCAGATAGATTATCGGAGCGTTCTTGACAGCTGCAACGGGGCTTGCGGAAAGTGCATCTGCATAGGACGAATCTGTTGCAAAGAAGACAGTATCGGGAGCTTTGCCTGTTTTCTTCTGAAGTGCCGATGCGACCTTTGTTGCTGTTTCAAAGCAGGTCTTGCCTTCAATAACGGTCGGGTTGTATTTTTTTAGTGCGGTAATAACTTTTGAGCCGACTGCGCCGTTTGTGCTTACTATAATAACTTTTGTTGCTTTGAGGCGTTTTAGTTCGGCTTCTGTCTGATTGGTCACCTGATTCTGAGCAGTCAGCAGAAGCGGTGCTTTATAAGCATTTGCGAGAGGGACAGCGATGAGTGCATCTTTGTAGTCAAGTCCTGTTGCGAGGACAACTGTTTTTGAAGAAGTCTTATACATCTGCTGGGAAATTAGAGCTGCGGTGTCGTAGCGGTTTGCTCCTGCAGAGCGCTGATAAGGCGGGAGAAGCTTGTAATTGAACTTAAAAGAATCAAAATCATTATTTCCTTTTGCATACTTCTCAGCCTCAGAGCCTTTATAGCAATAGATAGTAATTTTTTTCAATTGTTCCTTTTCTGTATTTGGACCAAGAAATAAAAATCCAAAATATTTAACACTGCTTGGTATTGTTATGCTCTGAAGGCTTGTACAATATGAAAATGCAAATTGATCTATTGAGGTGACACCATCGGGAATGTTTATCTCTTTAAGGCTCTTACAATAATCAAACGCACTTGCTCCTATTTTTTTCAAGCTATCAGGGAGTATAACCTGTTCAAGCTTTGTACAGCCGCAAAATGCACCGTATCCAATCGTTTCAACAGTGCCGGGAACAGTAATCTTTGTTTTGCCCGACGGACATTTGACAAGAGTTTTCAAATCCTTAGTATATACTACACCGTCAACTGTCGTATATTTCTTATTGGTTTTATTCACAACAAATTCATTGAAAGATGGGCAATCATTAAAAGCAGTGACACTATAACTTTTGAAATTGATACTATCAGGAAGCGTTACTTTTTTTAAGCTATTACAATTCTCAAATCCCATATAACTTAATTGTTCAACACCATTCAAAAATGTAACCTCTTTAAGATTAGGACACTTGCTAAAGGAAAACACATTTTGATCTTTAATTGTACCCGGTATTGTTACGTTTGTAATTGTTTTATTATTACCAAAAGATGTAAAACCAAGATGTTCAACAGTCTTTCCATTGATCTTTGACGGAAGAGTGATAGTACCTGATTTTCCGACATAATCGAATAAATATATCTCAGTTTTACCCTCATATGTGCTTTCGGAGTATTTAAAGTTCTTATACACCTTTGTGCCGTCACTGCTTGCCGAGACAACATTTGTATCGGTCAGCTCATTTTGAGGGAGCGCCGCTGCCGTGCCGAACAGCATAGCAAATGCCAGCACGCCCGATAGAATTTTCTTTTTCATTTTTTATACCTCCTGTATTTTATTAGGTCTGACCCTATGTTCAAATATAACACACTTTGCTGAAAAATTAAAGTGCTTTTTGTAAGTTTTGTATATATGTACAAAAATCTTGTTCATAATTTGTGCAAAAAAGTCCGCAGGGTAAACCTACGGACAAGAGTTTAATCATCATTTTCTTTTTTTATCTTAAAGATAAGCCTGAGGAATCCCGAAACTATCTTTGGGCTTTTGACAACTACAACTTTCATCGCTGCACCCTCCAATCAAAATGTACGAATTCAAAGCGAAAACACGCTTCACATCATACTATTCATTTTTCGGCTTTTTGTTACAAGCGAGAAGTTATCACAAGCAATCTGCCGCTTTCAAAAGTTATTTCAGCTTTGTCACTCGTTATCTTGTTTGAAACACCAAGCGGAAAAGAGCAGCTTAGGCTGATATTTTCAGCATCGTATTTTGTGCCTTTAATGCTCAGATCAGAAACGCTTTCGCCAAAGCTGAAAAGCGACAGCGAAAAGCCGTCCTTTCGTTCAAAAAAATACTTCCCTGCATCAAACAGCTCAGCTGTATCGGTATCTGAAACAAGCCTTGCTTTGACGCCGTGATCGAGCGTATAACTGAGCGACTGTATAGCTGCAAAGGTATGGTCGAGCCTTCCGCCAAGTGAAGCATAAACGGAAATGTCCTTGAAACCTCGCTGTATTGCTTCTTTCAGAGCGATCATAAGATCGATGTCGTCTTTTTCGGGTTTAAATTTCAAGACTTCACAGTCAGCCTGCGGAACATATCCGAGGGAATCGAAATCGCCGACTATCAGATTAGGGCCGATCCCAAGTGCTTTTGCGTGACTGACTCCCCTGTCGGCACAGATAATGAACTTATCTTTGAAGTCAGCTGTACAGTAAGCGGAGGTATCCATATCAGCACCAGCAATAATAATGCAATCAGTCATTTTTATGCTCCCATTCTTTAAGCTGTTTTGCCTGCTCATACATACTCAGATAGCTTTCAAATCTTGAACGTGCGATCTTGCCACTGTTTACTGCATCTATTACAGCACAGCCCTTTTCTTTGGTGTGGCTGCAATCAGGGAAACGGCATTTGGAGGTATACTCCCTGAACTCACAGAAACACTCTGCAAGCTCGTCCTTATAGATTATATCATACCTGTTTGTATCAAAGCTTGAAAAGCCTGGTGTATCAGCAATATATCCGCCGTTTTCAAGCTTGTAGAGCTGAACGTGACGGGTAGTGTGCTTACCTCTGCCGAGTTTATCACTGATCTCGTTTGTTGCAAGATCAAGCTGAGGGAATATCCTGTTCATCAGGCTTGATTTGCCGACTCCGGTATTGCCTGTAAATGCGGACATCTTGCCTTCAAGGAAAGCTTTTACATCTTCGCTTCCTTCACCTGTGATATTGTTTACTTCAAAAACCGTAAGACCTGCATCACGGTATATTTTTGCATATTCTGAGCTGTCCTGCTTGTCTATCTTGGTAAAAACGACAAGGGGAACAATACCTTTGAATTCTGCAATAGCAATAAACTCATCAAGCAGAAGCAGATTAGGTTTAGGCTCACAAACAGAAGACACGAACACAAGCACATCGAGGTTTGCAAGCGGAGGTCTGATGATCTGTGAACGGCGAGGCAGTATCTTTTCAATAACGCCTTTTGATGCACTGTCAACAGAGAACTCAACTTTATCACCGCAGCAAGGAGAGATGCCTTTTTTTCTGAAAATACCTCTTGCTTTACAATCATAAACACCGTCGGAGGCTTCCACGGTGTAGAGGCCTCCGATTGCTTTAGTTATTAATCCTGTCATTGTTTTTCACTATTCTTCCGGCTCGTCATTACCTTGTGTATCCGAGGTATCTGGCGGAGTGGGCTCTGTCTCAGACGGTTCGGTATCAGACGGTTCTGTTTCACTCCGTTTTGTTCTTTCTGTTTCTGTTGGCTTTTCCGTAGTTTCTTCGGTAGTAGTCGTTTCCTTTGTAGTAGTCGGCGTTATATCAAGGAACTTATCAGTATAAGGACCTCTTACGATCTTAGCTGTCTTCTTCTCAAAGTCAACTTCATATACAGCGTACGGTTCAACAGTCTTACCTGTCTGATTGCTTCTGACATGAATGGTATACGTCTGTGTCTTCTTGCCCTTGACTGTAAGTTCGAAGTATGAACCTGCAACAGTCTCAGCCTTATCCATAGAAGTTGTTCCTACGATCTTAGAGTTGTAGTAAACAATTACAGAATACGAGCCTCTTGCGCCCTCAGGAACAGGTAGTTTTAGTGTAAGTGTAGATTCATCGACTTCGCCCTTGGATACGTAGATGATAACATCAGATCCACGGGATACTCTTGTATTCTCCTTGATGCTCTGAGTGATTACAAGACCCTTATCGCCATCGTGACCTATTTCCTTAACAATAGGATTGAGCTTATTCTCTTTCAGAAGTTCAATAGCCTTTTCCTGTGTAAGTCCCTCAACCTTAGGAACTTTGACCTGAGTATCAAACGGTCCGTCACTGATAAATATCTTGACTGTTCCGCCTACATGGAACTCGGATCCGGCAGAAGGTTCTGTTCTTGTAACATATCCCTTAGGAACATCATCATTGAACTCACTTGAAAGGAAGGTAACAAATCCGGCAGCTTTAAGTTCACTCTCAGCAACGCCCTTTTCCTTGTTATTAACATCAGGGATCGTTGTCATCTGTTTGCCTTTACTTACCTTTATCGTACAGGTATAACCTTCCTTAACGGTCTTACCCGGAGTATCTGCCTGCCAGAAAATGATTCCGGACTCATACTCATTGTTATTCTCATTGGTCGTTTCAAACTGGAGCTTATCCTTCCACTCCTGCTCTACATCAACAATGCTCAATCCTACAAAGTTAGGTATCTCGACAGAGCTTGTATGCAGACCGTTTGAGCCGCCGAGCGACTTGAACACGGTGATACAGATTATTACCGAAGCCATTATAACAACGGCAACAGTAACTGCAAGAAGGATCGGAACTATGTATGAACGCTTTTTCTGCGGAACATAATCGTCATCGTCGTCATCATCATAGTCATCGTCGTATCTGTCGTCATATCTGTCATCGTAACGATCATCATATCTATCATCATAATAATCGTTGTAGTCATCACCGTAGTAATCGGAATCAACAGGCACAGCGCCGTTTTTATAGCCAAATACAACTGACTGATTAAGCTTGAAGGTATCAATATCCCTTATCATATCAGCTGCTGACTGGTATCTTGCAGTCGGTTCCTTCTCCATTGCATGGATAACGATCTCCTCAAGAGCCTCAGGAATAGTCGGCATAATATCTCTTGGCATTACGAGATCATCCTGCATGTGTTTCAGGGCGATAGCTACCGGGTTTTCACCGTCAAAAGGTTTATGACCGGTAAGCATCTCATAGAGCATCGCACCGACCGAGTAAATATCCGATCTTTCATCGGTAATATCTCCTCTTGCCTGCTCAGGCGAGATATAATGGACAGAACCGATAGTCTTATCAGACAGTGTCTTTCCGTCGATACGTGAAAACCTTGCTATACCGAAGTCCATGACCTTTATTGTACCATCGGTAAAGAGCATGATATTCTGCGGTTTTATATCACGGTGAACTATGCCTTTATCATGAGCATGCTGTAAAGCTCTCAGGATCTGAGTCACAAAATGAAGTGCATCCTTCCATTTGAGAACACCCTGCTGCTCAATAAACTCCTTGAGTGTTATACCGTCAATGTATTCCATGACGATATACTGTATTTCATCAGAAAAACCGACATCATAGATCTTAACGATATTGGGATGTGAAAGCACTGCGATAGCCTTACTCTCATTTCTGAATCTTCTGAGGAACTCCTCATTCTCAGCAAATTCAGGTTTGAGTATCTTTACTGCAACTTCACGATCCTCCATAACGTCAACAGCCTTATAGACGTCTGCCATTCCTCCGACACCTATAAGCTCTGTGATCTCATATCTGCCGTCGAGCTTCTTGCCGATATTAGAATCCATTCTTTCCAACTCCTACTTATTTTATTATCCTCATCAGTTAGCGACTATTGCAACGGTGATATTATCTTTACCGCCGCTTTCATTTGCATAGTTGATCAGCTTGTCTACTGCATGGTCAAGATCCTTTTCAAATACTGTATTATAGATCTTATCCTTATCGCAGTACTTGGAAAGTCCGTCTGAACACAGAAGAACAGAAAAGTTTCCGTATTCTTCAAGTTCAAAATAATCAACGTCAACATCTGCTTCAACGCCGACCGCTCGGGTAATAACATTGCGCAGTTCGTGGGTCTCTCGTTCCTCTGCTGTTATTTCGCCGTTACGGTAAAGCATCTCAACATAAGTATGATCGGTAGTGATCTGCCTGATACCTTCAGAATTGAGCAAATACGCACGGCTGTCACCAACGCTGACCACATAGATCTTCTTTTGCACGACCAATGCAGCAACGACGGTAGTTCCCATACCGTTTTTCTCTATATCTGCTTTGCTGTTCTCATAAACCACATTATTGGCATAGTGGACAGATGTGAGCATCATATTCCTGATTGAATTCTCTGACATACCAGCACGATAATTCTCCTTTATCCTGCTTATCATAGAATCAATAGCGAGCTGGCTGGCAACTCCTCCTGAAGAAGCGCCGCCCATACCGTCGCACACGATAGCGATAGACACATTATCTCCAAGAAACTCAGAGTAAACTCTGTCCTGATTCTCACTTCTCTTTTTTCCAATATCGGTTTTAAAAGAAATAAACAAGCATTTCACCACCCTTCCGTGTAGCTTTTGCATTTATCAATATGATCTCATCAGATCTCATATTCTCTCCTCAACTGACCGCAGGCAGCATCTATATCTGCGCCCAGGGTCCTTCTTACTGTTGCGTTCATACCATATTCCTCAAGATACTTCTGAAATCTGTAAGCAGATTTTCTGTCGGAATGATAATCACGTTCTTTGATCTTATTTACAGGGATAAGATTTATATGACAGTTAAAATTTTTCAGCAGCTGAGCAAGTTCCTTTGCGTCCTGCTTACTGTCATTATGTCCGCTGATAAGTGAATATTCAAAAGAAATTCTCCTGCCTGTAACACTGAAATAATACTTGCAGGCTTGTATCAGCTCATTAATATCATATTTATCATTTATAGGCATTATCTCACTTCTCGCCTTATTGTTTGTCGAATGAAGGGAGATAGAGAGCGTAATACCGAGTTTAAGCTCGGCAAGTTCATAAATTTTAGGAACAATACCGCATGTAGAAAGCGAAACGTGTCTCAGCGACAGATTAAATCCCTGCGCACATGATATGAGCTTTAAAAAGTTGATAACATTATCATAATTGTCAAGCGGTTCGCCTATACCCATCAGGACTGCACCGCCGATCTTTCTTCCGCTGAGTCTCTGGGCTTCATAGATCTGCAAAAGGATCTCTGACGATGTCAGGTCTCTTTTATATCCTGCAATAGTAGAAGCGCAGAATCTGCATCCCATTTTACAGCCTACCTGAGTTGACACGCAAATGGTATTTCCATGCTCATATTCCATAAGCACAGACTCTATATGATTGCCGTCAGACAGCTCATACAAGTATTTTACCGTATTATCGGTGCAAGATTCAAGCTTTTTTACTGCAAATAGTGATTTTATACAAAACAAATCGTTAAGCTTTGCTCTCAATTGTGCAGAAAGATCAGTCATTTCTTCAAAAGACTTGACTTGCTTGACATGAAGCCAGCTGAAGATCTGTTTTGCCCTGAATTTTTTCTCACCGCAAAGCTTTATCTGCTCTTCAAGTTCCTCAGGAAGAAGCGCAAGAATATCTATTTTCCCATTCTGGTCAAAGGTCAGCAATTTACCACCTTATCCTTTTGAATTTAGCAATAAAGAAACCGTCTGAATTAAAATTTCCTGGTGTTATCGTCATCCTGGTCTTATTCCTGTCAGATCCGAAATTGTCACCGAACCTGTATGGAGTAAACTCCGGATGTTCAGAAAGGAATATATCAACAACCTCATCATTCTCCGCACGTGAGAGCGTACAGGTCGAATAAACAAGAATGCCGTTGCGTTTAACGTAATTGCTTGCAACATCAACTATATCGTACTGTATCTGCGGAAGTCTCTCAAAGTCATTGGGATCCTTATACTTGATCTCAGGTTTTCTGCGGATAACGCCCAGTCCCGAACACGGGACATCACACAGAACTTTATCTGCTTTCGGCATATCCTTGCAGAAGACTTTTGCATCATTCGGGCGGGCTTTGATACAGGTTAGTCCAAGCCTTTTAGCGCCTGTTCTTATGTGCTTTACTCTGTTTTCATGCAGATCAAAGGCATAGACTTTACCCTTATTATTCATATACTCTGCAATGGTAAAAGCCTTTCCTCCCGGAGCAGCACAAAGGTCAAGGACTGTATCATTCTCCTTTGGCTCAAGAGCAGCTACACAGAACTGGCTTGAAAGATCCTGAACGTGCAGTCTTCCGTTCTTATATGCATTTGTATTTTCAACACTGCCTGAAAAACGCAGATTATAGCAATTAGGGAGATACGCTATCTTATCATATCTTATACCTTCATCAGCCAGCATTTTAAGCGTATCTTCAAGCGGAGCGTATAGCGTATTGATCCTGACAGTAGTAGGAGCCTGCCCCACGGAAGTTCTCAGCATATCGTTACATATGCGGTCACTGTATTCAAGTGTCCACTTATGGACTATCCACGGAGGACATGAAAAATCAACAGCAAGCTGCTGTGTACGGCTGTTTTTTACAGGCAGAGCCTTTCCGCTGCGTATGAACTCCCTCAGGACAGCATTTACAAAGCCTGCACAGGCAGCATTCCTTCTTTTCTTGGTCATCTCAACACACTCATCTACCGCAGCATTGTCCGGCACAGAGTCCATATATTTGAGCTGATACAGACCGATCCAGAGGATACTTCGTATCTCATGATTGATCTTGCGGTTCTTATTTGATGCGTGCTTTCTGATGATCTCATCAAGCGTATATTTTCTTTCAAGGACACCATAGAACAATGCAGATGCAAACTTTTTATCCTGTGCAGACAAATCGCTCTTTTTAAGAGCATCTGAGAGGAGGATATTTGAATATGAATTGTTCTCATCCATTTTTGTAAGCAGCTTAACTACAAAACTGCGTGCATTACTCATGTCAACTACTCCATACCCAGAACTGTTCCCTCAGCGACAGGTTTACCTCTGAGATAGTCCTCTGCATTCATTCTTTTTGAGCCTTCTGCCTGTACCTGAGTAAATCTGATAACACCGTCAGCACAGCTGACGCAGAACTTTTTGGTATCAACAACTGTTCCCGGAACAGCTGAAACGGCTTTTTCGGAAACGATCTCCGATCTGAAAACTTTTAGTCTTTTCCCGTCAAGCATAGTTACTGCACATGGCCAATCAGAAAGCCCGCATATTTTCTTATGAACTTCTTTTACAGATCTTGAAAAATCGAGCAAACACATATCCTTGGAAAGGATCGGTGCATATACCGCAAGGCTATCGTCCTGCTTAACAGGAGTGATCTCACCTTTTTCAAGTTTATCAAGTGTCTTGATAAGCAGATCAGCACCGATCATAGCAAGTCTGTCAAACAATTCGGCTGCGGTTTCATTCTCACCTATCGGCGTAGACTCCTGCATCAATATATCACCTGTATCAAGACCTTCACCCATAAGCATTGTAGTAATGCCCGTAGTCTCATCACCGTTTAGAACAGACCACTGGATAGGAGCAGCTCCCCTGTACTTAGGCAGAAGCGAGCCATGAACATTTACACAGTGAAACCTCGGTATATCAAGCACTTCTTTTGGAAGTATCTTTCCATAAGCTGCCACAACGATACAATCAGGAGCAATATCCTTGATAATGTCCCACATTTCAGGCTGTTTTTTCAAACTTACAGGCTGATACACAGGAGTTGAATGCTCCATCGCCAGAACCTTTACAGGCGGAGGTGCAAGTTTATATCCTCTGCCCTTTGGTTTATCAGGCTGAGTAAATACAGCTGCGATCTCATGCTCGCTTTGATATAGCTTTTCAAGCGTCGGAACGGCAAAATCAGGCGTTCCCATAAAGATTATCTTCATCAGTTATCCTCAACTTCAACATATTCCTCAACTATTTCGGTAAACAAGTGACCGTCAAGATGATCAAGCTCATGGCATACAGCCTGAGCAAACAGACCCTCGGCCTCCATCTCATACCACTCGCCGTTTCTATCCTGAGCTTTGAACTTAACTTTCATCGGTCTTGTAACATATCCCCACTCATTCGGGCAGGAAAGACAGCCCTCAACGACACGCTGGGTTTCTTCCGATCTCCATGTTATAGAAGGATTTATAAGCTCATGGACCGGATCTTCACCGATCTTGATGATACAAAGTCTCCTGAGCTTAGCTACCTGAGGTGCTGCAAGACCTACTCCGTTTGCTTTTTCGAGCGTTTCAGCCATATCATCGAGCAGCTCCCATAGTTTTTCATCAAACTTATCAACAGGTTTGCATACCTTATGGAGCACTTCTTCTCTTTTATTCATTATTGTTCTGATAGCCATTTATTATTCCTTTCCGAATGATCCTGTTATAAGCCGACATCGCCGTTTATATCCGCATAGATGCGGACGCTTTTGAAATCCTTGTTCTTATAGAACTCAGATAAAACATATCGGATCATATCTCTGAAATCTTTGCAGTTTTTTGTTTTAAGTATCAGTCTGTACCGATACCTGTTATTTATCACTTCGAGCGTACATGGCACAGGACCAATGGCACGCATCGGAAATTTCACTTTATAATTTTTGATATACTCAGCAAGCAGCGCTGTTACCCATTTTGAAGAAGCGATACATTTGCTCTCCATCGTGCTGCTGAAGCCTATCACACATATATCACATATCGGCGGATAGATCAGAGCCTGCCTCAAAGCTATCTCCTGCTCATAAAAACCGTCATAATCCTGTTTTGATGCAAGATTAAGAACATAATGCTCAGGAACATAAGTCTGGATATAGGCTACTCCGTTTTTTTCTCCTCTGCCGCTTCTGCCGACCACCTGAGTAAGCAAAGAGAATGTTCTCTCATAACTCCTGAAATCGCCTGTAAACAATGCTTTATCGAGCGATATTACACCAACAAGAGTAACATTTGGGAAATCAAGTCCTTTAGCGATCATCTGAGTGCCGAGCATTATATCATACTCACCATTCTCAAATGCACTGAATTTTTCCTCATAAGCATATCTTGAAGACGTAGTATCAGCGTCCATTCTCAGCACTCTTGCATCAGGAAAAAGCTTTGCGATCTGGTCTTCTACTCTCTGCGTGCCTACGCCGCTTGTAGTGATCTTATCCGAACCGCAGCTCGGGCATACAGAACACATCTGCATGGTATAACCGCAGTAATGACACATAAGCATACCGTTCTTTTTATGGTATGTAAGCGGAAGATTACAGTTTGGACAAACAACAGGCTGTCTGCATGATGCGCAGCTGACATATGTATTGAAGCCTCTGCGGTTGAGCAGCAGTATAGACTGTTCCCCTTTTTCAAGATTGCTTCTGATACCCTCAGTAAGTTCCCTGCTGAATAAGCTGTCATTTCCCGACAAGACCTCATTCTGCATATCTATTATCCTGACATGAGGCAGTTCAGCATTACTGTAACGCTGTTTGATCGTAAACAGATGGAATCTGCCGTTTTTAGCATAATAAAAGCTTTCAACAGACGGTGTAGCGGAAGCCATAAGCAGCAGACAGTTATTATGTCCGCATCTTTGTATCGCAACATCTCTGGCATGATAGCGAGGATTGGAGTCGGACTTATATGAGGACTCTCCTTCCTCGTCCATAATGATTATACCTATATTCCGCATAGGTGCGAATACTGCACTTCTTGTTCCGATAACTATCCTTGCACTTCCGTTTTTTATCCTTTTGAACTCGTCGATACGCTGACCAAGAGAAAGAGAAGAATGAAGGACGGCTATCATATTACCAAAATATGATTTGAACTTACTTAAAAGCTGAGGTGTGAGCGATATTTCAGGGACAAGCAGCAACGCTGTTTTGCCTTGTTTTGTAACGCTGTCTATCAGCTTGATGAACACCGAGGTCTTTCCGCTTCCGGTCACTCCGTAAAGCAAAGCACCTGCAGGGATTCCTTTAGAAATAAGCTCTGAAATACCGTCAAAAGCTTCCTGCTGTTCACTGTTAAGGAGAATGCTTTCAGGGTCGCAGCTTTGTTCAGCTTCACCGATAGCATTTCTCATCAGCTCATACTTGTACTCATAAAGGACATTTTTTTCGACAAGTCTTTTGATTATCGCAGACGTACAGTTTGTCATATAACAAACCTCGTTCTTGCTGGCACATTCGCTTTCCTCAAGAAATCTCACAACAAGAGACTGCTTTTGCGTAAGCGTTACACTGATATTGCCGTCAAGGAAATCCTGTGACAGCTTGACCATTTTGACATTTTCATCGCCAATACGTCTTTTAAGATCATCAGACTGTTCGATATAGCCTTTATCAATAAGGCTTTCAAGCGCTTTTCTGCGCTTATCGCTCGAAGAAAGCGTAAGCTGTTTATCTATCTCACGCTGATTTGACGATGATCTCATAAGGCTTATGATATTAAGCTCATCAACCGTAAGATCCGATTCGTCGATATAGGTATTTGCAAGTGTGTAGTGAAGGTCAATCCGATATGAAAATCCTGTGGGAACAGCTGTTTTATAGGCATCAAAGAAAGTACAGAATGTATTCTCCTTGAGCCAGAAGATTATCTTCATGATCTCAGGGATAACAAGGCTTTCTTTATCAACAAGACTGATTACTGGCTTCAGAGCGCTGTTATACTCAGCTTCCTCATAAGTCCTTGTCACAAGTCCTATCGATTTCTTGTTGCCCTTTCCGAACGGAACTATCACCCTGACCCCAACAGAAACATCTTTTACAAGGTTTTCGGGGATACTGTAACTATATTCATTATCAAAGCCGTATGCAGCACGACTTACAGCTACCTTAGCGACCTTGAACACACCACGCATCTTCCCGTCCTCCGAAAAAATCAACCTTTAACAGCAGGATCCTCTATAAATCTGTATTTATTGTTTGCGAACTCATCAACCGCCGTTTTTACAGGCTTTTCATCCAGAATAGCCTTATCTTCAAAGGCATCGTCCGTAATTTCTCTTGCTCTTTTCGCAACTGCAATCACAAGAGAATAGGTACTCTCATTATTCTTCAAAATCTGACATACTGCCGGTCTAAGCATCTAAAATCACCTTTTCTATCAATTTTACTGTATCATCACATTCTGTACTGAAGCGATCAGCATTGTGGTCATCATTTCTGACGGAATCAATTACCGTAAGGAAATCTCTTACCGCATCATCAAGACCGTCATTCATTATAACATAATCATAATGATATGAATCCCTGATCTCTTTTCCAGCATGTTTTACCCTTTCCTCAATTACTTCGGGCTTTTCCGTGCCACGCTTTTCCAAGCGCCTTCTGAGTTCATTGACATGCGGAGGGAGGATAAAAAGCAGCACCGCATCAGGGAACGCTTTCTTGACCTTAAAACCTCCGACTGTTTCTATTTCAAGTATAACATCTATTCCTCTTGCCAGATGTTCCAGAACAGGCAGCTTAGGAGTGCCGTAATAGTGATCGTTGAATCTTGCATATTCAAGAAAATCCTTTTCACTTATCATTTTCTCAAAAGTCCTGCGGTCAACGTAGAAATAATTCACGCCTTCTTTTTCACCCGGACGCATCTCTCGTGTAGTATAAGAAACAGAATAATAAACGTCTCTGTTTTTGAAAGCCTGTTCAAGTATCGTTCCCTTACCGCATCCCGAAGGAGCGGAAACCACAAAGAGTCTTGCTCTATTCATTTTCCTTTTCCCCCTCATCTATGGTAAGTCTGCTTCCGACTGTTTCGGGAGCGACTGCCGAAAGCACGATATGATCGCTGTCCATAATTATAACAGCACGTGTTCTTCTACCGTATGTAGCATCTATAAGTGTGCCCTTATCCTTTGCTTCCTGTATCAGCCTTTTGATTGGTGCTGACTCCGGAGAAACGATAGCGACAAGTCTTGAAGAAGAAACCATATTGCCAAAACCTATATTGATAAGCTGCATTATGACCTCCGATCATTATTCAATGTTCTGAATCTGTTCTCTGATCTTTTCGATCTCACTTTTAAGATCAACGACCATTTTGGTTATCGACAGATCCTGTGCTTTTGAACCAATGGTATTGACCTCTCTGTTCAGCTCCTGAACAAGAAAATCAAGCTTTCTTCCGACAGGCTCATCTGAATTGATAAGGTCTCTGAACTGAGCGATATGGCTTCTCAGTCTTACTGTTTCCTCATCAATAGCAACTTTTTCGGAAAAAATAGCGACTTCTGTAAGGATCCTTTGCTCATCAATATTCTTGTCTTCAAGAACTTCTTTTATCTTTGCATAGAGCCTGTCCGAATAGCTTTTGCTTACGCTCGGAGACTGAGTTTCGATCTTTCCGACGGTCTGCTCTATGAAATCAAGTCTTGAACTGATGTCATCATACATCTTCTGACCCTCGACAAATCTCATATCAACGAATCTGTCAAGAGCGACCTGAGCAACTGCTTTGACCTCATTCCAGATAACTTCCTCATCGTCTGTTTTCTTCACTACTGTAAAAACATCGGGAAGTCTCATTATCGAGCTGAGTGTTAGATCATCTTCAAGTCCGAGCTTTTCAGCGGAACCTCTGAGTGCTTTGAGGTAACCGCCAGCAACAGACTCATTGAGTTCGATCTCGGCATCTGTGCCTTCCTGATTATAAATGGAAACCGAGACCTCTACCTTACCTCTGGAAATACCGCTTTTCAGGAATGCTTTAAGCTTTTCATCAAGGTATCCGTAAGATCTTGGAGTACGGGCTGTAAATTCATAATATCTATGGTTCACCGAACGTATCTCAACAATGATCTCTCTGCCATTAGCAACTACATGTTCTCTGCCGAAGCCGGTCATGCTTTTAACCATATCACATTTTCCTTTCTGTTAATATAAAGCAAACTGATTTATATCGAGCCAGCAGTCTGTTTTTTCAATTCAAATAATTATACCATTTTATGCCCGAAATAGCAAGCGTTTTTCACTATATATTAAATATATATTTACTTTGAGTTTACAAATTCTGAAATATATCAGTTAAACTTGTCCCGATATAGACATTAGGGTACTTGCTGAACTCCTCAGCTGTTGTTGAACCGGTAGTTACACCTGCGAAATCGACCTGGGCTCTCTGAGCAGTAAGTGCATCTATATAGTTGTCACCTACGTAAAGCACATCAGCTTTACGCGCACCAAACTTGCTGATTATCAGTTCGAGTCCCTGTGGATCCGGCTTTGGTATTGTAACATCTTCTCCGCCAATTATCAGATCAACCGGGAAAGAAGTTGTATGCTGCCTGAACGTCTCCTCTATCCTGTATCTGAATTTCGTTGAAACTATCCCGACCTTTACGCCTGCACACTGCAATATCTGGAGCATTGCTAGTGTATCATCGTAGAAGACAGTATCTCTCGCCATCACCTCATCGGCTTTTCTTACATACTCAAGTCTCATTTCTTCTATCTTTCCAGCATCCTCCAGACCCGTAAGGATACTGAAGCCTTCGGTAAGCGTTTTTCCGATAGTGTTATAGATAGTCGTGTCGTCGGGGATCTCATAACCGAATTGTTCAAGCGTATGTTTATAGCACGTCAGGATTGCCTTTGATGAATCAGCAAGCGTCAGGTCAAAATCAAAAACACAAATCTTATATTTACTCATTTTATTCTCCCCACAAAAGCAAAAGGCAATCACAAGGATCGCCTTTTTAAAATTTACTCTACTGTTACTGATTTAGCAAGGTTTCTCGGCTTATCCACATCGAGTCCCTTTGCAACCGATACATAATAGCCCATAAGCTGAAGCGGAACAACAGCAAGGCTTGCAGCAAACAGCGGATCGGTCTTTGGAATATATGCTGTAAAATCAGCGGTATCTTCCACGCTGTAATTACCATATGTTGTAAGTCCCATGATATAAGCACCACGGCTCTTGCACTCTACCATATTGGAAACAGTCTTTTCAAACAGGCTCTGCTGCGTGAGAACACTGATAACAAGTGTTCCGTCCTCGATAAGCGAAATAGGACCATGCTTCAGCTCTCCTGCTGCATAAGCCTCCGAATGGATATAGCTAATTTCCTTCATTTTAAGGCTTCCTTCAAGGCTTACCGCATAGTCAATGCCTCTGCCGATAAAGAATGCATCGTGGATATTAGCAAATTTAGCTGCAAACCACTGTATCCGCTCTTTATCGCCGAGGATCTTTTCGACCTTTTCAGGAAGTGTCTGTATCTCCTCAAGCAGCTGAGAAAATCTATCATTGCTGATTTCCTCACGGACTTTTGCAAACTGCATAGCAAGCAGATAACCTGCGATGAGCTGAGTGCTGTATGCCTTAGTTGTAGCAACGGAAATTTCAGGACCTGCAAGTGTATAGAATACATTATCTGCATCTCTTGCGATGTTAGAGCCTACGACGTTAACGATACCGAGTGTCTTTACTCCGCTATCTTTTGCAAGAGTAAGCGCTGCACGGCTGTCTGCGGTCTCACCCGACTGGCTGATGATAATTGCAAGACTGTTCTTTGCAAGCGGCATCCTTCTGTATCTGAACTCGGAAGCAAGCTCAACTCTTACGGGGATAGTCGTCAGTTCCTCAATTACATACTGAGTTGCAACGCCAACGTGGTATGCTGAGCCGCATGCAACGATATATATCTGTGAGAGTGACTTAACTTCTTCATCAGTAAGACCAAACTCTTCAAGAACGATCTTTCCGTCCTTTACAACAGAATTGATCGTATCTCTGATGACCTTTGGCTGCTCGTGGATCTCCTTGAGCATAAAATGCTCATAGCCGCCCTTTTCAGCAGCTTCAGCATTCCATTTTATCTCTGTAAGTTCCTTTTCAATCTCCTCACGGTCGATATTATAGAAAGTTGCCTTGCCCTTTTCAAGCTTAGCTATCTCCATATTACCGATGTAATACACATTCCTTGTGTATTTGAGGATAGCAGGAACGTCAGAAGCAACATATGTTTCTCCATCGGTCACTCCGATTATCATCGGACTGTCCTTACGGGCTGTATAGATCTCTCCGGGGAAATCCTTAAACATTACGCAAAGTGCATAAGAGCCTCTGATACGGGTCATTGCTCTTGCGATAGAATCAACAGGACCTTCTCCATATTTTTTGAAATAGTAATCAACAAGCTTGACAGCGACCTCAGTATCGGTCTGTGACTTGAAAGTATAGCCACGCTTTGTAAGCTTTTCTTTAAGCTCCTGATAATTCTCGATTATTCCGTTATGTACAGCAACAACGTTCTCATCATCGCTTGCATGCGGATGAGCATTGAGTGCTGAAGGCTCTCCGTGAGTAGCCCAGCGGGTATGACCAATTCCGCAGCATCCGTTCACGGCTGTTCCGTCATTTGTCATTTCCTGAAGAACTTTGAGCTTTCCCTTTGCCTTAACTATCTCAACATCACTGTCGCCGTTACGAACGGCTATACCAGCAGAGTCATATCCTCTGTATTCCAGCTTAGACAAGCCGTCAAGCAAGATCGGTGCAGCCTGCTTATCACCGGTAAATCCAACTATTCCGCACATTATAATACCTCCATATAAATTCTAGAAGAATACCTATCACAAATTTTACCGAATAACTATTCCTTGTTATTGTAACACATCACAAGCACAAAATCAAGTTTTTTTTGAAAGTTTATAAAAAATACTTTTCTTTATTTGTAAACTATGTTATAATAATTAAGACATAATTGTGCGTATGTATTCTTAACATTTTACAGCTATGAACACTTATGTCAGACTCATTTCTTCAAAAGGAGAAAAGAACATGACAGTAAATGAATTAAAAGAAGAATTTATAAAGATCTACCGATCAAATATCCAGCGTGAAGGTTCAGAAAAGCTGCTTGAATATCTGCTTTCAAGCAAGAGCGATTTCTTTACTGCACCGGCTTCCACACGCTATCATGGCGCATACGAAGGCGGTCTGTGCGAGCACAGCATGAATGTTTACCACTGCCTTTGCAGCTATCTTGAAAGAGAACGTGTAAAGAATGAATACGGCCTGGAATACTCTGCTGAGACGATAGCGATAGTTGCTTTGCTGCATGACGTATGCAAGGTGAACCTTTACAAGACGAGCAAAAGGAACAAAAAAGACGAAACAGGCAAATGGGTGGAAGTACCGTTCTTTGAATACAACGATACTTTACCTTACGGTCACGGTGAAAAATCAGTTTACATAATCAGCGGTTTCATGCGCCTTTCACGTGAAGAAGCAATGGCGATCAGATGGCATATGGGCTTTTCTGGTGAAGAAAATGTCAATACTATCGGAAAAGCTCTTGAGATGTATCCGCTTGCACTTGCTGCAAATATCGCCGATATGGAAGCAACATTCTATATTGAGGGAAAAGGCTGAAGATGAAAGTATATATTGATGCTGACGGCTGCCCTGTTGTCGGTATCACAGTCGATATATGCAAGGCAGAAGGTATAGATGTGACCATAGTCTGCGATACATCGCACTTTTTCACCAGCGATCATGCAAGCGTCGTTATGGTCGACAAGGGTGCTGACAGCGCAGATATGAAGATCGCAAATCTCGCAGGCAGCGGCGATATTGTCATCACTCAGGATTACGGGCTTGCGGCTATGTGCCTTGCGAAAAAATGCATTTGTGTTTCACAAGACGGTCTCATATATGATGAGTCAAATATAGACTCTCTGCTGCTTTCAAGGCATATCGCCAAGAAAATACGAAACAGCGGAGGAAAGCTCAAAGGACCACACAAGAGAACTGTGCAGGCTGACGAAAAATTCAGATTGGTTCTGCTTACCATAATTAAGAAACAGAAAGAAGGTTTAAAATGAACGTTGATGTTATCCTTAAAGAAATGACTCTTGAAGAAAAAGCATCTCTTTGCTCAGGAAACGATGCGTGGCACACAACGCCCGTCGAAAGATTTGATATACCTGAAATAATGGTCTCTGACGGTCCTCACGGAGTCAGAAAAATCAAAGACGAAACAGCACTTATGAATCAGGCTATAGAAGCTGTCTGCTTCCCTTCCGCCTGTGCTACTGCATGCTCTTTTGACAGAGAATTGCTTTCGAGCATGGGAAAAGCTCTCGGGCAGACCTGCAAGGCTGAAAAAGTCGCCGTTTTGCTCGGACCCGGCTGTAATATAAAGCGTTCTCCGCTTTGCGGAAGAAACTTCGAGTATTTTTCAGAAGATCCTTATCTTGCATCACAAATCGCTTCTGCGCATATCAAAGGTGTTCAGAGCATGGGTGTCGGCACTTCACTGAAACACTTTGCATGCAATAACCAGGAAACAAGAAGAATGACCTGTTCGGCAAATATGAACGAAAGAACATTCTTTGAGATATATGCGGCTGCCTTTGAGGGAGCTGTAAAAGATGCAAAGCCTTACACGATCATGTGTTCGTACAACAGGATAAACAATGTTTACTCATCAGAAAACAAGTTTCTGCTTACAGATGTTCTTCGTGAAAAATGGGGCTTTGAAGGTCTTGTGATGAGTGACTGGGGCGCTGTCAACGACAGACCTGAAGGGATCAGAGCTGGACTAGACCTTGAGATGCCGTCAAGTCACGGTGTAAATGACGCAAAAATCGTTGAGAGCGTTAAAAACGGAACTCTTGATGAGGCGCTTGTTGACAAAGCCGCAAGAAATGTTCTTGAGCTTGTAAACAAAACAGAACACATTTCTGCCGGCAACGAAACATGGGATAAGGAAAATCAGCACCAGCTCGCAAGAAAAATCTCAAGCGAGTGTGCAGTGCTTTTAAAGAATGACAGCTCTCTTTTACCGCTTGACAATTCAAAAAAGATCGCATTTATCGGCGATTTTGCCCAGGCTCCACGTTATCAGGGCGGAGGAAGCTCACACATAAACTCATTTAAAGTGACAAGCGCTATTGATGCTGTAAAGGAATTCTGCGAGGTCGAGTTTGCCAAAGGCTATGACAGCAGCACAGACAAAGTCGATGAAGAACTGATTGCTGAGGCTGTGAAGTGTGCAGAAAGGAACGAGATCGTCATTATCTTTGCAGGGCTGACAGACATTTATGAATCCGAAGGATATGACAGAAAGCATATGAGAATGCCTGACAATCAGCTCGTTCTTATAGACAGGATCTGTGAGTTATGCAATAATGTCGCAGTTGTGCTGCATAATGGCTCTCCTGTTGAAATGCCTTTTGAGAGCAAGGTAAAAAGTATACTTGAAATGTATCTCGGCGGTCAGGCGGTCGGCGGTGCGACCTGTGATATTCTTTTCGGAAAGGTGAACCCAAGCGGAAAGCTTGCAGAGACTTTCCCTGTAAAGCTTTCAGACAACCCTTCATATCTGAGTTTTCCAGGCGAACAGGACGATGTTCAGTACAGAGAGGGTATTTTTGTAGGATACAGGTATTATGATCATAAAGAGCTGAAACCGCTGTTCCCATTCGGGCACGGGCTTTCATATACAACTTTTGAATACTCTGACCTGAAGCTTTCGTCTAGTGCCATAAATGCTGATGATGAACTGACTGTTTCGGTAGTTGTTAAAAACACAGGAAAAGTCGATGGAAAAGAAGTTATTCAGCTTTATGTATCGGATAAAGAATCAAGTGTCATCAGACCTGTAAGAGAACTGAAAGGCTTCGAGAAAGTCTCCCTGAAAGCCGGAGAAAGCAAAAAGGTAATGTTCAAACTCAACAGACGTGCTTTTGCTTTTTATAGTGAAGCTGCTCATGACTGGATAGTTGAAGAAGGCGATTTTATTATTTCTGTCGGATCTTCATCCAGAGATATAAGGCTGTCTGATGAGGTGTTTGTTTCATCAGATGATATTATTCCCGTGAAGTTCACTGTAAACAGTCCGTTCGGAGATATAGAAGCTAATCCGCACAGCAAAAAGATCTTTGGTAATCTCTTTGAAGAGATACGCAGAGATATGAAACAAGCTCAGCCGGAAGAGAGTATGGGCACAGCTACTGCGTTGATGACCGATGCTATGCTCAGAGAAATGCCGATAAGAGCAATACTGAGCTTTTCGGGCGAAGAAATGATGACTTACGATCAACTCTCGCAAATGATAGAAAAGCTTAATCAGGAAAACGATCAATAGATCAGGAGAATGAAAAATGGCTGACAAATCTAAAAAGACTGCCTTTGCAAAGTATGCAGTTGCAGCTGTTGCCGCACTTTTGATAATCGGCGTAACAGTCACGACTATTATGATCAAAGCAAAACGAAAAGATGTAGTTGTGATAGAATCAAACAGCAAAAGCACCGAGGAAAGCGAAAGCACATCGGAAAGCATCCGATCTGAAACAAAGAAGACAAAAGAAAAGTCTGACAGCAACAAAAAGAATGACACCTCCGAAACAAAAGCTGAGACGCAAAAGACAATTACAGAGACTTCGATAAGCTTCCCTGTCGATGTCAATAAAGTAACTCTTGCTCAGCTTTGTGCCATAGAAGGGATCGGAGGATCAACTGCTAAAAGAATTCTTGATTACAGAGATAAAGTCGGCATAATAAGATCTATGCGCCAGCTTCTAAATGTAGACGGTATAGGTGAAAAAACATTGGCTAAGCTTGAACAGTATCTGTATGTCAGCGAAAATGATAAAGCAGATACACAGACTACAACAGCAACTAAGAAAACAAACAAGACAACATCAAAGTCCTCTGCGAAAACTTCTGCAAAAACGAGCAAAACAACTGCTGCTCCAAAAGAACCAAAAGAGGTCAATGTTAATAAGGCTGATGCACAAGAGATAGCCGAAGCCCTTCTTATATCACTTGAAAATGCACAGAAGATCGTTGAAGTGCGTGAAAAGATCGGAGGCTTCAAGGCAAAGCCGGAGATACTTCTGAGCAAAGCTATAAGTGAAGATGAATACCTCAGACTTGAAAAGTATATCATAATTTAATAAAACAGGTTGCAAAACAATCTGATAAGTGATATAATGATTCAGGAACATTTTTTGAAAAGAGGAAAAGGTATGAAAAAAGTTGCATTCAAAGTTGATACTAATGCGGAAAAAGCTGTCATAGTTACGGCTTTATCAGCTATACTTGCAATTATTTTTGACCAGAAAAAAAAGAAACCCGAAAAGCGTAAGAACTTTATCCAGCGTACAAAAAAGCATTATAAGCTGGTAGATAAGCTCATAACAAAAACGATCGGCAAGGATGTTGCGGCTAACGAGGCCAAAAGACGTGAAAACCAGGGGATCAAATCGCCCAAGCTGAGAAAGCTGACGATCGAACCGTCTATACCTTTTGATCTTGAGCTTGAGGAGAATAAGAATGACTAAGTATCTTACACGCTACAAGGAGTATATTCTCAAATGCCTTGCCGACGACAACTGCGATTTCAAGCAGCTGCTTGACTATCATCGCAATAAAATTGCATTCTTTGCACATGAAAGACTCGTGCATCTGCTTGTAATGATACTTTTTGCTGTCTGCACGGTAATTACGATACTTGCAATCGTGATATGGGAAACGCTGGCTCTTATCCCGCTTGCAGTGCTTCTGCTGGTGCTTCTTGTGCCTTATATCAAGCATTACTATTTCCTTGAAAACTCTGTCCAGACACTCTATAAATACTACGATTAGATGTACGAAAAGGTCTATGGGATAACACAAGAGGAAAAATAATATGGCATACAAAACGTACACCAAGCAGGTATGGAAAGGCAGCGTACTTACATCACCTGTTCCGCCTACACTTGTCACCTGTGAAGCTGACGGCGTTAAAAACATCTTTACTGTTGCGTGGACAGGAGTGCTGTGTACTCAGCCTCCGGTGACTTATATTTCAGTCAGACCTGAAAGGTATTCTTATGATATAATTTCAAAAAGCAAAGAATTTGTTATTAACCTTGCTACAAAGGAGCTTACAAAAGCTGTGGATCTCTGCGGAGTGAGATCAGGCAGAAAAATGGATAAGTTTGCTCATCTGGGACTTACCTGCGAAAAGGCAAACAAAGTAAACGCTCCGATACTTGTACAATCCCCTCTCAATCTGGAATGTAAGGTAAGACAAATCGTTAAACTCGGAACTCACGATATGTTCATAGCTGATATTGTCGCTGTTGACGTTGCAAATGAACTTGTCGATGATAAAGGCAGACTTGCACTTGAAAACGCCGGCCTGCTCGCATATTCCCACGGAGAATATTATGAACTCGGCAAAAAGCTCGGTTCGTTCGGATTCTCGGTGAGAAAGAAAAAGAAAAAATCAAAATAAAAGAGGAATCGGTATCTATGAAAAAAGCTTTAGCCATTGCGTGCGCTGCAGCTGTATGCTGCAAACTTGGAACAAAGAAGTGTTATGCATGGGGAGGTGTTACACACAGAGACATACTCAACAAATCCCTCGCACTTCTTGATAAAGAAAAAAAGCAAAAGATCTCAGCATTCTTTAAAAACTACCACAAACAGCTTGAAGAAGGATGCACGGCTCCGGATTCCGGAGAGGATATAGACTGCGGTGCTGGAATGCATTACTATTCCTGTACTAACCCACGAGGAAAAGAACTCCGTCAGACAAACGGATATTATAAGGACAGGCTCGGAAAATTTCTTCCTAGTGCAAGAACACTTATGGAACAGAATTATACCTCAGCTGTATCATTATATAGAGCAGGCAAAAAAGAAGATGCTATGACTTGCTTTGGAAGAGCAGCGCATTTCGTTTCAGATATGGGATGCCCTGTTCATGTCTCAAATATCAGATGTATAGACAGAAAAGGCAATATCCATTATTCTTTTGAAAAGCACGCTAAAACTACCTGCTCGGTATACTCTGCCGAAACCTTTGACCGCAGGCTCTCAAAATACTACGAAAAGGATACTTTTGAGGAAGCGCTCAATAAGCTTGTCCATTTTTCTTCAAAGTATGTCAAGATGGTCAGATCCCTTGACCCTCTGCAGTATGATGATATTGAAAGCAAGACCCTTATCCATACACAGCAGAATGTAACGGCACTTATGGTTCGCTTTTATAATGACTGCACATCTGAAAGCAGCAATTATATCCCCGATAATAAGCCATGCTCAATAAAAAATGCTGTCAGCGGTCTATCCCTGACGATAACGAACAAAGGGCTGACACTTGAGGAGCTTAACAAGGATCTTGAACAGAAATTCAGGATAAGCTGGAATTCCGATGGCAGCTTCTGCCTTAAAACAGCAGACGGCAATCTCGTTTCAAAGAATCTTAACGGCTATGTCAAGCCGGATTCAGAGCATGAGCCTGCAAAATTCAGGGCTATAAGCATGGGTAAAAGACAGTTTATTATTACCGTAGGTTCAAAGGAATTCAAAAAAGTACTTAACTGCTCAAGCAGCGGTAAGCTTGAAATAAAGAAATTCAATCCAAAGAGCCATTTAAAGATCTGGGTCATAAACTGATTGCATAGAATAAAACAAAAACACGCTGACAATCAACTGCCAACGTGTTTTTTTTACTTTCTGAAACGGAAATTCCCAAGCACAGGAAGCTCTTTAGCTTTACCGTTCACCGCATTGACTATTCCGCAGATCGAAAGAGCGACCCAAACGATACTGATAAGTCCGCAGAAAGCAAGGATTATAGGACCTGCAACAGGGACTTTTCCGATCGTAACACCAAGAACGGTCATTATCAACGAATAGAAGACCTCAAAGATAAAGAGCGTCAAACCTTGGTTTGCGTGGAATCTTGCAAATTTGGATTCGGGCGCAGCGAAGATCGGGATAAACACCAGAATGTTTATGTAAGCAAGCACGCCCATGACTTTGTTCTGCTCAACATCTTGTGCATCCATCTGACTTGAATAATCAGCTGTGTTATTCAAGTTGTTCATAAAATCATTGACAGCCTGCTGCGTTGTGTTTGTCTGGTTGTTTTTCTGATCTCCGAGCGGCGCTCCGCACTTAGGACAGCTTTGACTGTTGTTTGAAACATTTTCTCCGCATACGGGACAAAAAGCCATTTATATCACCCCTTTCGGTTAATTCTTATATAACTATCCCAGTTTTGAAAGAATGATCTCTTTCATTATGACCGGGTCAGCTTTCCCTTTCGATAGTTTCATGCCATGCCCTACAAGGAATCCGAGAGCATTTGTTTTTCCTTTTTTATAATCACTGACAGACTTCTGATTTTCGGTCAGTACCTGTTCAGCTATGCTTTCAAGAACTGATCTGTCTGATACTTTAGCAAGTCCAAGACTTTCAATAATACTTTTTACCGACTGTTCTTTTTCAAGAAGCATCTCAAAGACCTTTTTTGCAGCTGAAACAGAGATAATTTCATCAGAAACAGCACCTATCAGGTCATTAAATGAATCTGCTGTGAGCTTTACATCTGAGAAGCTTTTCTGTTTAGCATTTAGGTATTTTGCAAGCTCCCCCATTATCCAGCTGCAATAGCTTTTTGCAGGGAACTTTCCTGTTGAAATACAGGCATCAAAGAATGCAGCAAGCTCAGGATCATCTGATATATACTCTGCTTCCCTGTATCTTATTTCAAGATCTCTTACATAACGGATCAGCTTGATATTCGGAAGTTCAGGAACAGTATCAGCAAGTTCTTTCAAATGCTGATCGCTGATTTTGATCGGCGGTATATCCGGCTCAGGAAAATAGCGGTAATCATCAGCATTTTCCTTCGTCCGCATCAGAAAGCTCTCACCTTTTATATCGTCCCAGCGTCTTGTCTGCTGTGAGATTATTTCTCCGGCTTCAAGCAGTTTGGTCTGCCTGCCGACTTCATAGTCTATTGCTCTCTGAACAGCTGAAAAGCTGTTGACATTCTTCATTTCACAGCGTGTACCAAAAGGTTCGCCTTCCCTGTTGAGGGAAACATTCACATCGCAGCGGATAGAACCCTCCTGCATTTTGCAGTCACATATATCAAGATACCTGAGTATAGACTTTATCGTTTTCAGATAGGCATAAGCCTCTCCAGAAGATGTAAGGTCGGGCTGAGAAACTATCTCGATCAGCGGAACTCCGTAGCGGTTAAGATCAACATAGGAAACATCTTCACCGTTTTCACTGTGCATCAATTTCCCTGCATCTTCCTCGATATGTATGCGGTCGATTCGGACTCTCCTGACCTTTCCGTCGTACCAGAAGTCAACAAACCCGTTTACACAAAGAGGAACAAATGACTGCGAGATCTGATAGGCTTTCGGAAGATCCGGATAGAAATAGTTTTTCCTGTCAAGTCTTGAAACACTATTGATCTTGCAGTTCAGCGCAAATCCCATTCTGACAGCATAGTCAACAACAGAACTGTTGAGAACAGGAAGTGTACCTGGAAGCCCAAGACAAACAGGACAAACATTACTGTTAGGCTTTCCTCCGAATTCATTCTTGCACTCGCAGAAGATCTTTGATTTGGTATTAAGTTCAGCATGGGTCTCAAGTCCGATAACAGTATGAAACTCAGACATTTCCTATCCTCCGATCAGAGCTTTGGCTTTGCAGGCGATCCAAAAACAGATTCAAAAGCAAAAGCTGTATCAAAAACCTTTTGCTCGCAAAAACTGTCACCCATAAGCTGCAAGCCGACAGGCAGACCGCTTTTATCGAAACCGCTAGGGACGCTTATAGCAGGCATACCTGTAAGGTTAGCAAACACAGTGAACACATCGCTTTTGTACATAGCTAACGGATCGTTATGCTTGTCTCCGAATCTGAAAGCTGTTTCAGGTGATGTCGGCATTGCTATAACATCTGTTTCACTAAACTTTTCTTTAATGCTGCTTTTTATCAGATCAGCAGCTTTAATCGCTTTTTTATAATAGGAATCATAGTATCCTGCACTTAAAACAAAAGTACCGAGCATTATGCGTCTTTTACACTCATCTCCAAAGCCCTTGGAACGTGTATATTTATACATTAAATCAGGATCATCGGCATTTTCAGCACGATAACCGTACCTCACACCGTCAAACCGCGCAAGGTTTGATGATGCTTCTGCCGAGGATATTACATAATAAGCTGGCAATGCAAATTCGGTGTTATTCATATTGATACTGATGATCTTTGCGCCGCATTTTTCAAGGATTTTAAGAGAATCATAAAAGCTGTCAAGCACATCAGACCGTGTACAGTCTTTAAAAACCGCTTCCGGAACGCCGATTTTCATTCCGCCTATATTGCTTTCAAGTCTGCTGAAAGTCTCGCTGAACTGCATTTTAACAGATGTTGAGTCATGCATGTCATGTCCTTTTATAACATCAAACAGCATCGCAGCATCTTTTACACATCTGCATACAGGTCCGATCTGATCGAAAGAAGAAGCAAATGCTGTCAGACCATAACGAGAGACCGACCCATATGTAGGTTTAAGACCGACTACCCCACAGAATGAGGCGGGCTGTCTTATCGAGCCGCCTGTATCAGAACCAAGCGCAAGTATTGTCTCTCCTGCGCAGACAGCAGCGGCACAGCCGCCCGATGAGCCTCCTGCGACTCTGTTCGTATCATACGGATTACGTGTTGCTCCGAAATAAGAGTTCTCTGTCGAAGATCCCATCGCAAACTCGTCCATATTGAGCTTTCCAACAAGTACAGCGTTCGATGACTCAAGCTTTTCAACAACTGTTGCATTATATGGAGAAATATAATTCTCAAGCATCTTTGAGCCACATGTCATTTTAACATCTTTGACAGAGATATTATCCTTTACAGCTATCGGAATACCTGCGATCCTTGAAAGGCACTCCCCTTTCATACGTCTTTTATCCGCTGCCCTTGCCTGCTCCAGAGCTTTTTCAGGGCAAACGGTTATATACGCATTAAGCTTCTTATCAAGCATTTCTATTCTGTCAAGCAAAGACGTTGTAAGCTCAAGCGAACTTATCTTTCTGTTTTCAAGCATTTCACACAGTTCAAAAGCATTATACTCATAAAGCTCCATAGCATCTACTCCACGGTTTTAGGAACACAAAAGCAGCTGTTTTCAAAACAAGGAGCATTATTGATAATATCGTTTGGAGAAATACCGCTTTCATGCACAGCGTCTGCTCTCAAAAGTGCAAAACGGTCACTTGTACTTATTTCTTCATCAGCAACCATTGAAAGCACATCAGCCATTGCTACTATCTCCGTCATATGTTTTTCAAATACCTGCTTTTTCTCCTGAGGGATAATAAGCTTTGACAGCTCAGCTATCCTGTCAACATCAATAACCATATTTTTCTCCATGGATCACTCTATCATTTTTCTGAATTGTTCTTCCGAAATGATATTCAGATAACCGCCTGCGTCTGCCCAGCCGCTGCCTTCG
>CAMZIK010000022.1 GCA_947307175.1 uncultured Clostridia bacterium
CGGTATTCGTTCTCAAGCGTGGTAAGGGTACAGGATTCTCAGGTATCGAGAACCCTCTGTTTACAAACGACAACACCGTAATGATCTACGGCGATGCAAAGCAGACAGTTTCCTCACTCGTAAGCGAGTTCGACGAAGCATAATAAAAAGACATATACAAAGCAAAACAGACAATGCAGTTCATTCTGCACTGTCTGTTTTTTTCGTATCGATCCAGGTTTTTTATCAAAGCTCAGCGATGACTTCTACCTCAACAAGAACGTCCTTTGGAAGCTCCTTTGCTGCAACGCATGAGCGTGCAGGCTTTGAGGTGAAATACTCACCATAGATGCCATTGAATGCCGCAAAGTCGGACATATTCTTGAGGAAGCAAACGGTCTTTACAGCCTTTGAGATGTCGCTGCCTGCTGCTTCAAGAAGATTTTTGAGGTTCTTGCAGACCTGATGTGTCTGCTCCTCGATCGTTACTGCGTCAACGTTTCCCGTTGCTGGGTCGATAGCGATCTGACCCGATGTGAAAACGAGATTGCCCACTACCTTTGCCTGTGAATAAGGTCCGATAGCGTCGGGCGCATTTTTTGTGTAGATCGTCTCTGCCATTTAAAACAACTCCTTTTTATCAATTATTTCAGCTGCCGCTTGTGAATGTCAAAGATAGTCCTCTATAAACATGTCTCTGATATATTCAAGCGCAGACTTTCTGTCCCTGAATTCCCACTTGAGCGGAAAGCCCGTTTTTTCACGGCAATGCGAAAAGGTTAGATGATATATCCGCCACAGTTCGGAGCCGTCCGTTCCTGTTGAGCAGAACAGCATATCATCGCAGGACTCGCATTTAGCGGCAAGTGAGATACTTCGGTTCAGCACGAACGGGTCGTCCTCACCAAGCTCGGTTATAAGCTCATCGACAAATGTTTTCGTAACCGAAGGATTCCTCCAGTTGAACTCATCACCGTACGCCTCACACATACGGCCGATAAATTCCTCCGCCGACATACCTGCGGTAACTGTCACTTTATGTTCCACAGAGTCTGCCATTACTTGTTGACTATATTGAAGCCTTTATCTTTAAGGGCTTTTCTTATCTGCCTGATATGGTCATAGTCTCTTGTTTCAAGCACTATGCGCAGCAGGCAGTCGGTAATATCGCTGTCCTCGCTGGCTCTCTCGTGATGGATAGAAACAACGTTTCCGCCGAGGTCGGAGATGATAGCCGAAACACCCTTGAGCTGACCCGGCTTGTCTTCGAGCTGGATAGTCATTGTATCGCTTCTGCCGGACTTGAGCAGACCTCTCTTGATAACTCTTGAAAGGATAGTAACATCGATATTTCCACCTGAAACAAGGCAGACTACCTTTTTGCCCTTGATGTCAGGTATCTTGTTGAACATAACTGCTGCAACGGAAACTGCGCCTGCGCCTTCCGCTATGAGCTTCTGGTTCTCGATAAGGTGAAGTATCGCAGATGATACCTCATCGTCGGTAACCGTCACCATTCCGTCAACGTACTTTGAGCAATACTCAAACGTATTAACGCCCGGCTCTTTTACCTTGATGCCGTCAGCGATAGTATGCACGTTGTCAAGGCACTTTATCTTGCCCTCAGCGATAGACTCGACCATTGACGGAGCGCCTGTTGCCTGAACGCCGTAAACTCTGATGCTCGGTCTGAGCTGCTTGATAGCGAAAGCCACGCCCGAAATAAGTCCGCCGCCGCCGACAGGAACAACTACAACGTCGCAGTCCGATACCTCGTTGAGTATCTCCAGACCGATAGTTCCCTGACCAGCGATAACATTTTCGTCGTCAAACGGGTGGATAAAAGTATATCCCTTTTCGTCACGCTGTCTGATAGCCTCAGCGTAAGCGTCATCATAAACTCCGGGAACAAGGCAGATCTGAGCGCCATAGTGCTTTGTAGCCTCGACCTTTGAGATAGGTGCGCCGTCAGGCAGGCAGATAACGGAGCTGATGCCGTTCTTTGTCGCTGCAAGCGCAACGCCCTGAGCGTGATTTCCTGCCGAGCAGGCGATAACGCCGTGAGACTTTTCCTCCTCGGTGAGCTGAGAAATCTTGTAGTAAGCACCTCTTACCTTGAACGAGCCTGTGATCTGAAGATTTTCAGTTTTCAGGTAGGTATGCACATCGGGATTGATCTGCGGTGCATAGATGCAGGCAGTCGGTCTGATGACCTCTTTGAGTACCTTTGATGCGTCAAAAACTTTGTCTAATGTCAGCATAAAAATCGACCTCTTTTTTATAATTGAATTTCATTTTATTCTATCCCTGCGATAAATCAGAATTTGTGCTAGCGCGCACGGCGCTTGTTTGGGGGCTTTCCGGTCATGCCCCAAACCGTTCGCAAGCGAACGCTTTACCCCTTCGGGTGCAAATCTTTTCATAAGATTAGGAATGAACAAAACTGTCCGCCAAATGACTTCGTAGGTCGCAAGTGGCGTAGCAGCGAGCCCAGTCGAACTGCGTCTTGCAGCATTATGCCGCCTGCACAGGATATTGAGTTGGTGGCGGCAAAAGATAGGTGAAGGGAAAAGGGATACTAAGGGGAAAACCGTAGGGAAGAAAAGTCCGCGCACCTACGCCGTAAGGCAAGGCTTCCTTGTCTTCCCTATAGGTTTTCCCCTTAGAAAAGAAAACCTATGCGGAGCTTTGCTCCGCTAAATTCTGATTTATCAAACAAAAAATCTTCGCCTCTATTTGCAGAGGCGAAGACATAATGACTCCGTGTTACCACTCTGATTGCAGAGAAACATTTCTCTCTGCCGCTCAAACTCATATAACGGTGAGTGACCGTGTCCGCTTACTGTCTTTTCGGCAGACAGGCTCCGGAATGATCCTGCAAGAGCTGTCCTTACGGCGTCGCACCAAACCGCCGTTCTCTGAAAGGCATTTGCCCTCACACCTTTTCCATCAAAGCCTTTTTGAATGTATACTAAGATTATATCACCGCATTACGCAATTGTCAAGCTTTACTGTATTAAATTATTTGCCTATATTTTTGGCTGCCTCATAGACCTCTCTGCCTTTTTCGTAAGCGTCGGCGTTATTATAAACGACCTCGTCGCCTATCGAGAAGAATTTAGCTCTTATATCGTCGTTTTCAAGGGCAGGATCCATAAATCCTATCGACTTATCTTCCTCCATTCGCTTGTTTGCGATTGACTGAAGATCGCTGAGCATATCCTTTGACTCCAGCACCTCCAGCGCTGATCGGCTCAGCGGAACGCCTTTTTCCGTTCCCTGAAGCGCAGCCATTTCATCGTTATTCAGCAGATAATCAACAAGCTGTGCAGCTTTTTCCGGCTCTCCGGTATCAGCCTTGATGCTGTAAAGCGCCATCGGGCGTTTATACCAGCCGCACCTGTCATCGCTTTTTAATACCGGCGGATCACCCAGAGAGATGCTCACGGGGTCTGCGTCCACGCCTGTGTTGCTTGAAAAATAGCTTTCTGCCTCCGAGATCCAGCAGGCGATACCAGCCGCCTCGTTGTTATAGAAATCCATATGGTTGAACTCATTAGGTCTTGGGGTAACGTGGTTGTCGATAAGCTCTTTATAGAACTCCAGCATCACCTTGAATTCGCTCGCTGTATACTGCATCTTCCCATTTTTGTCTATCATCGGCTTGCCCGTTGCCTGCTCGGTATATGCGACGCAGGAGAACCACAGCGATTTCTCGCTCATTTCCACCGCATAGATACCCTCGCTTTTAAGTCTTCTTCCCAGCTTGAAAAGCTCTTCCCAGGTTTTTGGCTCTGAGAAGCCGTATTTTTTGAGAGTGCCTGAATTGTAAAAGAAGTTGATGGAGTTCAGTGATGTCGGTATGCCCATAAGCTTTCCGTTCACCTCGCCGAGCTTGAGCTGTTCAGCTGTGAAATTTTCAAGCTTGATCGTATCTTTCAGCTTATACAGGTCATAAAATTCATAGCCTTTTGAAGCATACTCATGCAGCCAGCAATACTGTATCTGCATCGCATCGCAGGCGCTGTCGGAATTCAGATCCACATCCAGCCTGTCCTTAAAGCCTGCAAGTTCACTGTATCTCGGTGTAACGGTAATGTTGTTTTTCTCTTCAAATTTTTCAAGACCTTCAAGCATATATCTGCTTCTCTGATCGTTTCCCCACCAGCTGAAGCTGATGACTGCATTTCGCTCATGCTTCTGGACATTGGTCTCATCGAAAAAACTGCATGACGCAAGTGACAAAGCCATTACAGCTGCTGTAAAAATGCTTATTATCTTCTTTTTCAAGGCTCTGCCTCCTTCTTATCTTACTTTTTCCCTTTATCCTGAGAAAGATCTTTATAGAACCTGCACTTGCATGCACGGATCTGAGCGCTATCCTCAAGTGCTTGTTTTGCGTTGTCGTACAGAATATCATAATCGTCGCTGTCGTCAGGATAGATCGCCGCACCGACAGCACAGCGTATCAAACCTCTTTCGTTTTCAAGCTCAAGCTTATCAAGCTCTTCTTCAAGCTGTCTTACATTTGATCTCATTCTTTCATGTGCTTTGAAGAGGTTGAAGTCGGTAAAATCAGCAAGCACCGCAAATTCATTTTCACCTGTTTTTCCGATGGTATTATTCTTCCCGTAGAACTCACGCAGGACTTCCGAAACCTTGACCATAGCCTCATCTACCGTACTTTCGCCGTAGTTCTCGCTTATAAGCTCATAGTTTTTGATCTTGACCAGCATCAGCACCATTGTAGATCCGTTTATACATCTGTCAAGCTTGCCAATAATGACATTTTCAAGTGCTTCGTTCATTATCAGACCTGTGAGTCTGTCGATAGTATCCGCAGAATAATCACCACGGTAGATGATATTGTTCGGCATTCTTGAAGACGAGAACAGGTATCCCACAAAGAACACCACTATTACCGCACCGAGAAGTATCAGCGAACAGTATAAAAGTATCCTGAGGTACCTTGCATTTCTTGATGAAAAATCCGTCACGGTAATAACGTGCCAGCTGTCTCCGCACTTATCAGAACTTGCGGCAAATCTGAGACAATCCACCGTTACAGGTTCGCCGTCGTCCCACTCAGGCTTGATCTTTCTGAGCGCTTCATCGGTTATGCTGCTGCGGTTGACCGAAAAGATAACGCTTCCGTTATCATCTGCCAGCAGGAAGCTGAGATGGTCTGCGGATGCTTCCGGGAACATATTTTTCATTTCACTTGTAAACATCGACCCGACGAAAACCGTTCCTGTATTGATATATCTCAGGTAATACAGTCTGTCAAAGTCATTGTTCAGACCCGTGACCCATGCACTCTTCTTATTTTTCAGAAAGCTGCTGACCTTTTCGTAAGTGTCCTTGCCGAAGGCTTCATTTGAAGCTTTTGAAACTCTGCCGACGGTGTGGTTGTTTGCATACAGGAAGAAAAAGTCGTTATAGTTATCCACGGTACTCAGCGAACTGAAGAACTCCTCTATCTCCTTTTCGATCTTCAGTGCTTCAAAGGATTCAGTCTTGCTGTAAACAGATGCGTCATACTCGACAAATCTTTTCCTCTGAAAAACTCTTGAAGAAACGCTCTCAAGCTTGTCAAGCTTTGACGCAGCACTTCTGCTGAGCTGTGAATTCATCGCATAGACGTTTTCACGGCTTGCCTTGGTGTTCTGATCGAGTATAAGATAAGCGCCGAGTATCAGCGTGACTATGAACGAAACAGTAACGATTATACCGCTTGCAATGCCGGTCTTGCGCCTTGCAGCAGCGATCTTGCTGACTGCCTTTGCGTCTTTAGCCTTCATCTTCTCACCTCACATCACCCGTTAAAAGTGACTTTAATATTACATATCTCTGCCTTTGTGCCCACACGCATGAACGGTCCGTAGACTCCCACGCCTGAGGTCACAACACTTGTCATATCGTCTTTTCCCAGCACGCCGCACGGGTTTTCCCAGATCGCACGGACTATCACTGTCAAAGGGAAAAGCTGTCCGTCGTGGGTATGACCGCTGAAGTCAATATCCGCACCTGCGTCGGCTGTTTCCTGCAATTCGTCAGGTTCATGAGCAATGACGAATACAGGCTTTGACTTATCAATGTCTTTAGTCAGCTCCCCTATCTCAGCCCTGCTGCCGTCCTCTGTTCCGGGCTTATCTCGGTCACGTCTGCCGACAAGATAAAACTTATTATCAATAAGCACGCTTTCATCATAGAGGATCTTAATCCCGCAGTCGCTTACAAAATCCTTCATCTGTTCCGAGAGCGCCGGCGATTCACCCCACGAAAAAGTAAAGCCCATAAGTATCTTTTCCTCAATATCGTGGTTGCCCATCGTCCCATAAACGCCGTACTTGCTTTCGATGCGTCTGAACTCGTTCTTTATTCCCTGCGGATCGTCAAGGCTGTCGTAGCTGTTATCGAAAATATCTCCCGCAACGATAACTATATCGGGCTTCTGCTCATTTATCTTATCGACCATTTTTTCCACTTGTCTTACGCCGATAGAATATCCGAGGTGCAGGTCTGCGATAAGCACCACATTCAGCTCGTCCAGTCCTTCACATTTTTTATTCACGCTGACGCTGTAATCAGTGACTCTGATATTTCTCGCATTGATACCGCCATAGACGCACACCAGCACTGCGCAGGCTGTCACCACCGAACCGATAGTGACTGTTCCTCCCCTTGAAAAAAGCTTTGTATTTTTCAGCTTTGTGTGCTTTGCAATGATTCTGAGTATCTCAAATATCCCGACTGCGATAGCGCTGTACATCAGAACGCCCATCCAGTAGGTCGATATTCGCCTTACGATAACTGCGAAAGCGCTCTTGGGCAGGAAAAACGCAAGCAGAGGCGAAAGCGATACCGAGATATAAACGACTGTAAACGGTATCTTGAAGCGTTTCCAGTTGAAACGGTGATTACAGTGCTTGAGCCAGTGAAAAAACCTGACCAGCATATATATCACTGCTGCCAGATACAAAGGCAGCAAAAACAGAAATATCATATCGTGATTCCTCCATACAGAATCATTATACAACATTTCTCCGCAAAAATCAACAGCTACTTTTGTTGGGGGAAACTCTTTTGGAGAATGGGTCAGAGAATGGCAAAGCCATTCTCCAGAGTAACCGTGGTAACGGTTACTCTATCCCGTCCAAACCCCTTTCAGAAACCTTTTAAAGATTTTCGGCGCACAGAGCAAAAGCTCCATGCGCCGAAAATATGTAAGAGTCCTAAAAGAAATCCAAGAGAGATCTTCTCAGAAGAACTCACTCAACACTATTACCTCTTACTTCTTACCTCTGATATCTAAAAAGAAGCCTCGATATGAGACTCCTTTTTGTGTGTGATATTAAACCAACTTAATAATAGCCATTTCTGCAGCATCGCCGCGGCGTGGTCCGATCTTGATGATCTGAGTATATCCGCCCTGACGTCCGTCGTATGACGGTGCGATCTCGTCAAACAGCTTCTTTGCAACGCCTTCCTTTGTTACATAAGAGAGCACCTGACGCTTTTTATGCAGGTCGCCTGCCTTTGCGAGAGTTATCATTTTCTCGGTCATTGCAGCAACTTCCTTAGCTCTTGTTACAGTTGTTTCAATCTTACCGTTTTCGAGAAGAAATGTGACCATAGCTCTGAGCATTGCTCTTCTCTGGTCGGTCGTTCTTCCCAGTTTTCTTGTGCCTGGCATAGATTTTCACTCCTTACATTAATTATCGTCTTCTGAGCTGAGTTCATAACCCAAGGAATGAAGCTTGGACTTAACTTCCTCGAAGGATTTCTTTCCAAGGTTTCTGACCTTCATCATTTCTTCAGCTGACTTGTCGATCAAATCGTTGACGGTGTTTATTCCTGCACGCTTTAAGCAGTTGAATGAACGCACGGATAAGTCAAGTTCCTCAATGGTCATCTCAAGGACTTTTTCCTTGCCCTTGTCATCTTTTTCTGCCATTATCTCAACTACTGTTGTTTCCTCTGAGAGATCCACGAATGGATTCAGATGCTCGTTGAGGAGTTTGGCTGCCATTGATACAGCTTCCTTTGCGGAGATCGTACCGTCTGTCCAGACCTCCAGGGTAAGCTTATCATAATCGGTGATCTGTCCTACACGGGTGTTATCCACTGTGTAGTTCACCTTCAGTACCGGCGAATAGATGCTGTCTACGGCGATAACGCCTATCGGAGCATTTGTCATCAGGCTCTTGTTCTTTTCTGCGGAAACATATCCACGACCTCTGTCAATGGTGATCTCCATAAAGAGCTTTGCGCCTGCGCCAAGTGTTGCGATGTGCATATCGGGAACAAGAATATCTACTTCTGAATCTGTCTTGATGTCTGCGGCTGTTACGTCACATTCACCCTCAGCTTCGATATAGATCGTCTTTGGTCCTTCACCGTAAAGCTTTGCAGTCAATCCCTTGAGGTTGAGGATGATCTCTGTTACATCTTCTCTTACTCCCGGGATAGTTGATAGCTCGTGATGTACGCCGTCTATCTTTACAGATGTTACGGCTACACCCGGCAATGAGGAGAGCAGTACACGTCTGAGGCTGTTGCCCAGAGTGATACCATAGCCACGCTCCAGCGGCTCTAAAACAAACTTGCCATAGGTTCCGTTCGGGCGAAGCTCAGGCGTTTCGATCTTCGGCTTCTCTATTTTTTCAAGCATTAAAAACCCTCCCTGTGTTCTTTGTTATTAAACTTGTGATGTTTGGATCTCAGGATAACCTTTGGCTGCAAAGACCTGTGACAAAATGCACAAGCCTTTTGCAAACCGGGCTTTTAGCGTATTACTTAGAATACAACTCGACGATCAGATGTTCCTCGATCTCGTAGTCAAGGTCTTCCTTTACGGGCAGACGAGTAACCTTTGCTGTCTGCTTTTCCTTGTCCACATCAAGCCAGGTTGGAGTTGTTCTTCCTGCTGTAGCCTCGATGATCTGCTTGAACTTTTCGCTCTTCTTGCTGTTTTCCTTCAGAGAGATAACGTCGCCTACCTTAACTCTGTAAGAAGGGATATCCACTCTCTTGCCGTTTACCTCGAAATGTCCGTGAACTACCAGCTGACGTGCCTCTCTTCTTGTCATTGCAAGACCCATTCTGAAAGCGATGTTGTCAAGTCTTGACTCAAGAAGTGTGATAAGGTTAGCACCTGCCTGACCTTCCATCTTCTGAGCAAGCTCAAAATAGTGATAGAAAGGCTTCTCAAGCATACCGTAGATGAACTTGAGCTTCTGCTTTTCCTTGAGCTGGAGTCCGTACTCGGAAACTTTCTTTCTCTTGTTTGCGTTAGGATCACGCTTGGTTTCCTTAGCAACGCCCATAACCATTGGGCTGATACCCAGAGCTTTGCATCTCTTGAGTATAGGTTCTCTATTTACTGCCATAGTAAATTCCTCCGTTTTTAATGTCGTATCAGGTCTTAGCTTTATCGCTTACCTGACTTTGAGCAAACTTGTAAACTCAAATATGATTATACTCTTCTTCTCTTTGGTGGGCGGCATCCGTTGTGTGGGATAGGAGTAACGTCCTTGATAAGTCTTACTTCCAGATCCTCTGACTGAAGTGCTCTGATAGCAGCTTCACGTCCTGCGCCCGGTCCCTTTACGAATACTTCTACCGTCTTCAGACCATGCTCCTTAGCAGCTCTTGCAGCTGTCTCTGCAGCGGTCTGTGCAGCGAACGGAGTAGACTTCTTTGAGCCTCTGAATCCGAGTCCGCCTGCGGAAGCCCAGGAAATTGCATTTCCCTGCATATCGGTAATTGTTACGATCGTGTTATTGAAAGTAGACTGGATATGAACCTGTCCCTGTTCAATGTTTTTTCTTTCACGACGGCGACGAATAGTAGTAACTTTCTTCTTAGCCTGAGCCATTGTTCACACCCTCCTTTACTTCTTCTTGTTAGCGATCGTCTTAACAGGACCCTTACGGGTTCTTGCGTTTGTCTTTGTTCTCTGTCCACGCACAGGCAGACCCTTGCGGTGACGGAGACCACGATAACAGCCGATCTCTGTGAGTCTCTTGATATTAAGAGCCACATTTCTTCTGAGGTCACCCTCAACTGTAAGATTATGATCAATATATTCACGAAGCTTTGCTACATCGTCCTCGTTCATGTCTTTAACACGAACGTCAGGGTCAACGCCTGTTTCCTTGACGATCTTAGTAGCAGTCTTCTGACCGATGCCGAAGATATAAGTAAGAGCAACCTCTATTCTTTTATCTCTTGGCAGGTCGATACCAGCAATACGAGCCATTATTTAGCTGCACCTCCATTATTGGTTTGTTAGCCCTGTCTTTGTTTATGCTTTGGGTTCTGGCAGATCACCATGACCTTACCTTTTCTTTTGATAACCTTGCACTTTTCGCAAATAGGCTTAACTGAAGGTCTTACTTTCATTGAAATACCTCCTTAATGATTATCTGCATTCTTCTGACTTTGGTTTTTACTTAGCTCTCCAAGTAATGCGTCCCTTTGTCAGATCATACGGTGACATTTCGACCGTTACCTTATCTCCGGGAACGATTCTGATGTAGTTCATGCGAAGCTTGCCCGAGATATGAGCAAGGATCTTATGACCGTTAGAAAGCTCGACATTAAATGTTGCGTTTGGCAGTGCCTCAACAACTGTGCCTTCAAGTTCGATAACATCTTCCTTTGACATTCAAATACCTCCTCGTTCAAAGGCTTTCGGTCTGCTGACTGTCAGTCTGGGTCGAATACTGACCTATCAGCCGTCTTAGTTTTTTGTTTGTCAGTCCGTCGGTCTGTATTATCACGTCATGTACAGGTGAAATGTGTTTCGGGTTTTTCCGTTTCGGTCTTTCAAGAGGTCTTGACTTCCCGTCGCAGATGAACACGAAACCGCCGCTGATCCCCACCGCAACGAACAGGGAATCTTTATCACGGCCTGCGCACGCCTTTACCAGCGAACCTTTAACAACTTCCACGATGCTTTCTCCTCTTACGGCTGAGTCAGGATGACAGCGCCGTCCTGAGTTACAGCGATCGTGTGTTCAAAATGAGCTGAGAGTTTGCCGTCAGCAGTCTTGACTGTCCAGCCGTCGTCGAGCTGAATGATCTTAGCTGTGCCCTGATTTATCATAGGCTCGATAGCTATTACCATTCCTGCGACAAGCCTTATGCCGTGACCTTCTCTGCCGTAGTTCGGAACTTCTGGATCTTCATGAAGATTCTTTCCTACGCCGTGTCCGACAAATTCTCTCACAACGGAGAAACCGTTGTCCTCATTGTATTTAGCGATAGCCGCACCGAGATCGCCGAGTCTTACGCCCGGCTTTACCATATCTATTGCAAGATACAGGCTTTCTTCGGTTGACTTCATAAGTGCCTTTGCCTCATCGGATATTTCGCCGCACGCAAAGGTCTTGCAGGAATCCCCGTGGTAGCCGTCTATATAAGCTCCCACATCGACCGATACAATATCGCCTTCGCATATCTTTCTCGGTCCAGGGATACCGTGTATAACCTCATCGTTTATCGAGATACAAGCCGAGCCTGTAAATCCGCCGTAGCCGAGGAAGCTTGGTTTAGCGCCGTGTGAGGTTATATATCTGTGGACGACCTTATCAAGTTCCGCAGTAGTCATACCCGGTCTGATAGCCTCGCCCGCAGCGATCAGAGCGCCGGCGGTTATCTGTCCCGCTTTGCGCATCTTCTCTATTTCTTTATTGGATTTGACACAAATCATTTTTATGCCTTTTTGACCTTTCTAAGCCTCAGCCCTTGAGAGCATCGAGAACCATATCGTTTGTCTCGGAAACAGAATTTGTTCCGTGAACTGTGACCAGCTTACCCTGCTTTGCGTAGAAATCTACGAGAGGAGCTGTGGTCTTGTGATATGTTTCAAGTCTGCTGATGACTGTTGCCGGCTCGTCGTCTTTTCTGATAACAAGCTCTTTGCCGCAAACGTCACATACTCCCTCTACCTTCGGAGCTTTGGTAACTACGTGATAAGTTGCGCCGCAGTCGAGGCAAACTCTTCTGCCTGAAAGTCTGTTTTTGATGACCTCATCGTCAACTGCAAGTTCAACGACCTTGTCGATCTGAACGCCCATGTTATCAAGAGCTTCAGCCTGAGGAACAGTTCTCGGGAAGCCGTCGAGGATAAAACCGTTCTGAGCGTCCGGCTCAGCGATCCTGTCCTTAAGGATTCCGATAACTATATCGTCCGAAACGAGTGCGCCTGCGTCCATAGCAGCCTTTGCCTTCAGACCGTACTCTGTGCCTGCCTTAACAGCAGCTCTGAGCATATTGCCTGTTGAGATGGTCGGGATATTGAGGGTCTTGCAGAGCACCTCAGCCTGTGTGCCTTTTCCCGCACCGGGAGCGCCTAAAAGAATAATGTTCATACTTTTTTATGCCCGACACTTTCGGACATATCCTCCTTTCGTGGTTAAAAGGTTTTTCTGCCTTACTGTACTAGGGGATCATTCGAGGAAGCCCTTATGGTGACGCATCATCATCTGGGATTCCATTGTACGAACTGTTTCAAGTGCGACCGCAACAACGATGAGTATCGAAGTACCGCCCATTGCAATATTCATACCGGTGATAGCAGTAAAGATGATAGGAAGTATAGCTACTATTCCGAGGAATATAGCACCTACCAGAGTTATCTTTGACAGTATCTTCTTGATGTAATCAGAAGTTGGCTTACCTGGTCTTATACCCGGAACACCGCCGTTGTTCTGTCTGAGATTATTTGCTATCTCCACAGGATTATACTGCATTGAAACATAGAAGTAGTTAAAGCCGATGATAAGGATAAAGTATACTATTCCGTATACAGGATGCTTATAACTGAACCAGTGAAGGAACTTGTCATAGAACGAACCGTCTTTCGGCTTTATAAACATTTCCAGTGTTGAAGGAAGTGAAACGAACGCCATTGCGAAGATGATAGGCAGAACGCCGCTCATTGCGATCTTGACAGGAATAAAGGTATTCTGTCCGCCGTACTGTTTTCTTCCTACGACTCTTTTTGCATACTGGATAGGAATTCTTCGTTCAGCTTCATTCATAAAGATGATGAACGCAACGATAAGGATAAACGAAACGATGATGATAGGAACAAGGATCATGTTCTTTGCCTCGCCTGTTCTCATCAGTTCGATAAGTCCGAGAACAGCCTCAGGACCTCTTGCGATGATACCTGCGAACAGCAGCATCGAGATACCGTTTCCGATACCCTTTGAGTTGATCTCCTCACCCAGCCAGATAGTCATTGATGCACCTGCTGTGAAGCAAGCGATGATAACGATCTCTGCGAAGATCTTGCCAAAGCCTGAATATTCCATAACAGCATTTGCCTTTGACAGTGTGAGGTAATATGCCCATGCCTGGAACACAGCGATCAGCAAAGCGAAATACTTTGTGATCTTGTCCAGTTTCTTTTTGCCTTCAGGACCCTCATGTGCGAGTCTTTCCAGCGGAGGAAGTGCATAGGTGAGAAGCTGAATAATGATCTGTGCATTGATATACGGTGAAACGGACAATGCGAGCAGGGTCGCCTTTGAGAAGTTACCTCCTGAAAGAACGTTGAGGTAGCTGAAGAAGTTACCTGTATTTTCGCTCTGCTCGAACCAGCTTGAAAGCTGTGCCGAATCAAGGAACGGAACGGGTACCGTACCGCCCACTCTGTATATTACGATGATGAAAAATGTAAATATGAGTTTCTTCCTTAGGTCCGGAATACTCCAGGCTTTACGAAATGTCTCTATCACAATTACATCACCTCTGCCTTTCCGCCTGCCTTTTCGATCTTTTCCTTTGCAGCAGCGGAGAACTTGGCAGCCTTAACTGTAAGGTTCTTAGTAAGCTCGCCGTTTCCAAGCACCTTGATGCCGTCAAGCTCCTTCTTGATAAGTCCGCTTGCCTTGAGCAGCTCGGCATCTACTGTGATACCGTCGTTGAACATTTCAAGGTCTGAAACATTGATAACTGCGTACTTTGTTGCAAATATATTATTGAATCCACGCTTAGGGATACGACGTGCGAGCGCTGTCTGACCGCCTTCAAATCCCGGTCTGATAGAGCCACCTGAACGTGCTTTCTGTCCCTTATGGCCCTTGCCGGCTGTCTTGCCGTTTCCTGAGCCATGACCTCTGCCCTTACGCTTGCTCTCGACATTGGAACCGGGCATTGGTGATAATTCGTGCAGTTTCATTTTTGATTGCACCTCCCTTTTTTATGCTTGGGTTACTTTGATAAGGTGTGATACTACCTTGATCTTGCCCTGTGTCTGTGCGTTATCGGGCTGATCTGTTGTGTCACCGATTTTTCTCAGACCAAGAGAATTTGCAGTGGCGATCTGCTTTGCGCTTCTACCGTTCAAGCTCTTGACCAGTTCGATTTTCAGGTTTGCCATCTGTTATTCCTCCTTAGCCTACAATTTCTTTTGCAGCCTTGCCTCTCTTTGCAGCGATCTCGTCAAGACTTCTCACTGCTGCAAGACCTGCCAGTGTAGCTCTTACTACGTTGCAAGGATTGTTTGAACGAAGGGACTTTGTTCTGATATCCTTGATTCCTGCCATCTCGACTACCGATCTCACAGGACCACCTGCGATAACACCGGTACCGGGAGCAGCCGGCTTCATAAGAACTGCGCCTGCGCCGTATTTTCCTACGATCTCGTGAGGAATGGTTGTTCCCTTGAGTGAGATCTTTATAAGATTCTTCTTTGCGTCCTCGATACCCTTACGGATAGCGTCCGGAACTTCTCCCGACTTACCGATACCGAAGCCTACGATGCCGTTTCCGTCGCCTACAACAACCAGTGCTGCAAACTTATAGATACGACCACCCTTAACGGTCTTGGATACTCTGTTGATAGCAACTACCTTTTCGCTGAGTTCCAGAGCCGAAGCATCTATTAAAGCCAAATGTATACCCTCCTTCTTAGAACTTGAGTCCGCCTTCACGGGCTCCGTCTGCTAACTCCTGAACACGTCCGTGGTAAAGGAATCCGCCTCTGTCGAATACGACATTCTCGATACCCTTTGCCTTAGCCGCTGCAGCTATCATCTCGCCGACCTTGCGAGCGCCTTCCTTGTTGCCGCCGTTGCCGTCAAAGTCCTTGGACATTGAAGAAGCAGCGCAAAGTGTAACGCCTGTCTCGTCGTTGATGATCTGTGCATAAATATGCTTAGAGGAGCGGAATACATTAAGGCGAGGACACTCAGCTGTGCCGCTGATCTTGTTGCGGACTCTTGCGTGTCTCTTAGCTCTTGCCTTAGCCTTGTCAAGCTTTTTAACCATAGTAATTCTCTCCTTTTATTACTTCTTAGCACCCTTACCGGCTTTACCTTCCTTATGGATAACGTACTCGCCGACATAGCGGATACCCTTACCCTTATAAGGCTCCGGTGGACGCTTCTTACGGATCTCGCAGGCAAACTGACCAACTTCCTGCTTGTCGCATCCTGAAACTGTGATGTGGTTTGCATCAGGCATCTCAAGCTTGATAGTATCTGTTTCAGCGATAACTACCTGATTTGAGAAACCGAGGTTGAGAACGAGGTTCTTGCCCTGCTTCTGTCCTCTGTAACCTACACCTACGATCTCCAGCTGCTTTGTGAATCCATTTGTTACACCCTCAACCATGTTGTTGAGCAGTGTTCTTGTCAGACCGTGCAGTGACTTGTGCATCTTGTCCTCGCTTGGACGCTCAACAGTGAGTACTCCTGCATCGTTCTTGATTATCATATCACCATGAAGCTTCTTGGTGAGTGTTCCCTTTGGTCCCTTGACCGTAACCAGATTGCCGTCTGCAATTGTTACATCCACACCTGCAGGAACACTAATCGGCTTGATACCTATTCTTGACATATTATTAGTCCTCCTTACCAGATGAATGCGAGAACTTCTCCGCCCACGTTCAGCTCACGAGCCTTCTTGTCGGTGATAACGCCCTTTGATGTTGAAACGATAGCAACACCAAGACCCTTTATTACCTTAGGCATATCCTCGCAGCTTGCGTAGATCCTAAGACCCGGCTTGGAAACTCTTCTGAGTCCTGTGATTACCGAGTTTCTGTTCTCGTCATATTTAAGAGTAATTCTGATTATACCCTGCTTACCGTCCTCAATGATCTTGAAGTCCTTGATGTAACCCTCATCAACGAGGATCTGAGTGATGGACTTCTTCATATTAGATGCAGGAACGTCAACAGTTGCGTGCTTTGCAGAACTTGCATTACGAATTCTGGTCAATAAATCTGCTATTGTATCAGTAATTTGCATGCTTGTTAACCTCCTTTACCAACTTGCCTTCTTAACGCCCGGGATCTTACCCTCATGAGCGAGTTCTCTGAAGCAGATACGGCAGATGCCGAACTTTCTCAGATACGCATGAGGTCTTCCGCAGATCTTACATCTGTTGTAAGCACGAGTTGAATACTTAGGCGCAGCCTGCTGCTTGTTTATCATAGACTTCTTAGCCATAACTTATATCCTCCTCTTCCTTACTTGTCTGCAAACGGAGCGCCCATAAGTGTGAGCAGCTCTTTTGCTTCTTCGTCTGTATTTGCGGTAGTGATAAAGTTTATATCCATACCACGGACTTTGTCGATCTTATCGTACTCGATCTCAGGGAAGATCAGCTGCTCCTTGATACCGGTAGAGTAGTTTCCTCTGCCGTCGAAGGAATTTGCATTGATTCCTCTGAAGTCACGAACACGTGGGAATGCAACGTTGAAAAGTCTGTCAACGAACTCATACATCTTTTCGCTTCTGAGTGTTACCTTCACGCCGATTACCTGTCCGTCACGGAGCTTGAAGTTAGCTACCGACTTCTTGGACTTGCAGACAACAGGCTTCTGACCTGTGATAGCTGCGAGGTCAGCCATGATAGCGTCGATGACCTTCTTGTTATCCTTATCAGCTCCGCAGCCAACGTTGATGACTACCTTATCGAGCTTGGGGATCTGCATTACGTTTGAATAATTGAACTTCTTCATCATAGCAGGAGCTACGGTGTTTACATATTCTTCTTTAAGTCTTGACATCGTTTAACTCCTCCTTATATTTCTTCGTTGCAGCTCTTGCAGACTCTTACTTTAGAGCCGTCCTCAAGGATCTTATGACCGATCCTTGTTGCCTTGCCGCACTTAGGGCAAACCAGCTGTACCTTGCAAGCATACATAGCTGCCTCAGCCTCTACTATGCCGCCCTGCTCGCCCTGTCTTCTTGGCTTAACGTGCTTTGTAGCGATGTTAAGTCCTTCTACGATAACTTTGCCTTCCTTGGGAGATACCTGAAGTACCTTACCCTGCTTGCCCTTATCCTTGCCGGAAAGGACAACGACGGTGTCGCCTGTTTTTACATGTACCTTATTCATTTACGACACCTCCATTAAAGAACTTCCGGAGCGAGTGAAAGGATCTTCAGATAATCCTTTTCTCTCAGTTCCTTTGCAACAGGCCCGAAAATACGGGTTCCTCTTGGGTTCTTATCTTCCTTGATTATAACAGCAGCGTTCTCGTCGAAACGGATATATGTTCCGTCTGCACGACGAAGACCCTTTGCTGAACGAACGATTACTGCTTTAACAACATCGCCCTTTTTAACAACTCCGCCTGGTGTTGCTTTTTTAACAGAACAAACTACAACGTCACCGATGTTTGCATACTTTCTGCGAGTTCCGCCAAGAACTCTGATGCACATAAGCTCCTTTGCGCCGGAGTTATCTGCAACCTTAAGGTAAGTCTGCATCTGTATCACAGTGCGTTCCTCCTTTCAAATATAAGTGCTTTTGCACGATACTTATTACTTAGCCTTCTCAAGAATCGAAACCAGTCTCCATCTCTTGTCCTTGGACAGCGGACGGGTCTCCATTACCTTTACTCTGTCACCGATGCCGCATTCGTTCTTCTCATCGTGTGCCTTGAGCTTAACGGTCTTCTTGATGATCTTCTTATACAGAGGGTGCTGAACGTTATCCTTGATAGCAACAACTATTGTCTTGTCCATCTTATCGGATACAACAACGCCTACTCTGGTTTTTCTGAGGTTTCTCTCTTCGCTCACAGTAGTTCCTCCTTCACCTTTTACTGAATTTCAGACTCTTGCTTACGAATGACTGTTTTTACACGAGCAATATCCTTCTTGACTGCCTTCAATCTCATTGGGTTCTCCAACTGATTAACGGCGTGCTGGAAACGAAGGTTGAAAAGCTCCTGCTTGAGTTCAGCCAGCTTGCTGTTAAGCTCGTCGGCTGTCATGTTATTGATTTCATTTGCCTTCATTACTGCTCACCACCCGTTTCTTGAGTATCTCTGGTTATAAACTTACACTTGATAGGCAGCTTGTGCATTGCAAGACGCATAGCCTCTCTTGCAGCCTCTTCGCTAACGCCGGCGATCTCGAACATTACTCTGCCCGGCTTAACAACTGCTACCCAGTAATCAGGAGCGCCCTTACCTTTACCCATTCGGGTTCCAAGCGGCTTTCTTGTTGCCGGCTTGTCCGGGAACACCTTGATCCAGACCTGACCGCCACGCTTGATGTATCTTGTCATTGCGATACGGGCAGCCTCGATCTGATTTGATGTGATCCATGCAGGCTGAAGTGCCTGAAGACCGAACTCACCGTTTGAGACCTTATTGCCTCTCATAGCCTTACCGGTCATACGTCCACGGTGCTGTTTTCTGTATTTTACTCTCTTTGGAAGCAGCATTAGTTGTTACCTCCTTCTCTTTTCATCTCACGAGCCTTGTTGAACTCTCTGCGGTTATCCTTAGCCTTGTCGTTCTGACGAGGTCTGCGTCTTCTGTCGTTTCTTGCATCAGAAGAATCTCTTCTGTCGGAAGGAGCAGCTTCGCCCTTGAGAACTTCGCCTCTGTAGATCCATACCTTTACGCCGAGCTTACCGTATGTGGTAAGAGCCTCTGCGAAACCGTAGTCAATATCTGCTCTGATCGTCTGAAGCGGGATAGTACCCTCGTGGTAGCTCTCGCTTCTTGCTATCTCAGCACCTGCAAGTCTGCCGGATACTGTTGTTTTGATTCCCTTTGCGCCCAGCTTCATAGCTCTGCCGATGGACTGTTTCATAGCTCTTCTGTAAGAGATTCTGTCCTCAAGATCATGAGCGATCTTCTCAGCTACCAGCTGTGCATTAAGGTCAGGTGCCTTGACCTCTACGATATTTACGGCAACGCTCTTGCCGATCATTTTTTCAACGTTTGCACGAAGCTTTTCGATCTCTGCTCCGCCTCTACCGATTACAAGTCCCGGCTTAGCACAATGAATGTGTACCTTTACCTTAGAACTGCCGTCCTTATCAGCGAATCTTTCGATCTCAACCTTCGGAACACCTGCGTATACGCACTTATCGTTAGGATTCTTGGATCTTCTGTTAAGCTCCTTCATAACGAACTTACGGATATTGAAGTCCTCAACGAGTGTATCGCCAAAGGTGCTCTTATCTGCAAACCAGCGGGAATCCCAATTCTTGATAACACCTACACGAAGTCCGTGTGGATTAACTTTCTGTCCCATAGTTTACCTCCTCTTAGCTTATTCCTTTTCCTTGAGAACTACTGTTATGTGAGAAGTTCTCTTCAGGATCCTAAAGGCTCTGCCCTGTGCTCTTGGCATTATCCTCTTCATGATCGGTCCCGGACAAACATAACATTCGCTTACAAACAGATTGTTCTTGTCCATGTTATGATTGTTCTCAGCGTTGTGAGCGGCGGACTTGAGAAGCTTTTCCAGATATTCACTTGCAGCCTTTGGTGTATGCTTTACTGTTGCCATTGCAACGTCTAAATCTTTTCCTCTGATAAGATCCAGAACTATCTGAACTTTACGAGGAGCAATTCGAGCATTTCTCACGATTGCTTTTGCTTCCATGTTGTTTTCCTCCTTCCGCACTACTTACCGCTGTTTGAGGTCTTTGAACCTGCATGACCCTTAAACGTTCTTGTCGGTGCGAACTCACCCAGCTTATGACCTACCATATCCTCAGTTACATATACAGGAACGTGCTTGCGTCCGTCATGCACTGCGAATGTATGACCTACGAAATCAGGGAAGATCGTAGAAGCTCTGCTCCAGGTCTTGAGCACCTTCTTTTCACCTGCTTCGTTCATTGCCTTGACTCTCTTGAGAAGGACCGGCTGTACGTATGGTCCCTTCTTTACGCTTCTGCTCATTTATCATCGTCCTCCTTTCAGATTACTTACCGTTTCTACGCTTTACGATAAACTTATCGGAGCGATGATGTTTAGCACGAGTCTTGTAACCCATTGTCGGCTTGCCCCAAGGTGTAACAGGTGTAGGACGACCAACTGGTGCTCTGCCTTCACCACCACCGTGCGGGTGATCGCATGGGTTCATTACAGAACCACGAACCGTAGGTCTCCAGCCCATGTAGCGCTTTCTGCCGGCTTTACCGATATTAACGTTCTCATGGTCGATGTTTCCTACCTGTCCGATAGTTGCCATACAATTGATAGGGATCTTTCTCATTTCGCCCGATGGGAGTCTTACAAGTGCGTACTTGTCTTCCTTACCCATGAGCTGAGCCATATTTCCAGCCGATCTTACGAGCTGAGCGCCCTTGCCGGGATAAAGCTCGATGTTGTGGATAAACGTACCAACAGGAATGTTCAGAAGTGCGAGAGCGTTGCCCGGCTTGATGTCGGCATCAGCGCCTGCTCTTACTGTATCGCCTACCTTGAGTCCGTTAGGAGCGATGATGTATCTCTTCTCTCCGTCCTCGTACTCAACCAGTGCGATGAATGCTGAACGGTTAGGATCGTACTCTATTGTAAGAACCTTTGCGTTCATATCAAGTTTGTTTCTCTTGAAGTCGATCACACGGTACTTTCTTCTCACTCTTCCGCCTCTGTGACGAACAGTGATCCTACCGTAGCTGTTTCTGCCTGAATGTTCCTTTATAGGCTCAAGCAGAGATTTACATGGAGCAACCTTTGACAGACCCGAGTAATCGGTAACGGTCATACCACGGCGGCCGTTTGTCGTAGGCTTGTAGCTCTTTATTGCCATTATAAATTCACTCCTTATCTGAGTTTTGCGAAAAGGTCAAAGCATTTCGTGCAAAGCTCCTGCCAAGCACCTCTGCCAAGCACCCTTCCATACTTACGCCTGCGGTGAAATGATGTATCGGGGAAGTTCTCACCCTATCGGGTATCCCCTGACATTCAGCAGCCCTCGCTGCCTCGCAGGTCACCCTTGCGCCGCATCGGTACTATCGCACCGCAAGGTCCGCATACGGCTTAACGCCGCACCTCTTTGTGACGGTCAGGTATTAATACATACCCTCGAAGAACTCAATTGTCTTGTCGCCGTCAAGAGTAACGATCGCCTTTTTCCAATCGGCACGGTAACCGGTATATCTACCCATTCTCTTTTCCTTGCCTTTAACGATCATTGTGTTAACGCTTGCTACCTTAACATCGAAAAGCTCTTCAACAGCCTTTGCGATCTCGATCTTGTTAGCGTCCTTAGCTACCTTGAAGGTGTAAACGTTATTGTGAAGTCTGTCCATAGCATCTTCTGTGATGACAGGCTTGATGATTATATCCTGAGCAGTTTTCATCATGCGTAAACCTCCTCGATCTTCTTTACAGCATCTGAGGAAACGATAAACTTATCGTAGTTCAGAATATCGTAAACGCAAAGTGTGTTTACAGTTGCTGTCTTAACGCCGGGGATGTTGTTTGCACTCTTTACTACCTTAGCGTCAGCCTCAGCAGTAACGATGAGAGCCTTGCCCTGAACGTTGAGTGCCTTGAGCATCGCTACCATGGTCTTTGTCTTGAACTCGTCTGTCTTGATGTTGTCAACAACAACGATGTTCTCGTCAGCGACCTTAGTGGAAAGTGCAGACTTCATACCCAGTCTTCTTTCCTTCTTATTGAGCGTATAGCTGTAATCTCTTGGCTTAGGTCCGAGTGCGATACCACCGTGAACCCACTGTGGAGCTCTGATGGAACCCTGTCTTGCATGACCTGTACCCTTCTGTCTCCAAGGCTTTCTTCCGCCGCCGCTTACCTCTGTTCTGGTAAGAGTGGACTGTGTGCCCTGTCTCTGATTTGCAAGGTAGTTAACTACCATTGCGTGAAGGATAGCCTTGTTTGGCTTTATGCCGAATATTGCATCGTTAAGCTCAGTGTCGGTAACTTTTTTACCTGCCATATCAAATACTGCGATCTGTGACATATCCATTCCTCCTTCCACTAAGCCTTCTTAACGCAGTCAACTATCGTAACGGTGCCGTTCTTTGGTCCCGGGATAGCGCCCTTGATCGCGATAAGATTATTTTCAGCGTCAACCTTGACAACTTCGAGATTCTGTACAGTTACCTTTGTGTTACCGTACTGACCAGGCATCTTCTTGCCCTTGTAGATCCTTGAAGGATCCGAGCAAGCACCGTATGAACCTGCATGTCTGTGTACAGGACCTGTACCGTGTGTTTCCTTGAGTCTGTGTCCGTTGTGACGCTTGATGGTTCCTGAAAAACCGTGACCTTTGCTTGTGCCGCTTACATCAACGATGTCGCCTGCTGCAAAAGTATCAGCCTTTACGATGTCGCCTACATTGAGAGCGGAGCAGTCATTGAGTCTGAACTCCTTGAGTGTTCTCTTCATTGCAACGTCAGCTTTCTTGAAGTGACCCTGAAGAGGCTTGTTTACTCTCTTGGCTCTGATGTCGCCGTAGCCCAGCTGTACAGCCTCGTAGCCGTCGTTCTCAACGGTCTTCTTCTGTACTACAACGCAAGGACCGGCTTCAACTACTGTTACAGGAATGACCTTTCCTGCTTCATCGAAGATCTGTGTCATACCGATCTTCTTACCGATGATTCCTTTTTCCATGATTTTTCCTCCTTGTGGTTATTGGTTGGTTTCCCAACATGACCTGCGTGCCATTGTGTTTTGAGATCACCTGTGATCTCCGTTGGAAACTACTTGGTCTCCATAACAATGTTTACACCGGCAGGAATTTCAAGATTTTCGAGTGATGCAACTGTTTCCTTGGTAGGTCTGATAACAACGATGAGTCTCTTGTGAGTTCTCATTTCGAACTGCTCACGGCTGTCCTTGTACTTGTGAACGGCACGGAGGATAGTGATTATCTCCTTGTCGGTCGGAAGTGGGATAGGACCTGAAACCTGAGCGCCGGAACGCTTTACAGCCTCCACGATCTTTGTTGCTGCTGCATCTACTACAGCGTGCTCATAACCCTTGATCTTGATTCTGATCTTTTCATTGACTGCCACTATGATCGCCTCCTCAAAAAATATAGAAATTTGGAGGGCAAAAAGCCTTGTTTTTGTGCAAAGCCTGAGTCAATTGCGTTTACTATCAACTCTCTGCTCTTTGCCTGGTCAATTGCAAACGCAATTGACAGGTTTTGCTGCAAGACTTATTTCCGAAATACTCTTATTTTAAATTTACACTCTGCCGTGTGTTCCCTGCCGTCTCACAAAAAATTCCGAAACCGCTTTGGACGGTTCGGACGTAAAATAGCAGACACACGAGCCATACGCACTCACGCCAAAGCAGAGCAAGCTCCGCCTTCGCAAGAAGCATAAGCACATACCGTGTCGGTATTTCAGTCGCCCGGTTTGAAATCGGACATACTCCACGGAAATTACCCGGTCAACCGCCGGCAACCTTCCGCTTCAACGCATATCAGTTTGTCCCTTCAAGGCTTTCAGCTTCTCTCAGCATCTCCCGTCGGAGCTGCCGAACACCCGTATGCTCCCCGTCGGGATCGTCCGTGTGTTTCCGCTTTTACCCTGTCGAAACAGTTTGTGCAGTCACGCAAGTATCATTATACACTACAAGCACCGCAATTTCAAGCATTTTCTTCTGAAAAGGCATATAGAATTTTCGTGCATTTTTCTTTTCCTTTTTGTGCATCATGCACAACCGTTTTTATCCCTTACAACATCTTGTATCAGCTTTATCATCGAACACCAAATTCAGTATCTGCTATTATATATTTATAATGGTATATGGCAGACTTTCCTCTTTCAGAAAAAATTTGATCGAAGTCTTATCTCAATTCGTGGTAAAAACGCTGTATTTACGGCAAACAGCGCTTGACAAATATGAATATTCAGTTTATAATATAAAAGGTTACTGTTACTTGTCATAACAGTATGGTGAGAAAATATTCTTTGGGAGGATTTGTTTATGTCAAAGTTTTGCGGTCATTGCGGTTCTACTTTAGCCGACAATGCTACATTCTGCCCTAACTGCGGCGCTCCTGCCGTAGATCAGGCAATGCCACAGCAGCAGCAGTTCAATCAGCCTCAGCAGCCTTTCGGCGGTCAGCCGGCTTTCCAGCCTGCTATGCCGGGCGCAGCTGCTAAGAAGGGTATGAGCAAGGGTGCTAAAACAGCTATTTTCTGTGCTATCGGCGCAGTTGCACTCGGTCTTATCATCTGGCTCATCATCGCTCTTGTCGGAGGCGGATACGAAAAGACCATCAAGAATCATCTGAAATCATATGAAAAGGCAGACTATGAGCTGTTCTCTGAAACGCTCACCGCAGGCGGCGCATTCTCGTCGATCTCTGGATCGTCCGTTCCTTCTGCGTCTTCCTTCAACAACCGTGTAACTGACCTCAAGAATACATACGGTGATGATTTCTCTATCTCTTACTCTATCGTTGAGAAGACCAAGGTAGATACCACGCAGTATCTCGGACTTGTTGACGAGGTATATACTGTCAAGCTGGAGATCACTATCAGCGGCTCAAAGAAGTCTAGGACCTCAAATAAGACTTGCCGTGTGATAAAAGTAGACGGAAAGTGGTGCCTCAGCGGCGCAATGTTCTGATAGATCAAGTGAGAACCTTCACGGCGTACCTGCCCGACATTCGGTAACGGGTATGCCGTTTGCTTTTATTAAAACAGGACTGTTATGAAAAGATATATTACAACTCTGATCTTTATTCTTTCGGTGCTGTGTTTTTGCAGCTGCGCAGATGATACATCGGAGGTCTCCAATCACGACCGACCGATAATCAATCTCTGTTCAAGTCTGGAACATAGCGATGCAGAGACTTATCTGAACTGCTTTGTACCCGCTGCAAAAAAAGCTTATCTGAACAGCAACAGCAGCAGTTCGGACAGCACAGATATAATCGACACGGTAATAAAAAACAGCGGCTTGGAAGAAAACAGAAGTCTTAACTGCGAGATCATCGGAAAGCGTGAACTTGCAAGTGCCGACCGTGAAAAACTCGAAAGGCAGTACAAAAACGATTATACCAAAAATGTAACTTTTGAAAAAGCGTTTCAGATCGATGCAAGCATAGTTTCCGCAAAGGGTACTGATGTTCGCAAATTCACCGTCGTCCTGCTTGACGACAGCTGGTATATATACAGTAAAGTGATCGATAAATTTTATTTCTGAACCAACACACATTGGACAAAAAAAGGGGATATTATAAATGAAATACTGTCCAAACTGCAGTTCGCCGTTACCTGACGGATCAAAATTTTGCAGTACTTGCGGTGCGACTATCGAGGATACAGCCGAGCAGGCAGCACCTGTTCAAGGCTTTGAACAGCAAAGCGAAATAGAGGTCGCACCTATTATAAGCGATCAGAGCTACGATCAGCAGTACGGCGCTTATGAGCAGCCGCAGGCTTACGATCAGCAATACAGCACTTACGAGCAGCCGCAGGCTTACGATCAGCAGTACGGCACTTACGAGCAGCCGCAGGCTTACGATCAGCAGTACGGCACTTACGAGCAGCCGCAGGCTTACGATCAGCAGTACGGCGCTTACAACCAGCAGCAAACTTACGATCAGCAGTACGGCACTTACAACCAGTCCCAGCCATACGACCAGCAATACTATAATAATTATGAGCAGCAGCCTCAGAACTATGTTCAGTCTCAGCCGATGCAGAATTTTGAACAGCCTCAGATGCCGTTTGAGCAGCCTCAGGACGTTCAGAATCCCGACTACGTAAACCCTGCATCGCCTCAGATGCCCGGCGTTGTTCCGGGAAAAGGCGGCTCGACTCTCATCGTTCCGATAATACTGATAATTCTTATTATCGCTGTTATCCTTATCGACGTGTTCTGGCTGTTCAGAGATCAGATCTGGGGCAAAAAAGACGACAGCTCTACCGCTGCCGTAAGCTATGTAACTTTAGATGAATGATTTATTTAGGGAAAACTCTTTTGGAAGAAGCGTAACACGTGGTAACGGTTACTCTGTTCCCCTCCGAGAATATCCTTTGGATATTCTCGCAACCGCCCTTAAGGGCGGTTAACCCCATTTTCAGAAACCTTTTATTGCTTTTCAGGCATCAGGAGTATAGCTCCTGATGCCTGAAAAGTTATAAGAGATTTTAGAAAGAATTCAGGAAAGATTCTTTTCAAAAGGGCTGCCCACAATAAAGCACCATAGAATATCAAAAGCCAAAAACATTGCAAGAACCGCACATACGCTCTGCCGCTGTTTCGAGCAAAGCCGGCTGCCCGAATAGGCATATATATATCGCCGCAGGCGATACCGTGTCTTGCTTCTTGCTTCTGAAAAGCGAAGCGTTCTGACCTCTAAAAGAAAAGCAGTACCCTTTCGGATACTGCTTTGATTGTTTATTAAGCTATAAATTACTTCAGCTCAACAGTAGCGCCGGCAGCCTCAAGCTTGCCCTTGATCTCCTCAGCGTCAGCCTTGGATACGCCTTCCTTGATAGCCTTAGGTGCGCTCTCAACAAGCTCCTTAGCCTCTTTGAGTCCGAGACCTGTGATCTCCTTAACTGCCTTGATAACGCCCATCTTAGCATCACCGAAGGAAGCGAGAACTACGTCGAACTCTGTCTTCTCCTCAGCAGCAGCGGCAGCTCCGCCAGCAGCTGGAGCAGCAGCGATTGCAGCTGTTACGCCGAACTCTTCCTGGATAGCGTCTACAAGCTCGGAAAGCTCGAGAACTGAAAGTGTCTTGATTTCTTCTACGAATTTAGTGATCTTCTCTGAAGCCATGATAATAATCTCCTTTTGATTTATTTTGTCATTACGGCTCATTTTGCCGTGTCGTTTCAGTGCCTATGCACTGTGTCTTATGCTGCGATGATTATGCAGCGTCGCCGCCCTTGCTGTCTGCAACAGCCTTGAGTGTAGCAGCGAGCTTCTGGATAGGACCCTGAAGGGAACCAACCAGCTGTGCAAGCAGTGTCTCTCTGGAAGGGATCTTGGAAAGAGCCTTCACTCCTGCTGCGTCGTAAGTGTCCTCACCGATGTAACCTGCTTTAAGAACAAGCTTCTCACCGTTGAACTGCTCACCGAATTTTCCGAGAACTCTTGCTGGAGCGGTCTGGTCGTCGTTTGATACAGCAAATGCTGTTGTACCCTCCAGAACTCCGTCAAAGCCCTCATAGCCTGCGTTGTGGAATGCAAAACGCAGAATGGTGTTCTTCTCTACGAAGTAGGTAACGTTTGCTTCTCTCAGCTCTTTTCTGAGCTTGGTGTCCTCCTCAACTGTGAGTCCCTTGTAATCAACAAGTACACCTGCTGCGGAATTCTTGATGAGATCGGTAAGCTTTGCTACCTTTTCCTGCTTTGCAAGCAGAACCTTTTCACTTGGCATTTTTGATTTCACCTCTTTAGAAAATGATCTGCAATGCGTACTAAAAAGAAAAATCCCTTTCGCCCGAAAAGACAAAAAGGAAACAAAGTCATTATCAAACTTTGCGTTCTTTTCCTCGGCGGGTCTTACGAATGAATCTCATTCTGCCAGCTGTCTTTAGATACGAATGCTTATATATTATAACAAACACGCAGTGTTTTGTCAAGGGTTTTCGCTTCTATGCCTGTAAACGTTTTATGAACGCCGCCTTTTCTTATCTCTTACCAACAAGAGCGCAAAAAAATGGCAGAGCCACGAAGCTCTGCTGAAACAAAACAAAAAAACTATGTGTAGAACAAAAGAAAGGAGACAACAAAACGGATGTTAAAAATGTAAAACATATTTAACACCAATGCTATTATAACGGGTTTCAAGGATAAAGTCAAGCAAAATCCTTAATTTTACGCAAAAAAAGTTGTATTTTGTTGTTTTGCACAAAAATCAACGGTCTAAATTTTACCAATGATTGTTTTTTTACGATTTAAATCGTGATTTGCCCTGAAAAACACCAGCAAAGATATGTAAAAAAAGGCTTCAGCATCGGGAAAGGAAGCCGTATTTCAAAGCTTTGCAGCGAGTGCAAACCCGTTCTTTTACTGCACAGCGGTCTGAAAAAAGACTTCCCTGCCCAATGCCGAAGCCCATGGGAACAGGCTGCTATTCTCTTACAAGCTCGTTTTCCTTGAAAAGCAGGGATATACACCAGATTGCCGAAGCAGCAACAAGAGTATAGACGATCCTGCTGATAACAGAACCCATTCCGCCGAAAAGGAATGCTACGAGATCAAACTGGAATATACCGATGAGTCCCCAGTTGATGCCGCCGATGATGAGCAGCGTCAATGCGATCTTGTTCCACATATGAAGCACCTCCTTTCAGAGCTTTCTGCGCTCTGTAAAAATATTATTGACCCGAAAAATTGATTTATACAATGCTTTTTTGGCAATTATTACTCAAAAAAGCTGTGCATTTTCTATGAAATAGTTTGTAGAAATGCTGGACAATAAATCGAAAATGTGGTATAATGGCTGTATATTAATCATACAAAAAGGTAAAGTGAGCGATATGGGAACTGTTGAAAAAAATTACAAATTCAAAGGTGTTGACTGCGTAAAGCTCTCGCACGGAAAGTATTTCTGTGTCATAGCTCCGTCAATGGGCGCTTCGGTGCTGAGGCTTCGTGATGAGGAGAATAAGATAGATGTTTTCCGTTATGCAGAAAACGTTACCGCAAAGGAGATAAACGGCTCAAGAGAGATCTGGGGTCTGCCGACCCTTTATCTGCCGAATCGTTTTGACGCAGGCGTTTTAAAGACCTCCGATGCTGAGTATCATCTTCCGCTGAACGAGCAGGCGCTTGGAAATACTATTCACGGCTGGGTACACAAAAGGGAGCATACCATTGAAACGGTCATCATGGACAACAATAAAGCCGTGCTGGAAACATCGTTCACACACGATAAAAATGACGAGTGGTATGAGTTCTTCCCTGTGGACTTCAAAATATCTTATAGATTCACCCTTTCAGATGAAGGTCTGAAGCAGGAGATCAGCCTTACAAATCTTTCGGACAAGGCTCTGCCCGTTTCGCTGTGTACTCATACGACTATCAACTCGCCAATGGTGGACGGCGGAGAGGAAAAAGATCTCAGACTGTTCGTTCCTATCGGAAAAAGATGCGAGCTGAACGAGAGATGCCTGCCGACAGAAAAGCTTTTGGAGCTGAACGACTGGGATAAGGAATATCTTACAGGAAAAATGCCAACGCTTCAGGAGCTTGACAACGATATGTACACAGCCGAGATGAATAAGCTCGACGGCGAGGACTTCTACGGTGTTTATGTAAAGGACACGGTAAACGGAACTATGGTCCTCAATGAAGTGTCCGAAGAGTTCAGATTCTGGAATATGTGGAACCATAACGGCGTCAACCACTATTTCTGCCCTGAGCCGATGACGGCAATGATAAACTGCGCAAACCTCTCGCTGCCCGATGAAGTCACGGGATACAGCGAGCTGAAAAAAGACGAGACATATACCTGCTGGCAGAGATTCTTTACAAAGAAGGTCTGATATATGGGTGCTTTCAAGGACAATTTACAGTTCACAGCCGAAGAATATGTCCGGTCAAGGAAAGAACGCTTAAAATGGATGCCGCTGCTTCTGGGATTTATTGCGATCACATTTCTTGCGGGCTTTGTAAAAGGCTTTATTACAAATGATGCAGATATCCTCGCAGGCAGGGCAACGGTAGAAAAATACTTAAAGGGCAATATTGTAAGAACGATAGTGATGGTTCTTATTATTATCGCTTTTGTGCTAGTGGTCATAAAAACGTGGAAGGGTATGGCAAGCTCGACAGAACAGCTCATCTTTACCATAGCAACAGGGCTGTTTTTAGTTCTTATGTTTATTGTAACGATCAAACCCGTATTTGCTATCTCCAAGGAACTTAAACACCCGACGACCAAGGAGCTGAGCAGCTATACGCTGTGTACTGACGCTGATGGTATGCACTATGTCGCTTTCAACGATGACGGAGCTGTGCTGCTTGCAATACCCGCAGATAAGTACACCGAGCTGCAAAAAGGCAGCATCTCAAACAAAAAGAACACAGGACAGGCTCATGAGATAGTTGTTGAAGACGGATACAAGAACATTCAGTATTATGAGTCGGATATAACCATAACATACTATAATAAATCAATAATTTATGAGAGTGCGGCTTTGAAAACATCATAGTCTTTTATCTTGGATCAAAAAGGTAATAATTAATGAAAATTAATTTTTATACATAACAACTACGAAAGGTGGATCACTTATGAAATTTGGTTTTTTCGATGACGTAAACAAGGAATACGTCATCACCAACCCAAGAACTCCGTATCCGTGGATCAACTATCTCGGCTCACAGGCGTTCTTCTCTCTCATCTCCAACACAGCAGGCGGTTACAGCTTCTATAAGGATGCGAGACTCAGAAGGATAACACGTTACCGCTACAACAACGTGCCTATCGATATGGGCGGCAGATATTTCTATATCAACGACAACGGCACTGTATGGAATCCGGGCTGGTCCCCTGTTAAGACGGAGCTCGATGCGTATACCTGCCGTCACGGTATGGGCTATACAGTCATCAAGGGCGAAAAGAACGGCATCGAGGCTGAGGTGACCTTCTTTGTTCCAAACAACTATAACGGCGAAGTTCAGCAGGTAGTCCTCACAAACAAGAGCAGTGAGAAAAAGACCTTCAAGCTCTTCTCTTTCGCAGAGTGGTGTCTGTGGGATGCTCAGGACGACTGCACAAACTTCCAGAGAAACTTCTCAACAGGAAGAGTTGAAGTTGACGGCTCCGTTATCTACCACAAGACTGAATACAGAGACAGACGTGACCACTATGCTTTCTACTCTGTAAACGACAGCATCGACGGCTACGATACCGACCGTGACGCATTCATCGGTCTGTACAACGGCTTCAATGATCCTCAGGCTGTTGTCGCAGGCAAGGCATCAGATTCCTTCGCTGACGGCTGGTCTCCAATTGCTTCTCACTACAAGGAGATCACTCTTGACGCAGGCGAGAGCAAAACTCTCGTTTTCGTACTGGGCTATGTTGAAATGCCTGTCGATCAGAAGTTCGAGGCTGACGGCAAGACTATCAACAAGGTAAAGGCAAAGGCTATGATCGAGCAGTTCAATACTCCTGAGAAGGTAGCCGCAGGTCTTGCAGAACTCAGAGAGTCATGGGACAAGCTGCTGGGCATACTCAACGTTTCCACTCCTAACGACAAGGTAGACCGTATGGTGAATATCTGGAACCAGTATCAGTGCATGGTAACATTCAACCTGTCACGTTCTGCTT
>CAMZIK010000023.1 GCA_947307175.1 uncultured Clostridia bacterium
TCAAAGATAAGATTTGCCGCATTCATTCCCACTCCGTTGAGAGAGCAGAACGGAAGTCTGAGCTTACCGTCCTCGATGCGATAGATAAACGCATGGGACTTATAAATGTTTACAGGCAAAAACTCATAGCCTCTTGAAAGCATCTCGTTTACGAGCATGAGAATATCACAGACATCTTCGTCCTTCTTGGATTTTTCTTTCTTGGGTATGTTCTCGATCTCCTGTATCTTTGTCCTTACAAAGTACATTCCCTTCATGACCATCTCCGCATCGAAGTCCTCGCCTCTTACAGTCAGGATAGACGCATAGAAAGTCAGCGGATCATGCACCTTGAACCAGCAGAGTCTTATCGCCGCTGTAACATATGCCGCAGCGTGCGCTTTCGGGAACATATACTTGATCTTCAGGCAGCTGTCTATGTACCACTCAGGAACATTATGCGCCCTCATTTCATCCTTCATTTCCTCGGTCAGCATTTTTGGCGCCTTACCCTTACGGGTTATCTCCATTATCTTGAACGAAAGGCTCTTATCAACGCCGTGATAGATAAGATAAGTCATGATGCTGTCACGTGTTCCGATAACATTTGAAATATCACACGTTCCTGCAGCTATAAGATCTTTTGCGTTTCCGAGCCAAACATCAGTACCGTGTGAAAGACCTGAGATCTGCAAAAGGTCAGAGAAGTTTCTCGGCTTTGCATCAAGCAGCATCTGGCACACGAATTTAGTACCCATTTCAGGGATACCGAGCGTTCCTGTCGGACAGAAGATGTCCTCCTGCGTTACGCCAAGCACTTCGGGAGAGGTAAAAAGACTATAAACATCAGGGTCAGACATCGGTATCTTTGTGATGTCCTTTCCGCTGAATTTTTCAAGATACTTATAAATTGTCGGCACATCGTGTCCAAGCTCATCGAGCTTAAGTATGGTATCGTGCAGCGAATGGAAGTCAAAGTGCGTCGTTACCATATCAGAATCTACCTTTTCGGCTGGGTGCTGAACAGGCGTGAAATCATAAACATCATAATCTCCGGGGATAACGACCATTCCGCCTGGGTGCTGAGAGGTCGTCCTCTTTATGCCGCAGCAGCCCTGCTTGAGTCTTTCCACCTCGGCTTTCGGCAGTTCTCTGCCTCGCTCTTCAAGATATTTCTTAACATAGCCGAATGCTGTATTATCCTGTATAGCGCCGATAGTTCCGGCTTTGAACACATGATCCTCACCGAACAGCTGCTCGGTATACTTATGAACCTTGCCCTGAACATCTCCAGAGAAGTTAAGGTCTATATCAGGCGCTTTGTCGCCGTGGAATCCAAGGAACGTTTCAAAAGGAATGTCGTGACCGTCACGCATCATATCCTCTCCGCATTTCGGACATTTTTTAGGCGGCAGGTCGAATCCGGAACCTACCGAACCGTCTGTAATGAACTCGCTGTGCCTGCATTTCGGGCAAACATAATGAGGTTCAAGCGGGTTTACTTCGGATATACCTGACATCGAAGCAACGAATGACGAACCTACCGATCCACGTGAACCGACCTGATAGCCGTTTTCGTTGGAATAAGCCACAAGCTTCTGCGAGATCATATAAAGCACCGCAAATCCATGCTCGATGATAGAGTCAAGCTCTCTTTCGAGTCTGTCGAAAACTATCGGCGGGATATGACCCTTGTAAAACTCGCTTATATGATTGAGCTGTGAGCTGTCAAGCTCATTTTCGGGAGGAACGACTATATCATCAGGGTCACAGTCGCCGTAGATGCTTATACATTTTCTCCAGCATATGACCTGAAGCTCATACACCGCACCTTCGATAAACGGTGTGTATGTGCCGTTAGGGAACGCTTTCAGATCAGGGTCTATCATATCAGCTACCCTGTTGGGATTTGTCACAACGACTTCAAAAGCCTTGTCCTCGCCAAGATATGAAAACTCCTCCAGCATCTCATCAGTCGTCTTGAAATAAAGCGGTGCCTGCTGGTCTGCATCGGCAAAGCCCTGAGCCGCCATGATGACAGCTCTGAACTGCGAATCCGACTTGTCCATAAAGTGAACGTCGCCCGTTGCACAGACAGGTATGCCAAGTTCTTCTCCGAGCTGACAGACCTTTCTGTTGAAATTTCTCAGATCTTCATAGGAGCTGACATCTCCTCGCCTGAGCATGAATTCATTGTTGCCAAGAGGCTGTATCTCAAGATAGTCATAAAATGATGCCAGCTGTTTTATCTTTTCCCAGGGCTGCTTTTCAACTATCGCCCTGAATACTTCGCCCTGTTCGCAGGCAGAACCGACGATAAGTCCTTCCCTGTATTTCACAAGCTCAGACTTTGGTATTCTCGGACGCTTCTTATAGTATTTGAGATTCGAGTCGGAGATGAGCCTGTAAAGGTTTTTAAGGCCGGTGTTATTACGCACAAGTATTATCTGGTGATAACGTCTTGGGTCATGGGATTTTTCAAGGTCATCTCCTGCAAGCAGACTGTTTATCGTATCTGCGCTTATTATGTGCATAGGATACCTTGCAGCAAGTTTACCGCAAAGGTCAATAAATATCCCTGCTGTAAGCTGTGCCTTTTCAAGGCCCTGCGCCCTGACCTCGCTCATTTCATTATGTTCAAGCACATGAGAAACATCGATGCTGTTGAGACCTTCAAGCATCAGTACGCACATTCTTGAAAGGTTGATATAAGAATACTCAAATTCAGTTTTGCTGCTTCTGAGAAAGCTGTCCAGCAGCGGTTTTGCTTCAAAGGCATTATAAAACACAAGCACAGCTTTGTTCCCGCAGAATTCCTTAAAGCTTTCAACAGCTTCATCTGCATTTTCATCAGCCGCAATTTCAAAGCTGTCGCCCATCGTAAGTCCGTTTATCTTTACGGCTCTGATAAAGCTCAGTTTCATTTCCTTTGCATCTGTCTGAACTGTATCAAAGTCCACAGCTACAAATTCCTCGTCAAGCTCTCTGTTGTTCCAGCCGAAGAAAACAGTCTCATCATTGTTTACTTCATAATCTTCAACGCCGTAGATTATCTTGAAATCCTTGTTCTTTTTGCGTATTTCGCTGCAGGCGTTTCCCGCATCTGTGTAAGCCTGGACCACACCGTGATCGGTGATAGCAACAGCCTTATGTCCCCAGTCGAAAGCACGCTTAACAAGCTTATCGGCAGGAGTTATCGCATCGAGCTGTGACATATTCGTATGCAGATGCAGCTCGACCCTCTTATGCTCGCTTGTATCCTTTTTCGCTTCACGCTTTACGAGCATCATAGAATAAGGATTGATGTTCATACTCTGATCGAATCTGTCTTCTTCCATTTTGCCCGAAACGATGACCGTGCTGCCTTTTTTCATTTTTTCAAGCACTGCTTCGAGCATATCCTTTGTGAAAGGGTTATACTTATTGGCTTTGAGTACGCCCGTCATTTTTATAGAGACCGAAGATGTGTAGTCCGTAATGTAGACTGTTGCTATAAGCATACCGTTCTTGGTTTCTTTGGTCTCCGTAAAGAAAACATCTCCCCAGACCGTCAGATCGCCCTGAAAATCAGGTTCGATGTCCTTCATCTCGGTAACTTTCGTCTGCGGATCTATCGGTGAACCCTTGAGTACAAGAGCATTATCGCAAAGCAGATGCAGCCTTGTGAAATCGACCGTGCAGGTACGGAATTCGATCTCATGGCTTTCTGATTTTTTATCAGTTTTACCCTGCGCAGCATTGGCGTTTGAGACAGGCTGCGGTACAGGCAGGCTCGCAAGGAATTCCTGCTGCTCACGCTCATAAGCCTCCTGATCCGTTTCAAGCACGCCGTCAAAAGTAAAGTTCACCTTGCGTGAGAACATCTCCTCCACAAGCGATGAAAGCGCCCTTGAAGCTCCCTGTTTTTCAAGTAGATCGAAGCCGCCGTGTTTAAGCGTGATATTCACATCATCGCCGTTGATCTTTGCCTCGGCATTATTGAAAAAGCCGTTTACAAGCGGGAATCTGTCCTTGAAAAAACGGAATATCTCAGGGAAATAATCCTGCGAAAGCTTGTCCGGAGTGTATTTGCACTGCACGCAGAATTTTGCTGCACCAAGCGCTTTTTTCATAAATGTGCAGAAGCTGTCTATCTCGTCGTATTTTACATAATCGTCAAAAGCTGCAACGATACACAGCTCTGTATTGTCTCGTCCGCTTATTATTTTAAGTATTTTTCCGCCTGCGACCGCCGCAGGCATTTCAACATCGAATTGTGAAAATATATCTTTAAATGTATTATTCATTTCTGATCCTTTTTATAATTTCTCTATCTCGTCCATAAGTGCCTGCAAAGCTTCGTTTTCGGGGAGCTTGCAAAGCTTTTTGCCGTGCTTGAAAAGTACAACGCAGCCGTCGCCTCCTGCGATGCCAACATCTGCTTCGCCAGCTTCTCCTATACCGTTCACAACGCAGCCCATGACTGCAACTGTTATATCTTTATCAATATCCTTAGTCATATCCTCGACTTTTTTTGCAAGACCGATAAGGTCTATCCTTGTTCTTCCGCAGGTCGGACAGGAAACTATCCTTATTCCGCTTCCCTTTCCTATCGCTTTGAGAATATCCTTTGCGGCATATATCTCCTTTACAGGATCATCTGTGAGCGATACTCTTATCGTTTCGCCTATGCCGTCGACCAGCAGCGAGCCTATCCCGACAGCAGACTTGATAAGACCCATTCTCTCCGTTCCTGCTTCCGTTACTCCAAGATGAAGCGGATAATCACACTTCTGTGCAAGCAGTCTGTATCCCTTTATCATCGTTTCAACATCGGAAGATTTTATAGATATAACGATATTATCAAAATCGCAGTCCTCAAGTATCTTTACGTGACCCAGAGCGCTTTCCACAAGAGCCTCAGCGCAGGGCTTGCCGTATTTTGCAAGAATGTCCTTTTCAAGCGAGCCGCCGTTCACGCCTATCCTTATCGGCAGACCCTTTTGTGTACATACATCAACAACAGCCTTTACCCTGTCCTTATCCCCGATATTTCCCGGATTTATCCTGATAGCGTCAACACCTGCCTCAGCCGATGCGATAGCAAGCTTATGATCGAAGTGGATATCAGCAACAAGCGGCATATCAACAGCCTGCTTTATCGCAGGGATAAGCCTTACTGCGTCCATATCAGGCACAGCTGCTCTGATTATCTCACAGCCTGCCTTTTCAAGCTCAGAGGCCTGCCTTACAGAGCCTTCGATGTCCGTTGAAGGCACGCTTATCATAGACTGGATATATATCTTCTTTCCGTCGAGCGTAAGACCGCCGACTTTTACGGGTCTGCATTTTCTCATATCATATCACCATCGTCAGAATAGTTTCATAACGTCGCTTATCGTAATTATCGCCATTAGTACCAGCAGAGCGATAAGCCCTATAAAGTGTACCATGCCTTCGTGTTCGGGTTTGACAGGTTTTCGCCTTATACCCTCTATTATCAGGAACACCAGCCGTCCTCCGTCAAGCGCAGGAAGCGGAAGCAGATTGAACAGACCGATGTTTATCGTAATGAACGCACAGATCGAAAGCATCGTGTGGATAAGGCTCGACCAGTCTATCTTGCCCGTTTCCTTGTCTGTTTCCGAATCAACGACATCACCAATAGTATCGACTATACCCACAGGACCGCTTAACTCTCTGAGCGAATACTTGCCCATAACAAGATCTCTCAGAGATATATAAATCAGCCTTGCGTCCGAAACGCCCTGCCGCAGCGTCTGTGAAAGCACCGTTCCAACGTTAAGCTCGACTGGTTTTACCTTGAAGTCAATATGCATCGTGTTGTCTTTTGTCGAAAACTTAACGTCCTTGAGTTCCTTCATTTCGCCGTCTCTTTCCACGACAATATCAAAAACTCCGTCCTTGTCGTTTTTGAACTGGAAGGACATATCCATTGTTGTAAAGATACGCATACCGTTTATCTTGACGATCCTGTCGCCAAGCTCAAGACCTGTCTCGTGTGAGGAAGCGCCTTCTTCAAAATACGAAATAGTAGTTGAAGCGTAAGGACCGCTTGTTGCGGTATTTATCAGCAGGAGAATGAACCCAAGCAGCAGATTCATCACAACACCTGCAATAACGATCGTTATCCTTCTCCAGACAGCCTTTTTGCAGAAGGCGCCTTCTTCTTCGCTGCTTCCGTCCTCGCCTTCCATTGCGCAGTATCCGCCGAAAGGAATGAGCCTTAGAGCATAGAGCGTGTCGCCTTTTTTCTTTTTGAAAAGAGCAGGACCCATTCCGATGGAAAACTCGTTGACCTTTACCTTGTTTCGCCTTGCAGCGAAGAAGTGACCGAATTCATGTGCAACGATTATAAACTCGAACATGAATATGGCAAAGATTATAGAACCCACTGTTCTCATAGACTAATTATCCCCTTTTTCTATCTGTTTGCTGACATATTCCCTTGCTGCCCTGTCCGCTTCAAGCACGTCCTCAACACAGGTTATGTCTTTCTCTTTTATGTTTTCAAGAGCCTTAGTAACAAGCTCACCTATTTTCAGAAACTTTATCTTCCCGTCAAGGAAAGCAGCCACCGCCGCTTCGTTTGCGCCGTTTACTATCGCTGGCTTTGTTCCGCCTATGCTTATCGCCTTTATACAGGCGGTAAGGCAGTCAAATGTCTCATAGTCTGGTCTGCCAAAACTGAGAGTGCCGTAATCTGCAAGCGAAAGGTGCTTGGTAGGGCAATCGACTCTTTCGGGATAAAGCAGCGCATACTGTATCGGTATCTTCATATCGGGAACGCCCATCTGAGCGATGACCGAATTATCCATATACTCGACCGCAGAATGTATGACGCTTTCTCTCTGCACAACTATCTCTATCTGTTCAGGCTTTAAGTCAAACAGCCATATAGCCTCAATAAACTCCAGACCCTTATTCATGAGCGTTGCGGAATCTATCGTTATCTTTCTGCCCATCGACCAGTTCGGGTGAGCAAGCGCCTGCTCAACGCCGACATCTTCAAGATCCTTTTTCTTCTTCCCGTAGAACGGTCCGCCCGAAGCAGTAAGGATTATGCTTTTGAGCTGCTCTTTCTTATTGCCCTGAAGGCACTGGAAAATAGCCGAATGTTCGCTGTCAACGGGATAGATATTAACGCCCTTTTCCTTTGCGCTGTTAATAACGAGCTTTCCGCCTGCGACAAGAGTTTCCTTGTTTGCAAGCGCAATATCCGTACCGTGTTCTATCGCTGTCAGCGTAGGAACAAGACCTACCATTCCGACAACGCTGTTGAGCATAATATCAACGCCGTCCATCGAAGCGATCCGCTTCAGTCCTTCCATTCCAGTAAGCACCGTAACATCGCTGTCTACAAGCGCTTCAAGTTCTTTACGTTTTTCTTCACAGTATATGCAGACCGTCTTTACATTATGCTTCTTTGCCTGCTTTGCAAGCATCTGTGCGTTTGAATTGGCTGCAAGAGCAAGTATAGCGATACCGTGCTTTTCACATATCTCTATCGCCTGAGTTCCTATCGAACCTGTTGAACCGAGTATAGTTATCTTTTTCATATCTGTGTCCTTTAAATACTCATAGGGGTAAGCTTTCAAGCCTGCCCCTAATAAGATGATTTATTATTTTATGCGAATATCAAGCCCTGAGTATACACGTAATACATGAACGGTGCAACCAGCAGAACGCTGTCGAACCTGTCCATAACTCCGCCGTGTCCTGGCATTATATTGCCGTAATCCTTGATGCCCGTCTGTCTTTTGATGATAGAAGCTGTAAGGTCGCCGATAAGACCGATGACAGCACAAAGCATTCCTGCAATAACGATCCAGACGAAATGCACAGGGTATCCTTTGCAAAGGTATCTGTAAATGAGTGAAATGATGAGCATTATGATGCCGTTCGCTGCCACTCCTCCGATAAGTCCCTCAACAGTCTTCTTCGGGCTTATCTCGGGGCAAAGATGCGTTTTACCGAGAAAAGTTCCCGCAAAGTAAGCACCGCTGTCTGCGAGCCATGCAGCACAAAGAGTAATGAGAAGCAGGAAAACTCCGCCCGGTACCCGTGCCATATTCGTAAGTGTGGAGAAGCAATAGTTGAACAGCGAGGTAACACCGATCATAAAGAAGAAATCTGTATAATTGAACTCCTTATGGTTTATCAGATACAGAACACAGACAGCCATAATGAACATCGGGTAGTAGAGCCTTGAATTGAAGAAAAGCGCCCACCCGTGATAGTGAAGTGCAGGCATTATCGAATCCACCGCAACAAATGCGTAGCATGCGATAGCGACTGCCTGGTGCTTTGCATAGCCTGTCGCTCTGAATATCTCCCAGATAGCGACGCAGATTATAAATCCGAGCGCAAGATTGAAAACAAAAGTGTCGTGCAGTATCAGCATAATGACCGCAATGATTATCGCAACGGCTGCTGATTTAATACGGGTTACCATTTTTTAAACTCCTCCGAATCGTCTGTTTCTGTCGCTGTAAGCAATTATAGCTTTATCGAACTCCGAATTGTTGAAATCCGGCCAAAGAATATCCGAATAATAAAACTCGGCATAGGCACACTGCCAGATCATGAAATTGGAAAGTCTCTGTTCGCCGCTGGGTCTTATAACAAGATCGACAGGCGGAACGTCCTGAGTATAGAGGTTCTGCTCTATCATATCCATAGTGATGTCCTCAGGGTCAATTTTTCCCTCTTTGACCTGCTGTGCAAGAACTTTGCAGCTGTGGCATATCTCATCTCTGCCGCCGTAATTGATAGCAAGCAGCAGGGTCATCTGGTCATAATCCTTTGATTTACGTTCCGAATCAAGCATCTTCTGCTGAAGCGACTCACTGAGCTTTGTGCGGTCGCCTATAAAGCGAATACGCACATGCTCCTTGAGAAAATCGTCAAGCTCGTCAAGATACTTTTCAAACAGATCCATAAGCGCATCGACCTCTTCCTGAGGGCGCTTCCAGTTTTCTGTTGAAAAAGCGTAAAAGGTGATATACTTAACGCCGACTTCCTTAGCATGCCTTGTGATAGCACGGAAATTCTGAGCGCCCTGCCTGTGTCCGAGTTTTCTCGGCAAGCCACGCTTTTTCGCCCATCTTCCGTTTCCGTCCATAATAACGCCTACATGGGTAGGTATTTTGATACCGTCAAGGTCGGTCTTTGCAGATCTGCCAAACAATGCCATAGCACAAACCTCACAAGATCAGATTTAGATAGAAAGGATCTCCTTTTCCTTTTCTGCAACATGCTCGTCAACTTCCTTGCAGAACTTGTCGGTCATCTTCTGGATAGCTTCCTCGCCGTCCTTCTGCTCGTCCTCGGTGATCTCGCTGTTTTTCTTCATAGCCTTGAGCTTTTCCATAGCGTCACGTCTGATCGAACGGATAGCTACCTTTGTATCCTCTCCGCCCTTCTTGACGTCCTTAACGATCTCCTTACGTCTGTCCTCTGTGAGCTGAGGGAAAGTAAGTCTTATAACCTGACCGTCATTCTGAGGGTTGATGCCTATATCAGAAGCCTGAATAGCTTTCTCGATAGATTTGAGAGTAGACTTATCCCACGGAGTGATTACAAGTACTCTTGCCTCTGCAACGGAAATTGCAGCCATCTGATTTACAGGTGTCGGTGAGCCATAATAATCAACTTTTACCTTGTCAAGCACGTTAGGGTTTGCTCTGCCTGCTCTGATAGCAGCAAAATCCGAAAGCATAACGTTTATGGATTTTTCCATTTTGCTCTTAGCTTTTTCTTTAAGTTCTTTCATAACGATTACTCCTTTGCATTTATTTTACTATTGTACCTATTTTCTTGCCCATGCAGGCATCAAATATATTGTCCGGTCTTCCGAGATCAAAAACAAGGATAGGAAGATTATTCTCCTGACACATTGCAGCAGCGGTCGAATCCATTACCTTCAGACCCTTTGAGAGAATATCATTGAAAGTAAGCTCATCATACTTTACTGCATCAGGATACAGATGCGGATCCTTGTCGTAAACGCCGTCTACCATAGTAGCCTTGAAGAAAATATCAGCCTCTATCTCAACTGCTCTGAGGGCAGCAGCTGTATCTGTGGAGAAGAATGGGTTACCTGTTCCGCCGCCGAAGATGCAGACCCTGCCTTTTTCAAAGTGTCTCATCGTTCTGTTTCTGATATAAGGCTCAGCGACCTGAGGCATAGAGATAGATGTCTGTACACGAACTTCAAGACCGCAGTTTTCAAGTCCGTCTGCAACAGCAAGAGCGTTCATTATAGTTGCGAGCATACCGATATGGTCAGCTCTTGTTCTGTCCATAGCGCCGCTTGAACGTCCTCTCCAATAGTTTCCTCCGCCGACAACGATTCCTACCTCAACACCTGCATCAACGCATTTTTTGATGCTTTTTCCGAATGTGTTGATAACATCGAAATCAAGTCCGATCTTCTTTTCGCCTGCAAGCGCCTCACCGCTCAGTTTGAGCAGTATCCTTTTGTAAACAGGTTCCATAACAGCAACTCCTTATGATCTTTTATTTTTTCGGGTATCCCCCGTAAAGCTTTTATCCTCTGATTATCTTTATATAGACCGTTCTTTCCCTCGGTCCGTCGCACTCAACAAAGTATATCCCCTGCCATGTGCCCAGCATCAGTCTGTTATCGCTGATGATAACTGTTTCCGAGCAGCCTATGCAGGTCGATTTCATATGAGCGTGTGAATTTCCCTCGGCGTGCTTGAACTGCGGTCTGTCGGGGAAAGTCTTTGCCAGCGCATAGGTAAGATCTTCTACGACATCGGGATCAGCATTCTCATTTATCGTGATACCTGCCGTCGTATGCGGACAGAATACCACAGCGATCCCTTCATTTACTCCCGATTCGTTCACAGCCTGCCTCACATAGCTTGTGATATTATAAAACGCACTTGTCTCTCTGGTTTTGATATGGATGGTTTTAAGCATAATACTTCCTCCTTATCTGTTAAGGAAATCAGCCTCTGTCTCGGTGGTCGAAGGTCTGTTCATAAGATGCGAAAGCGCCTTGCTTGCCGGTCTGCCATCAAACAGGATACCGTAAAGCTCCTGTGTTATCGGCATTTCGACTCTCAGCTTCTTTGCAAGTGCATAGGCATTTTTCGTGCAGACATATCCTTCTACCGTACCTACCTGCTTAACGGCTTCTTCAGGGGAAACTCCCTGACCGATGAGTATGCCTGCACGTCTGTTGCGGCTGTGCATACTGCAGCAGGTAACGATAAGGTCGCCGATACCGCTGAGTCCTGCAAAAGTCTCCTCCTGCGCACCCATAGCTATACCGAGCCTGCGTATCTCGCTTATGCCCCTTGTCATAAGTGCAGCCTTTGTATTGTCACCGAATCCCAGACCGTCACAAACGCCTGCCGCAAGGGCGATAACGTTTTTCAGCGAGCCGCCTATCTCTGCGCCCATAACATCATCGCAAAGATAAACTCTGAAATATGTAGTTGAAAAAGTTTTCTGAATAAACTTTGCCGCTTCGTAGTTCTCACAGGCAGTTATGACCGTTGTAGGTATGCCTCTGCCGACCTCCTCAGCATGAGAAGGACCTGTAAGCACAGCGACCGTATTTTTCGGGAAGCATTCCTTTGCGACCTGACTCATCGTCTTGAAGCTGTCTGCTTCAAGACCCTTTGAGGTATTCAGGATAATGCTTTCAGGCGAAATGAACGGTTCAGCCTGCTCGCACACACCTCTGAGAAAAGAAGAAGGGATACCCAGCAGGATAAGGTCTGCGCCTTTGACACAGGAAATATCCGTTGTGAGATCTATGCTTTTATTTATTTTTACACCGGGCAGCTTTGCGCCGTTTTCTCCGGTCTGTTTGATCGTTTCTATTTCTTCCTTGAACGCTGACCACACCGTAACATTATGACCGTTATTGTCGCAGTTTATCGCCAGCGCAAGTCCGAATGCACCCGAACCGAGAATAGTGATCTTAGCCAAACGGGAACACTCCTTTCAAATCATTGATCTTCGCTTTGTTCTTTCTTTTTCTTGCTGCCGAATTTATTCTCCGTGCCGTTCAGAAGCCTCTGGATATTTGGCTTATGCATATAGACTATCATAGCGCCTATCAGTGCAGCGACTATCGTATCAGGGATAACGCCCTCAGGATACTTGATTATAAACGACTGAACGATAAAAGTAATGATCGGATATGAGATAGCAGCAGCGATCGAACCGACCGAAACATACTTTGTGACAACTACCAGCAGGATAAATACACCGACTGAAAGCGCACAGGTCAGAGGGTCTATCGTCAGAAGTGTCGTAGCAGCGATAAGAACGCCTTTTCCGCCATGGAACCCATAGAACACAGGGAAAATATGTCCTATCATTACAATGAATCCTGCCAGATAGCCTATGAACTTATCATCACCGAAGAAGGTGACTCCCATAGCATCCGTAACGACGATACGGCAGATAAGTACAGCAGCAACGCCTTTAACAAGGTCAAATATCAGCGTTGCCAGCGCAGGACCTTTGCCGAAAACTCTCAGCACGTTGGTAAGACCGGCATTATTGCTTCCGTAGTCACGGATATCCTTATGCTTCCATATTTTGCACACAAGGATAGCCGAGTTGAGACTGCCGAAAAGATATGAAAAAACAACAGTAAAAGCTATTGCCAGATAAGTCACTTAATTTCCTCCTAAGGCACGGGAAACTTCCCGACCCTTTTATGATACACTATTTAACGTCATTCCTGTCACGTTCACGGATCTTGAACACGATAGGAGTTCCGTCAAGGGAAAACACTTCCCTTATCTGATTTTCGAGGTATCTCTGATATGAGAAATGGAACAGATCGGCTCTGTTCACGAAATACACGAACGTAGGCGGCTTTGTAGATGCCTGAGTCATATAGTAGATCTTCAGGCGTCTGCCCTTGTCAGACGGCGGCTGAACTCTTGAAGTTGCATACGAAAGCACCTCATTGAGTCTGCCCGTCGGTATCCTGACAGCATTCTGCTCAGCGACATACTTTATCTTTTCAAACAAAGTATTCATACGCTGACCTGTTTTAGCCGAGATAAAGACATAAGGAACATAGCTCATAAAGGAGAAATTCTCATCAAGATCCTTTATAAACTCGTTCATCGTATTGGTTTCTTTTTCGATAGCGTCCCACTTGTTTACAGCTACCACGCAGGCTTTGCCCTTTTCGTGAGCGTATCCTGCGACCTTGGAGTCCTGCTCTGTGAAGCCGACCGTAGCATCAATAACGATAACGGCGACATCGGCTCTGTCAACAGCCATATAAGCACGCAGGACCGAGAATTTCTCGATACTGTCAAGGACTTTTGATTTACGCCTGATACCTGCTGTATCAATAAAAATAAACTTTCCGTCCTCGTTTTCGACGACCGAATCGGTAGCATCACGGGTAGTACCCGCAATATCAGAAACAATCGCTCTGTCCTCGCCGCATATCCTGTTTATTATCGAGGATTTGCCGACATTAGGCTTACCGATGACAGCGACTCTGATAACATCGTCCTCACCCTCATCGCTCTTTTCTTCCGGCAGGAATTTCAGCACTTCATCGAGCATATCTCCTGTTCCGTGACCGTGAACGGAAGAAACAGCAAACGGTTCGCCAAGTCCGAGGTTATAGAACTCATAGAACTCAGCAGGCGGTTCTCCGAGAGAATCGCACTTATTAACGCACAGAACCACGGGTTTGCCCGAACGCAGCAGCATCTGAGCTACCTCCTGATCGCTTGCGGTCACGCCCGACTTCATATCCGTAACAAAAATTATAGCATCAGCGCTTGCGATAGCGACCTCAGCCTGTCTTCTCATCTGTTCGAGGATAACGTCATTTGAATCAGGCTCTATTCCGCCTGTATCGACCAGCATAAATTCGTGCGACAGCCACTCACATTTACCGTAAATTCTGTCTCTTGTAACGCCGGGAGTATCCTCAACTATGGAAAGCCTTTGACCTATCAGCTTATTGAACAGCGTAGATTTTCCTACATTCGGTCTGCCCACGATAGCCACAACAGGCAATGCCATTTTATCAACTCCAATCTCGGTGTTTTACACACATACCCAACATATAGTATAGCACATATTATATTAAAAATCAACATTAAAATAGTATATAAATAAAATAAAAAGCAGAGGAAGAAAAATTCAACCTCTGCTTTTAATACTATTTTCTTTTCAGTTACCAAAAGACAGCTTATGCTTCCTTCTTGATAACTTCCACACCCTTGTAATATCCGCAGTTTTTGCAGACTCTGTGTGGTGAAGTAAGTTCACCGCAGTTAGAGCACTTGCAAAGTGCTGGTGCGTCAAGCTTCCATACAGCTGAACGTCTCTTATCACGTCTTGCTTTGGATACTTTTCTCTTTGGTACTGCCATTTTGGCACCTCCTCTTCGGCATCACGCAAAGGACCTATTTTTCACAGCCGCACTCGCCTTCATTAAGATCATGTCCGCAAGTAAAGCAAAGTCCCTTACAATCATCTTTACATAGTATTTTAGTTGGTAGCTGCAGCAATAAATCAGATACAGCAAGTTCGTTCATATCAAGCACATTGTTCGGACAGACCACATACTCATCGTCTTCATCACCGTTAAGAGAATTGACAAGTATATGTTCAAAGCCGTAATGATACTCTCTGACGAACTCTTTAAGGCATCTGTCACACTCAAGTGCAAGCACTGCCCTGCTTTCATATGTCAGTCTGACAACTCCGGCACGGTTTTGTATCTTACCCTTTACTGTAACAGGCGATGCAAAAGAATATGCACTGATCTCCTTCAGCTCGTCCGCACCTATGGAATAGTCGATCTCAACGCATTCTCCAACGATGTCGAACAGCTGTCTCAACTGTACATTCATACTACACCTCAAACATCACAAAGAGTATTATATACCGAATTTTGTGATTTGTCAATACTTTTTTTCAATTTTCTGCCGAAGATACCTGTTTTGGATCACTTGATATAAGCTCTTACCTTTGCAGGAAGCTCATCTACATCTGCTGAAACTGTAAATACGATGTTTACGTCCTTGCACAGAATAGCTACCTTTTCGAGCATTGCGCCCAGAGCCTCATAGTCTCTGCCGCCTATCTTGAGGATACCGTCAACGAAAACTTCCTGTATATCGTAATTTCCAGCCAGAAGTCCTGCAACAAAGCCGTAGAAAGCATCATAGCTGTTTACGCCGTATTCCTCAGCATCTGCAAGTCTTACATTGTGCGGCAGGTCATAAGTGAGCTGCATTCCTCTTTCGATGCACACAACGTTTCCGGTAGCACTTTCTGCTGCCTTCTTGATCGCTTCAACGAGGATCTTGGTTTTGCCTGTGCCTTTTTTTCCTGGAATCAAATTAATCATAATAAACTCTCCGTTCTGCTAAAAAGCTTTATTTTAAGAGTGTTCCCACTCATTATCCCTTGTTTTATTCGGCGCTCAGCTTTGCCTCAAGCTCAGCCTTTGCGCTTTCATATCCCGGCTTGCCCAGCAGAGCAAACATATTCTTCTTATAGCTCTCAACTCCCGGCTGATTGAACGGGTTAACGCCCATCATATAGCCCGAGATAGCAACAGCCTTTTCAAAGAAATAGATAAGCTCGCCCAGGTTTTCCTCATCAGAGTTTTCTACCTCAATGATAATATTCGGAACGCCGCCCTCTGTATGAGCAAGAACTGTGCCCTGGAAAGCCTTCTTGTTTACGACCGACATATTCTGATTTGTAAGGAAGTTGAGTCCGTCGAGGTTAGCCTCATCATCTTCGAGCCACAGATCAGTCTTTGGCTTAGCAAAGTCAACGACTGTCTCAAAGATCTCCTTTGAGCCGTCCTGAATGAACTGACCGAGAGAATGAAGATCGGTAGAGAAAGTAGCAGATGCAGGGAAAATACCCTTATTGTCCTTGCCTTCGCTCTCGCCGAACAGCTGCTTGAACCACTCGCCCATCATAGTGAATGCTGGGTCATAGGAAACGAGCATCTCAACGGTCTTGCCTTTTCTTGCAAGTATATTTCTGATAGCTGCATACTTGTAGCAATCGTTGTTATCGTCTTTTGAATAAGCGTTCTGAGCTTTTCTTGCGCCTTCCATGAGCTTGTCGATGTCACAGCCTGCTGCTGCGATAGGCAGAAGACCAACAGCTGTAAGAACTGAGAATCTTCCTCCGACATCGTCAGGAACAACGAAAGTCTCGTATCCTTCGGTATCTGAAAGCTCTTTGAGAGTACCCTTAGCCTTGTCTGTTGTAGCAAAGATCCTTTCCTTAGCGCCGTCCTTGCCGTATTTCTTTTCAAGCATCTGCTTGAAGATACGGAATGCAAGTGCAGGCTCGGTAGTTGTGCCCGACTTGGAAATTACGTTTACACAGATGTCCTTGCCCTCACAGATCTTTATAACATCATTGAGATAAGCAGGGTTTATGCTGTTTCCGACAAAAAAGATGTCAGGAGTATCCTTTGGGATATTATTGTAAAGAGGCGATTTAAGGAACTCGATAGCAGCTCTCGCGCCGAGATACGAACCGCCGATGCCGATAACGATCAGCACATCGCAGGTCTTCTTGATCTTTTCAGCAGCAGCCTTGATCCTTGCGAACTCCTCCTTGTCATAATCGGTAGGAAGTGTCACCCAGCCGAGAAAATCGCTTCCCAGACCGTTACGTGATTCGAGAGTATTATGAGCCGCAGAAATGAGTGGTGCGATACCCTTACATTCTTCATCACGGATAAAATTCTTCAGATATTTTGTTTGCAGTTTTATAGACAATGCAGTCAGATCCTTTCACTTTCAACTAATGAAATTATACAATATTTTTTTCTACTTTTCAAGGGCTAAAAAAATTTTAACAAGTATTTGTGCATTTTAACGAAAAAGTTCTTACAATTTAATCAGATTATACAACAGTTTTTTCATACCGCACACCCAGTTCATTTTCCTTATCTCCTGTTTGGATACGATATTTACCGTACATACGCACTTTTTGTCATATTCAAGGATATATTCGGCACACACCTGACCTTTTGAAACGGGCGCTTGGAGCAGCTCGGTGGTGTTGGTCCTTGCTTTCAGCTGAGAAGCAGTACCTCTTTTGATGATGACAAGCGGCTCTCCCTGCACTTCAAGCTCGCATTCAAGGCTTTCTCCACCCGTAACGGGAATGTTTTTCAAAAGCTCCCTGGGAACTTGAGGCGAATACAGCTGAAAGCTCTCAGAACCGCATTTGAGCAGCTTTTTTACATCAGCATCACGCATATCATTATCTGCACACCCAAGCACTACTGCACAAAGCCGCATCTTGCTCTTATTTGCGGTGACGCAGCCGCAGCTGCCGCTGTCCTTCGAGGAAAACGCTTTCATTCCCGTGATACCCTGATAACTGCGGACAAGGCGGTTTGAGTTTACAAGCTCTGCCTTGCCTCCCCTGACGTTCACCAGCCAGGTTTTCATGTAAGGCGTAAGGAACTCGTGCTTTGAAAGCTCCGCACAAAGCTTTGACAGATCCCTTGCCGTAGTGACATTACCCTTGTCGCTACCTGTCGAGTCCTTATATATCGTATTATCCATTCCCAGAGCTTTTGCCCTGCCGTTCATCTTTTCAACGAACCTGCTCTCGCTGCCGCAGATATTTTCCGCAATAGTTACCGCAGCATCATTGGCGTTTCCGACTGTTATAGCCTTTATCAGCTCATCAACGCTTATTTTCTCGCCCTTGTCGAGCCATATCTGCGGGTCACCCTGAGCATTTGCCCTGTCCGTTGCAGTGAAAAGGTCGGAGGCAGCAGTCTTTCCGCTGTCTATGCTTTCCGCAAGCAAAAGCAAGGTCATAAGCTTGTTGAGATGCCCTGACAGCACCTTTTTATCTGCGTTTTTCTCAAACAATACCGTACCTGTCTGCATCTCCGTGAGGATATAGCTCTGAGCGCAGAGCGTTTCAAGCTCCTGCGGCAAAGCCTCATCAACAGCAGCCTGCACAGGCGTATTCTGAGGGATTTCAGATGTGCCAGAAGCAGACGCAGAGCCTGAAAGACAGGATATTACGACCGCACAAGCGCACAGACAGACCATTATTCTTTTTGCAGTTTTACTCATCATAAGGACAGCCTCCGTTTCTACACAATACTATTCAGACACAAAGGATATTATGATGCATAGCTACCATAAGTGTAATACCAGCTTTTCAGCCCCGCTGCTGATAGTCTGCCACAGTATAGCTTCGGGCGATTGGGAGACCTTTCTGAAAAGAATCTTTCCTGAACTCTCTTTAGGACTCTTACACATTTTCGGCGCATAGAGCTTAATGCTCTATGCGCCGAAAATCTATAAAAGGTTTCTGAAATGGGGGTAACCGCCATTGCGGGCGGTTGCGAGGATATTCAAAGAATATCCTCGGGGGAAACAGAGTAACCGTTACCACGGTTACTCTTTAAAACGGCGAAGCCGTTTTTTGCTTCATCAAAAAGAGTTTTCCCCCAATCTCTCCGCAGCTGTCCTGCGGTAAATCATTATCTGTCAGTAGCCGATGAGCCAGTCGTACATCTCCTGATATTTCATAGCCGAAGCCTGCCATGAGAAATTCCTTGACATAGCCGACCTGATGATGCCGTTCCAGTCATCACGCCTGTCATCGAAGATATATTTTGCAAACATTACGGTATTGTACATCTCGTGAGCGTTATAGTTTGCAAACGAGAAGCCCGTTCCCGTATGCTCGAACTGGTTGAACGGCTCAACAGTGTCCTTCAGACCGCCCGTTTCACGAACGATAGGGACTGTGCCGTAGCGCAGCGACATAAGCTGTGAAAGACCGCACGGCTCAAACAGCGAAGGCATCAGGAAAGCATCTGCCGAAGCGTATATCCTGTGGCTGAGAGCGTTGCTGTAATAGATGTTTGCAGAGACCTGTCCGGGGTATCTTCCTGCGAACCAGCGGAACATATCCTCATACTTGCCGTCGCCCGTTCCGAGAACCGCAAACTGGATCCCCTGCTGGCACATTCTTTCCATCATGTAAGCGATAAGGTCAAAGCCTTTCTGGTCGGTAAGTCTGCTGACGATACCCAGCAGGAAGCGGTCATCGTTGACCTCAAGACCCAGCTCTGCCTGCAAAGCACGCTTGTTGTGTACTTTCTTTTCGCAGACGTTCTTTTCGTTGTATTTTACATTGATGAATCCGTCCTTGCTCGGATCGTATTCGTTATAATCTATGCCGTTTACGATACCACGCAGGTCGTTCTTTCTCGCCCTCATCAGACCGTCAAGACCCTCACCGTAGAAAGCAGTCTTTATCTCCTCTGCATAGGTGTTGCTGACTGTGGTGATAGCATCAGCATAAACGAGTCCGCCCTTGAGCATATTTCCGTCGATACCCGTTCTGAGCTTGTCGATAGAGAAATAGTAATCGGAAAGACCCGAAAGCCACTTTATCCTGTCAACATTGTCGTTGCCCTGGAATTTGAGGTTGTGGATAGTCATTACCGACTTTATGCCACGGAAGAACTCACCGCCCTGGAAGCTGTCATGCAGAAATACAGGGATAAGACCTGTCTGCCAGTCGTGGCAGTGGATAACATCAGGTCTGAAGTCAATAAGCGGGAGCGCAGAAAGCACAGCCTTGTCAAAGAAGATGAATCTCTCAATATCCCAGTGATGCTCAAGATAAGGCTTGTCGCCGCAGAAATAGTATTCATTATCAAGGAAATAGAAGATCGTTCCCTCATATTCCATTTTCAGAACGCCGACATATCTGCTCTGTCCGTCATAGTCCATATAGAAATGAGTGACATACTGAAGCTGATCTTTCCACTTGCCGTCCATGCACATATACTTTGGCAGGAACACTCTGCAATCGTAATACTGCTTGTCAAAGCACTTTGGCAGAGAACCTACAACGTCAGCAAGACCTCCTGTTTTTATAAACGGTACACACTCGGAAGAAACAAACAATAAGTTTTTCATAAAGTCTTTCCTTTCAGCTTGATTTTTTTCCAAACAATAATCCATATTTAATTTTAACTATTATATCACTTTATTACAAAAACGTCAACACGTTTTTCTCAAAATTTATGTGAAATATGCAAAAAAGATGTAAAGCAGGAATGCTTTACATCTTTCGCATCACAATATAAGCGGCTGTATCTGTTTTCCGCCCAGTGCCAGCTGCACCGTCAGGGGTATCATCTCAAAATCCGCAACTATCGAATTAGGTTTCTTTTCAAAATTATCCTGCCTGTACGGGACAAAATAATAATTGCGGTAATTCTGGAGTATGCCGATGTTTTTTGCACAGCCTGCAAGCGCATCGTTTGTCGATATAGCCACGACAACAGGCAGTCCGTTTCTAAGGTGGCTCTTGACCGCCATCGTGACGGGAGTATCGGTTATACCCAGCGCAAGCTTTGCAAGCGTGTTTGCCGTACACGGCGCAACGACCATAATATCGCACATTTTATGCGGTCCTATCGGCTCTGCATCGACGATCGTTCTGATAACGGGTCTGCCTGCGATGCTTTCAAATTCAGCGATATTTTGTTCGCTCGTGCCGAAACGTGTTGACAGACCCGACGAATTATATGACATGACAGGGATAAGCTGTGCGCCCAGGGAAACAAGCTCCCTTGCAGCCCGAAAGCTCTTGTCAAAAGTACAGAAAGAGCCGCAAAGGCAATAGCCTATCCTAATGCCCTCTAAAGACATCTGTTTCTCTCCTTTCATTGTATATGTTCCTGACCGCCTCGGCGATTATCTTTCCTGCGCTTGCAGGTGCTGTCTTCCCAGGGAGCGCAAGAGCGTGGATAGCTTTGCGGCCGAGCAGCTTTGCCGCCTCAAAGTCTGTGCCTCCCGGCTTTGAAGCAAGGTCTATGATAAGGCAGTCCTTTTGCGCCCTTTCAAGCACCTGCTTTGTCAGAACGAGCGCAGGAACGGTATTTATAACAATATCAAAGTCTCCTGCCTCATCTGCGAGCCTGCCGAGCAAAAGCGCCTTGCAGCCGTCATTTTCCGCCATAGCAAGCTGAGAAAGCTTTCTTGCGCAGACAGTCACATCTGACCCGACCGCATCGAACAGTTTTGCACAAGCCTTTGCGACCCTGCCGTAGCCGATGATGAGCGTTTTAGTGCCGTTCACCGTGACTGCAAGCTCCCTGAGAACTATCTCCAGAGCGCCCTCTGCTGTCGGAACGCAGTTCTTTATCACCAGCTCCTCACGGGTGAAATAATCCATAACATCAAATCCGAGGGAGGAAAAATATTCGATCACATCTGTACTTAATCTTCCGCCGAGGACAAGTGCATTCTTTTCAAGATGACCCGAAAGTTTATCGCAGGATAAGCTTTCTGCGCAGGCGCAGGGTATATCAAGTCCGATTCCCGCAAGCATCGGCAGCAGCAATATATCAGCCTTTTGGCGCATATCATCAAGGCTGTTCAGAGCGATAGTCTCACCCAATGCACCGTCAAGTCCGTATGAATATACCTTTGCAATGCTGCAAAGCTCCCTGCACGCAAATATATATCTTGCATCTCCGCCGCCGCAAAGTATCACTGGTCTGTTCATAATAAGCGCTCCGTTCATATCCGATCTGCAGCAAAGACTGTGTTCAGCCTGCCTTGATAAAGTATATGCGTGCCAGCCCGCCAAGGTGAATAATGCATTATTCATAATCGAAGATAGTTAGATTGTAGAAAATTCAGTATAAAATTTGTTCATAATAACGAAAGATTTTTTATAAAAAGCTATTGTAATGATGTTCAAAATAGTATATAATTAACCTATGCGGACTTTTGTTTTTGTGTATTTAGTACATACCGCAAATTTCAAGCTCAAAAAGCAACGAATGGAGAGATTCAAATTGAAAAATTATGACAGCACCAAGATCAAAAATATTGCCATTGCAGGTCATGCAGGTTCAGGTAAGACATCGCTTACAGAGGCATTGCTATATAAGAGCGGAACGACTGACAGACTCGGAAAGATACTCGACGGCAACACCGTTTCCGACTTCAGCCCCGACGAGATCTCCAGAAAGACCTCTGTTTATACTTCCCTTACAACAATGGAAACAGGCGAATACAAGGTAAATATCCTTGACACACCTGGACTGTTCGACTACGAAGGCGAGATGATCGAGGGCATCTACGCAAGCGGCTGCGTGCTTATCACGGTATCCGCAAAATCAGGCGTTAAGGTCGGCACACATAAGGCTTACGACTGCGCAAAGAAATACAACAAGCCTACAATGTTCGTTGTTACAAAGCTTGACGATGACAACGCAAACTTCAATAATATCCTCACACAGCTCAAAGCTGAATTCGGACCTACTGTCTGCCCTGTTGTTGTTCCTGTTATCGCAGACAGAAAGATCGTTTCATATGTAAACCTCATCGAGATGCAGGCTTACAAGTATGTAGGCGGTAAGGCTGAACCTACCGATATGCCGACAGCAGAGATCGCTGCAAATATGGAATACCGTATCGACGGTCTTGTTGAGGCTGTTTCGGAAGCCGTTGCAGAAACAGATGAGGCTCTGTTTGAAAAGTTCTTCTCAGGCGAAGCTTTCACTCAGAAAGAGCTTACAGACGGTATCCACAAGGGAATGAACAGCGGTGCTATCACACCTGTTGTGTGCGTTTCAAGCACAGAGCTTGCAGGCGTTGATATGCTGCTCAAGGAAATAGACCTGCTGCTGCCTCCTCCTTCCGAGAAGGACGCTATGGTAGGCGAAGATGCAAACGGCGAGCTTGTTGAGGTTGAGTGCAACGAGAACGATCCGCTCACAGCTTTTGTATTCAAGACAGTTGCTGACCCGTTCGTTGGCAAGATGTCGTTCATGAAGGTATTCTCAGGAAAGATCGCACCGAACAAAGCTGTTGTAAACGCTACAACAGGAGCTTCCGACAAGATAGGCAAGCTCGTTTCCCTGCTCGGAAAGAAGCAGACCGACATCACGGAAGCTAACTGCGGAGACATCGTTGTTGCGCTGAAAATGAACGTAAATACAAACGATACTATCTGCGACGCTGCAAGAGTCGTTAAGTTCCCTGCAATGCAATTCCCTAAGGGAAGCTATAAGATGGCTGTCAGAGCCAAGGCTCAGGGAGATGAGAGCAAGATCTCAGCTGCTATCGCAAGGATACTCGAAGAGGACAAGACCGTCAACTACGAGCAGGATCCCGATACTCTGGAGCAGATAATCTCCACTCTCGGCGGCGTTCACCTCGATTCAGTGATCTGCAAGCTGAAAAACAGCTTCGGCGTTGATGTTGAAGTTTCTGTTCCTAAGATCGCATACAGAGAGACTATCAGAAAGAAAGTCAAGGTACAGGGTCGTCATAAGAAACAGTCAGGCGGTCACGGTCAGTACGGTGATGTATGGATCGAGTTTGAGCCATGCGTATCTGACGAGCTTATCTTTGAGGAGAAAGTATTCGGCGGTGCAGTTCCTAAGAACTTCTTCCCTGCTGTTGAAAAGGGACTTCAGGAAAGCATCAAGAAGGGCGTTCTCGCAGGCTTCCCTGTTGTAGGACTCAAAGCTATCCTCGTTGACGGTTCGTATCACCCTGTTGACAGCTCGGAAATGGCATTCAAGATGGCTGCAAGCATCGCATACAAGGAAGGCATGAGACTTGCCGATCCGATCCTGCTTGAACCTATCGGCGCACTCAACGTTCTCGTTCCCGATGACAACACGGGCGACATCATGGGCGAGCTGAACAAGAGAAGAGGCAGAGTGCTGGGCATGAATCCTTCCGACAAGGCAGGACTCACAGAGGTCGTTGCCGAAGTTCCAATGGCTGAAATGGCTGACTTCACGATGTATCTCAGACAGACCACTCAGGGCAGAGGCTCATATACATTCGAGAAAGTCCGCTATGAACAGCTCCCTGCAAACCTCGTTGCAGACGTTATCGCAAAGAACGCAATAAGCGAATAACGATAGAATAACGATAATAGAAATGACCGCTGCCTGCTTTTGTAGCAAACAGCGGTCTTTTTGTGCCTGTAAGGGGATATATGTATCAGGCAGTTTTTCTTGAATATGAGCCCATTTTTGCAAGGCGCTTGACAAGCTCCTCACTTATAAAGTATGCCGCAGCAACAGAGATCACATCTTTCAGCAGGAAAGGCAGAGATACCGTCAGGAAAGACTTTGCCAGCGAGATCTTCGCAACACCTGCATACACAGCGATACCGCAGGCGTGATCAATTATCAGACCGGCGATACCAAGCGAAAGTGCAATAGCTTTTCCGGTAAGCTTTTTCGATGAGAAAAATGTCGAACCGATGCCGCACATAAGCGCAAACAGGATAAACCCGAAAATGAATCCACCCGTGTAGCCGGTCAAAACGCTGAAGCCGCCTTTCCAGTTTGAAAAAACAGGCACTCCTACTGCGCCGAGCAGAACATAAACCACTATCGAAACAGTCCCTTTGATACAGCCGAGAAAATATCCGGCAAGAGCAACAGCAAAGGTTTGCAGCGTCACGGGAACGTTCGTCGGCAGAGGTATCGCTATCTGCGAAAGTACTGCGACTATGGCTGTGAAAAGCCCGATAAATACAATGTTTTTCGTCTTTTTAATACTGTCTTTTTTCATTTTCTTCATTCCTTTCACAGATAGTATACCACACAAGGTCCAGATTGTCAACCCGAAATTTAATTCTTGGTATACAATACAAACAAAAAAGTCACCGCTTTATAAAACGGTGACCTGGAATTATTAAGTTTCGATAAGACGCTTGATGCAGTAGATGCTTCCCGAGTTCTTGGTAGCATACGAAATAACAATACCTGTTGCGGTGCTTTCAGCGTGAACTATCATACCGTTTCCGACATACATCGAAACGTGGTAGATATTATAAGCCGTACCGTAGAAGATAAGGTCGCCGGGCTTCATCTGATTGAACGAAACGCTGCGTCCGTATGCAGCCTGAGACTGTGCATAGTGCGGAAGGCTGATGCCTACCTGTGCATATGAGAGCATCGTGAGTCCCGAGCAGTCTGTGGCACGGAAATTCGAGCCGGCAAATACATATCTTCCGCCGACGTTGCTCTTTGCATAAGCTACTACCTTGTCGATCTTAGCCTGATTTGTAGAAGGGTTTACGGGCTTCTGTGAAGTTGTAGTGGTGGTCGCAGGCGGAACATTTGATGATTTTGTGGTAGTCTGAGCATATCCGCCTGTCGTTGTTGTCGTAAGCGGAGGACGGTATGCAGGCGTTGTTGTAGTAGTCGTTGCAGGTGTTGTTGTAGTTGTAGTAGTCGTTGTGGTGGTAGTCGTGGTCGTGGTGGTCTCTGCGAGGCTGCTCACCTCGGAATGTTTCTGTTCAAGCTCATATGACCTCTGCTGAAGTGTCTGCTTCTGCGATTCAAGCTCGCCGATAGTCTTGCCCGACTTTGTCTGCATAGCCGAAAGCTTTGATTTCTGCTCCTCCAGAGTTTTCAAAAGGTCTATGTATTTCTCCATAGACTCATTAAGCTCGTTCTGCTGCTCTTTATAATCCTTTTCCAGCTTTTCGAGCAGGTTTTTCTGATTTACAAGATCATCGAGCTGTGCGTTGTCATGGTCTGCGACACGCTTCATAAGCTCAAGTCTCATCAGCACATCATAGAAATCCGACGAATCGGCAAGTATATCCATATACGAATCCGAACCGCCTGCTATATACATAGCTCTGATCCTCTGCATGAAATCAGCGGTCTCAGCCTTTATCTGCTCGGTCTTGGCGGCAATTTCGTCCTGTATCTCCGTCATTTTCTTGTCGGTCTCAGCTATCTGCTTTTCAAGCTTGTCCGACTCAGCCTGAGCCTGCTCTATCCTGCTGCGGACCTCTGCGTAATCATTGTTTATAGATGCAAGATTGTCCTTTTCTCTTTTAAGCTCGCTGTCAGCTGAACTGAGCTTTGAATCGACCTCGCTCTGCTCCTTTTCGATCTCGCTGAGCTGAGACATATAAGATTCTTTTGTTGCATATCCGTCATTGTAAGAACTTACCGCTGTGACCGAAATAACAGCCGCAGCACTCATCGCAATAACAGATTTTAAAACTCTTCTTTTTCGCATAACTTACTCTCCATACAATTAATAGATAATTCAAAATGTAACTACTTGTAACCTAATTGTAACCTATTATACACCTTGCACGAAGATTTGTCAAGCTTTTTATTGAAAATTACCTGTTAACTGCCTGTTAAGCAATTAACAACGCACGAAGCGATGATAAGTCCTGCGGCAGAAGGAACGAAAGCATTGCTCGCAGGACAGCGCTTTCCCTGCTCATCGACAGCTGATTCTCTCGGCTGTTCCTTTGAGTAAACACAAAGCAGGCTGCGCACTCCCCTTTTCTTCAGTTCACGCCGCATCACCCTTGCAAGCGGACAAACGCTGGTCTTGTAAATATCTGCGATCTCCAGCATCTCAGGGTGCAGCTTGTTGCCTGCGCCCATCGCACTGATGTGTCTGACACCGAGCTTTTCGCAGCGCACCGCAAGCTCCAGCTTTGCAGGAACGAAATCCACCGCATCAACAACATAGTCATAGACCGACAGATCAAAGCTGTCTGCGTTGTCAGGCGCATAGAACACACAGTTCGCTCCGACTTCGCATTCAGGGTTTATCGTCTTTATGCGTGCCTTGGCAGCTTCCACCTTTTTCATGCCGACAGTTTCAAATGTAGCTATCAGCTGCCTGTTTATGTTTGATATAACGACCTCATCGCTGTCAAACAGATCGAGCCTGCCGATACCGCAGCGTGCAAGCGCCTCAACAACATAGCTGCCTACGCCGCCAACACCGAAAACAGCGACCTTTGCCGCTTTCAGCCTGTCAACCGCCTCTTTTCCGTATAGCATCTGAAGCCTTTCAAGATAGTTTTCCATTTTTTCACGTCCTGTATTTTTAGTCATTACTGTTATATCCTCTTGGTATCTTATTGGAGATATTCTCTTGGAAAAAAGTTTTCTCTCAGGTTCTCTTTTCTGAACCTTCTGATATTTTTCTGTATCAGGGAGTTTGCCTCCCTGATACAGAAAAATCATTAAAAGGTTTAGGAAGGGGGGTATAGCCGCCACAGGCGGCTTGCGAGGATATTCAAAGAATATCCTCGGGGGATAACAGAGTAACCGTTACCACGGTTACTCTCAAAAAACGCTTTGCGTTTTTTACTTCAATCCAAAAGGGTTTCCCCCAATAAAATTCCAACAGGCTATCTGTGCGGCTCAACGTGGACCATGCAGTGCTTGACCTGTGGGAATCGGCTTTCGATGCTGTCATGAACGCATCGGGCGATCACATCAGCCTCGGACAAAGTCAGCGCACCGTCAGCGGAAATGTCCGCATCAACATATACACGGGAGCCGAAAAGCCGTGTCCGCAGCGCTCTGAGCGAAAGCACTCCGTCACAGCCGAGGATAACCTTTTCCATAGAAGCGACAGTATCATCATCGCAGGAACGGTCTATCATCTTGTCGGTGCAGTCCCTGAAAATATCAAAAGCCGCCTTGAGAATGAACAGGCTTATCACCACTCCCGCAAGACCGTCAAGACAGGGCAAGCCTGCACGAGCGCCAAGCACACCGATAAAACTGCCGACCGAGGACAAGCTGTCAGAGCGGTGATGCCACGCATCTGCTGCTAAAGCGTCGGAGTTTATGCGCCTTGCGGCACGGATAGTGTACCTGTACATCCACTCCTTGACTGCAACAGAGACCGCCGCTGCCGCAAGAGCAGCCCTTGACGGCACAGAAATATCGCTTGCAAACGCCGCCCTGAGACCACTGTATCCCACGCCGAAGCCCGTAGCTGCCAGCATGAATGAAAGCAGCATCGCAGCGACACACTCAAATCGCTCGTGTCCGTAAGGGTGGGAGCGGTCTGCCTGCTTTGAGGCAAGGCGCACTCCAATTATGACCACAACGGTTGACAAAACATCGGAAGCCGAGTGTACCGAATCGCTCACCAGCGCAGATGAGCCTGCCACAAGCCCTGCAATAAGCTTTATCAGCGCAAGAACGGCGTTTATTGCAAGCGTCAATGCAGATACCTTTACAGCGAGCTTTGTCTTTTCGGTCATACCGTCACCTCCGAACAGTTTTCTTTATACTATTCGCAAGTGAGCAGCTTTGACAGTATTATCTCAATATCACCGAACCGCACACACCGCAGCCGTATTTGGTCGTGCTTTCCACGCAGACGATAAGCTCGCACCTGCCGCTGATACCGTGAGGAACTACGCAGTCAAGCCCGACCGTGTTCCAATAACCTTCTGTTTCACCGACAAGCTGTCTGTTGATATAGATGCGGCATTTTCCCCACAGCTCGGAGAAATGCACCACTGTTCTGCCGCCGCTGAAAGTATCGAAAGTGATTTTCCTGTTAGATTCCGGCAGAGTTACATACGACGTATACAGTGCGAATTTGCCGATGCAGTCCGAGAGTCTTTGCGGTGTGCCTGCGGATATATCAACAGGCTCAAAGGAATTGTTATCGGTAGGGTCGTTTTTGAGCGAGGCAATATCGGGCATCTCGTCAAACAGCTTAGTGCTGAGATGCCAGTCGGTCAGATAGAGGTCAGTCACGCTCTCAACGTAGTTTTCGGGAGGTGCATCAATTACATCAAGCTTGACAGCTTTACACTCAACGCCGTCACACCTCGCAAATACTGCCATATTTTTGTAGCCTGCATAGCAGCGCAGTATAAACTGTGCTTTGCCGTGGAACAGACTGCGCTTTGAACTTGTAAAGTCCTCGTGGCAGTTCGGGTCGCCGTTTGAGGAGGCTATCACCTCGCCGCCTGCACAGCTCAGCTCAACGCTCTGCTCGAAATCGGTGACCTCGTTTCCGTCCTCATCGACTGCGATAACATCAACTATCGCCGCATCAACGCCGTCATTGCGGATACTGCTCTCAAACGGACGAAGCAGCAGCCTTGCAGCCTTCCCTGCCGTCCTGCGTATGTCCTCACAGACTGCCTTTCCGCCGTTATAGCCAACAAGCTTCAGCTCTCCTGCCTCAAACGGCACTTCCCAGTAAGCCTGCTTGTCTATATCTATATCCTGCTTTCCAAGCGACCTGCCGTTCAGAAACAGCTCTGCCTGCTCACAGTTGGTGTGGCTCATCACACGGACAGGCTTTCCCTCTTGCCCTGTGAAATTCCAGTGCGGAAGTACATGCACAACAGGCTCATCGCTGAAATACGCCTTGCACAGATAATATCCGTCCTTTGGAAAGCCGCATATGTCCATCATTCCGAAAAAGCTCGAAACGCTCGGCCATTCAAACGGTGTCGGCTCGCCTAAGTAGTCAAAACCCGTCCACATGAAAGCTCCTGCGGCATAGTCACGGTGTCTTATAATATCCCACGTCTGCCGAACAGTACTTCCCCAGTCAGCTGGGTCTTCATCATAGCAGGAGAACTCGTGCTTTTCACGGTCGGTCTTGCAGCAGTCCCTCACCGCAAAGGTCGAGGTCGTCTCAGAGCCGATGATACAAAGCTTCGGGTGCTTAGCGTGCAGCTTGTCGTAGGAATCCATAATGTAATTTATACCGCACACATCGAGCTTATCCGCACAGCCCTCGTCTTCAAGCACTCCGCCGTTCATCGCACCCGTGACGAGCCTTGAATCGTCCAGCTGCCTTATCTCATATATCATTCTCTGCGCCATGAGCGCTCCGTTCTTCGTGCCCTGCAGCGGTTCTTCGTTGAATATCGAATACATTATAACGCTTGGGTGGTTGCGGTCACGCCTGACCATAGTGCGCAGCTGTTCAAGGCAGTCCTCACTCGTTTCAAAGCTCCTGTTCTCGTCAAGCACCAGCATACCCTGCCTGTCGCACTCATCAAGCAAAGCCTTGTGAACTATGCCGTGAGCGCAGCGGTAAGCGTTGCTGCCCATTTGTTTGAGCCTCGTTATGCGGTATCTGATAACGCTGTCCGAAAGAGCAACGCCCAGTCCGCCGTGATCCTGATGATTGCAGGTACCGTATATCTTCACGCTCCTGCCGTTGAGGAAAAATCCTTTCTCGGAGTCAAATGCAATAGTCCTGAATCCGAGATCAACGCCTGCATCATCGAGAAGCTTTTCGCCGTCATAGAGCCATATCCTGCATTCGTACAGGTTCGGTGAATCTATATCCCAAAGCATCGGATCAGGCACATAGAGCAGTATAGATTTAGCTACCGTTCCCATTTTATTTGTAAAGGTGTGGAACTTATACTCGGCTGCCTGCTCTCCCGTCTGCTTGTTTTTAAGGCGGCAAAGCACGGTAACGCTCCTGTCCTCGTAGGTGTGGTTGCAGATGTCAAGCGTTATGTTTGCGACCCACTTGTCTTTTCTTATCTCGCCTTTGACAAAGATGCCATT
>CAMZIK010000024.1 GCA_947307175.1 uncultured Clostridia bacterium
ACGTACAAGACGGAGAATAATGTTTCCGAGAGTACGGAAGTCGGCGGAGAGCAGAGAGTTGAGAACTATGTCGGCGACAGCAGTCGGGTTTCAAATACTGTTATAAATGCTGGTGATGAGAATTACAGATACGAAAATGAGAACCTGACATACAAGACGGAGAATAATGTTTCAGAGAGTACAGAGTTCGGCGGAGAGCAGACAGTTGAGAACTATGCAGGCGACGTTAATCAGGGCTCAAATACTGTTATAAATGCTGGCGAGACTAACCAAGTTTCTAATACTGTTGTTAATGCCGGCGATGAGAATTACAGATACGAAAATGAGAACCTGACGTACAAGACGGAGAACAGTTTTTCTGAGAGTACAGAGGTCAGCGGAGAGCAGACTGTTGAGAATTATGCAGGTGACAGCAAGCAGGTTTCAAATACTACTGTTGTTAACGTAGGCGATAAAAATTACAATTACGGAAATGAGAGCCTGACGTACAAGACGGAGAATAATGTTTCCGAGAGTATAGAGGTCGGCGGGATCCGTGAAGGGAATGGCGGTATCTCACAGACGGATATTGTTCACGGCACGGCGAAAGAGGAAAAGGTAAGCGACCTTGCTGAGATAGGGCTGCTGACCATGAATTCGTTCCTTTCAAGCGGAGCAGGTCACTTATCGTCGGTAAGGGAAAAATACATTCACAAGCTTGTTACTTTATCACGTCTGACGGCTGCTAAATCTGATACTGATAATGCCAAAGCATCGGCAGAGCGCAGCACCGTTATTTCGCTTCCGTCTGCGGTCGACAGATTGCTTGACGAGAAAAGAGAACTGACGGAGGAAGAACGCAGGATATACGACACGGTCATCAGAAAAGTATATCACGAGAACCACGAAAGCAATGAGCTTGTTTCCGCTGAGGAGATGCTTGAAAAGCTGAGTGTGGCTGAAAGGACAAAAGCCCTTTCACTCATAATAAACAGGTTTGAGAATGGCGCTCGGACGGGCGGTGCGGTGAGTCCTGCAGGGACTGCGGAGACTATATCGGCTTTGGGTAACAGCAGGGAGGCTGCTGTAAAGAATATCAGCGAGAACCATACGATGACGGGAGATGTTATAAACAATAGCGAGCATCGTTCGGTGACTGGTGATGTTATAAACAACAATGAGTATAGTTCAGCGACTGGTGATGTTATCAACAACAGCGAGTATAGTTCGGCGACAGAGCGTATACGATCGGCGATAGTGAATGTGATCTCATATATCAACAGGGAAAAAAGCAGTATGCCTGACGCTGAGCAGTTTGGTTTGAGACCTGCATCGGTGGAGATGAAGCTGCTGACCTTCCTCAGCGGCAAAAAGGGAAGCGAAGTCAAAGAATTTATTAACGACCCTGAAATGTACAACGATCTTTCGTTACAGCTCGGACAGCTGTATTTCAGGATAACAGATTCATCTGTGCAGCAGAAAATACTTCTTGACAGAGTTAAGAAGGCTGCTGATATAAAAGTTTCGGCGCTGCTTTCCGAATATCTGAGACAAAATGGGCAAAAGACGTTCGATCGTGGCAATTCATATTATAATGTGTCAGAGGAAAACAAGCGCAGTAATACATACAATGTGTCGGAGACTAACAATTATAACGATACACAGAATGTGTCGGGGTCAAGCATTATAAATAATGAATACGGCACGGTGAATAAAACAGACATACATAATCCGGGTATGCCGTTCATCAGAAATGCAGATGCTGAAAAAAGCTCTGATAACAAGAAAAGCGTTTTTAATGATCTGCACAATGAATATGCTAACGTCACTGAAAATGAGTACAGCACAGTGAACAAAACAGATCTGCACAATTCGGGAATACCGAATATCAAAGGTGCGGCTTATGAAAAAAGTTCAGCTGAAAAGCATAGTGATAATTCAAAAGCTGATGTGCGTAGCACGGTATATGTTCCGAAAGTGCAGAGGCTTGCAGACAGACTGAACACGGTGACAAACCTGCTAGAAAGGATCGCAGATAAACAAAGCGCTTATGCTGATGCCTCGGGCAGACAAAACACAGGCAGGGATAAGACAAAGGAAAATGCTTTGGCGGCTGGCGGAGTGGACAGCGTATATGGTGATACATCGAACAGCTTTGTATTTAATAATACATTCAATGCTTATACGCTTGGCAGCAGGACACCTGAGAACAATGAGAATACGATAGGCGGCAGCGCATCTGACCGAAGCACGCTTGCGACCAACATTACGCTTCTGCCGATATTCGGATATGAAAAAATGATACTGCCTGAAAAGACGCAGAGAGTTTTGTTATCAGGCAAAAGGGCAGCGGACAGGATGCACATCCTGCCGATGCGAAATGATATTATAAAAAACAGAAGCATCAATATTATCAACAACAAAATGCTGACCGCACAGGGCAGTAAGGCGGTCAATACCAGCGGAGAAGAAAGAGCTGCTGAGGCGGCTGATATGCAGATGCCGCAGGCAGAACACCAGAGCGTTGCGCTTCGCTACCGTGACAATGCGGCGGGAGCGGCTGTGAACGAGCATAATTCCAATGCGCCGCAGCAGCCGAGCCAGGCTGAGCTTATAAAGCAGTTCGGCAATCTCATCGAGGGAGCAGATGCAGGGCTTACGCCGTCGTTCAATGTCGGTACGCATGGTATGAGCGAGGCTATGGCTGCGATAGAGCAGACGGCTGAAAAGGTTCAGATGAACAGCAAGCTCATTGAGGAGATACGTGAAAAGCAGCGCATGATCGAGGAAGTAACTCTGAAATCAAGTGATATGGACGCAATATCTGATGAAATGATAAGAAAACTGCGAAGCCAGCTCAGACTTGATAAGTCACGGTTTGCGCAGTAAGGAAGGAGTATTGTAATGGGATTTACCAGCACACTTTCAAATATCGGCAGCAAGATAGCGGGCAAGTTTGCAAGCGCTAAGGCGGTCATTGTTATAGCAGGCGGCAGTGTTGAGCAGATCCCTGTGCAGTTCAATCCTGCTGAGTACAGGATAACCAACAGAGGCGCTTTTTCCGAAAAGGTACGCCGCAAAAGCGATGAACCGACAGTCAATTTCAACGGTAAGCAGTATGATACGCTGAATGTAAAACTGTATTTTGACTGTGATGTGATAACCTCGGTATCCTCTATGGCTGCAGGTGCGGTAAGCATGCTGACGGGCGCAGAGGACAAGGATATTACAAAAACGATAAAAAAGATAACCTCGCTGACAGAGCTGGACGGTGAAAAGCATCAGCCTCCTGCAGCTGCATTTGTTTGGGGAGCTACACAGTTCCTCGGATTTGTGGAAAGCGTTATCGTTTCTTATACGATGTTTGATAAGATGGGAAAGCCGCTGCGTGCGGTCGTTGATCTGACTATGCGTGGAATGAACGGAGCAGCGTCTGAAAAGAAAAGCCCGTTCATGTCGCCTGACAGAACAAAAGCAAGAGTAATGTCTGAGGATAATAACATCTGGAACATTGCAAGAAATGAGTACGGCGATGTCAGACAATGGCGCAGGATAGCAGATGCCAACGGGATAATGAATCCTCTGGATATTCCAACAGGAGAGATGCTCAGAGTGCCGTCGATAGACGACAGAACATAATTTTAATTGTAGGTGATCTGCAATGGCTGATCTTATGACAGCTACCGCAAAGTATTCGTCACTTGAAAACAAGTACGGTAATTTCATTGTTCCTGCTTTCAAGATCAAATCAGGCGGCAGCGATATTATCACAAAAAATGATCTGACTGTTTGTGAGCTTACGGTCACCTTGTCTCTTGACAGCGCCGCTATGGTGGTGATAAAGATAGCTGATGTTTACAATGTGGAGAAACACAGCTTTGACAGCAAGGTCAAAGGCCTTTTCAAGCTCGGTACGATAATGGAAGTGGAGCTGGGCTATCTTTCGGCTACGACGCCTGTATTCAAGGGATATGTTGCCGGCATAGGAGTAGATATTTACGACGAGCCCTTGCTGGTAGTCAAGCTTATGGACGCTCGGAAGCTGATGATGACAAACGGTGTGAGAAAACAGCTTTATGATGATAAGAATTATTCGGATATATTCAAAAAGGTAATGGGCAGATATTCCAAGCTGTGCAGCATAGAAGCTGAGGCGACAACGGACAATCTGACCTCGCCTGTTTCACAGAGTACAAACGACTATAACTTCGTGAAGAATGAACTTTTAGATCACGGCAAATCGGAAAGAGAGTTCTTTATTCTGTATGACAAGGCGTATTTCAGAAAGCCGTGCAGCAACAAAACACCGATAATGACGGTGACACTCGGAAGAGAGCTTATACATCTGAGCAGCATGGCGGAATATCTTGATACGGAGATAGAAGTGATCGGTTACGATCCGCTGAACAGTAAGGCTATATCTTCAAAAACAAAAGTGAAGACAAGCGTGAGCAGCACACCTGTTCTTACGCCGTCTCAGCAGCAGTTCTTCATAGATCCCGATGCTGACAGCGAGGAAAAAGCAAAGATACGTGCGGGCGCAATAGCAGAAAAAATGCAGATGGACAGCTATTATGCAGAGGGAGAGCTTATCGGTCTGCCGGAAATAGTTCCGGGAAGGTTCCTCAAGGTCGAAGATGTTGATGAGCTGGCAGATAAAAGCTACTACCTCAGCGAGGTCACACATCATATCAGCGAATCCGGCTTCACAACATCATTTGAGGCGATCGGCTGGGAATAAGGAGAAATAAATGAGCCTGTACGGAGAAATGTCCGGTTTCGGCGGCGGTGCTGAATCAAGCGGCATCATAAGCGGTGTAGTTACCGGCACGGTTAAAGAGAATTACGATCAGGAAAATCCCGGGAAGGTAAAGGTTGAGCTTTTTCTCGGTGAAGACGGGGTCAATGTCACGGGCTGGATACCTGTCATGACACCTTATGCGGGAAATAAGTACGGCGGCTATGCACTTCCGGAAATAGGCGATGAAGTCGTTGTGGCATTCCGTATGGGAGACAGGAACTGTCCGATCGTGATAGGAAGCCTCTGGAGCGGAAAGAACCTTCAGCCTGAGGGCGCTGTGGAAGAAAAGAATATGATAAAGCGCTTTGTGACCAAAGGCAACAACGAGATACTTATAAATGACACTGCGGATAAGCAGAAGATAGAGATAAAGACAGCCAAGGGGAAAAGTATTATTATTGACGAAGAAAACGACAATATGATAATACACGATAAAGACAAGAAGAACTCTCTCACGATAGATTCAAAGGGCGGAGAGATAACGATAAAAGCTGAGAAAAAAGTTACTATCGATGCAGGCGGAGTCAAAGGCGTATTTGACGGAAGCGGAAAGAAAATGTCACTTGAAGCAGGCACTATTGAAGTAAAGGCGGATCAGACTTTCAGCAGCAAGGGTGCGACCACGAAGATCGAAGGCGCTAATATTGAGATCAAAGCAAATGCTACGATAAAGGCTCAGTCCAGCGCAGTTACCGAGATAAAGGGTGCGCTCGTGAAGATTAACGGATAAAAAGGCGGCGAGGCATAGATGTATAACAAGAGCTTTCTTGGTACAGGATTCAAATTTCCTGTATGCGTTGACCCTAATACAGGCAAGGTACGCACTTCATCAAATGAAGAAGATATCAGTGAGTCTGTGCGCATAATACTTGGCACAACGCCGGGAGAGCGCCCGATGATGCCTGAGTTCGGCTGCGCTATCAATTCGTTTGTTTTCAGCGGTTCGGATTATACGACGCTTATGATGATGAAGCGTGAAGTAGAGAATGCGCTGATAATGTGGGAACCGAGGATAAAGGATATAAATGCTGAGGTGTCTTCGCCTCCGGGCGAGAACGGAAAGCTTATTATAAATGTGAGCTATGTTGTCAGATCGACAAACAATCCGTTCAATCTGGTTTACCCGTTCTATATCAATGAGGGTTACGGCGACACGGAAAGATAAGATGAAAAAATACTCAAAGACAAGAGGTGAGAGCAGTGGTAAAGGTCGATGACCGCAGCAAAGAGGACATAATAGAGCAGATAAAGCAGCGTGCGAAAAGCTATACTCCGGAATGGAACCTGGATACAGATAATCCTGATATTGCGGCGGCTCTTGCTCTGGTCTATGCGGATATGCTCTCAGGAACTCTGAAAAAGATAAACAACACTCCTCTCAAAAACAAGATCGCATTTTTCAATATGATGAATGCTTCTCTTATGCCGGCATCGCCCTCAGAGGGTTATGTCAGCTTTGCTCTGTCTTCGGACGATGTGGGAAATACGGAGATCGCAAAAGGCGCTGTGCTGTCTTCGTACGCTGCTGACGGCGATACGATGCGCTTTGAGACTTGTGACGATATTCTTGTTTCACCCGCAAGGATCGTAAAGGCGTTCTGCGCTGACGACAACGAGTCGTTTATCGGTGAGTATGAGAACTTCGGAGAGGAAAAGACATCACTGTTCGGACTGCCGAAGATAAACCTGCAGAAGCATACGATGCTGCTGTCTCACCCTTACGCATTCGGTCTGAGATCAGACGGACGCATAGCGCTGAGATTCTTATTTGTGGGCGGTACTGCTTCGGGATATGACAGCGTAAAGGCTCTTGCGGCGGGCGGAGCAGCAGAGATAGAGTATTACAGCGGAGAAAAGACAGGATATGTACCGTTTGCAGATGTGCAGGAACAAAACGGTGAGCTGATACTTTTCAAAGGTGCGCATCAGCCTGCAACGGAAGCTGATGAAGACGGCACGAACATTCGTATAACCGTGAAGGATATGTCAAGGGTCAGGAACCTGATGTTCTCGCATATGGAGGCTTTTCCGTGCGGTGAGGCGATAGTTCCGGACAAAGTTCTGAACGGAAATGTTGAATATGATATAAATGAGTTTTACCCGTTCGGTGAACGCTTCGGATTGTTTGACGAGGTTTATTTCGGTTCTTCAGAAGTGCTTTCCAAGAGGGGAGCAAAGGTCACTGTGAGCTTTGATATGAGCATCATGGAGGTACCGATAGAAAATCAGTTTGACGACGGCGGCATCAACTGGAAGTGGATCGCTAACAAGAAGGATCTCAAGGAAACAAAATCATATAAAATCGCTATAACCAGCGTGATATGGGAATACTTCAACGGCACGGGCTGGAGCAGGCTTTTCCCTGACAGCACGGCTGCTGATCTGTTCAGCATTAGGGAAGGCGTTACGAGCTGCTTCAAATCTATGACATTTACCTGCCCTGAGGATATTTCAGAGACTTTCGTGGGCGCTCATTCGGGTTATTACATTAGGGCAAGGATACTGAAAGCAGAGAATCTTTATAAAAACAAGGGCTGGTACTTAGCGCCGCTTGTACGAAACATTTCTTTTGAATATCATTATGAGGATCACGGATGCCGCATTTCCGATATTGTGACTTACAACAATATCTCGCAGCAGAGATACGATCCCGTCAATGCTGCAAAAGATGGGTTCTCTCCGTTCATAAACAGCGGAAGCGGAAACAGGACTGTGTTCTTCGGATTTTCCGCACCGCCTGACAAGGGACCTATGCGGATACTGTGGTCTATCGAAGAAGGCACGGCGGCGGCACGACCGAAGCTTGAATGGACGTATCTTACCGACAAGGGCTGGAAGCCAATGAACATGGTAGATGAGACGGAAGGCTTTTCAAAGGTCGGCTCGACTGTTTTTCTTGATAATCACGGGTTCTGCCGAAAGAGGATCTTCGGTGAGGATCTGTACTGGATAGCGGTGACTGACAGGGAAGATGTATACAGGACTAAAAGAGCCGGACTTCCGATGGTGAACAGGATATATTTCAACACGGTGATGGTTTCAAATGTTGACAGCCACAACGAAGAATACTTTGCGATGAACATTTACAGTGAGGACGCTGTACTGACGCTTGCATCAGGTAATGTGCTTGATCTTGAGCTTTACATCAACGAGATAGATTCGATAAGAGAGAAAGAGCTTCTGGAACTTGAAAAAGAGGAGCGTATAATAAGGGTCAGCGGAAACGGCGGAATAGACTCGGAGATCTGGGTAAAGTGGAATGAAGTCAATTCGTTTGCAGTTGAAGGCAACGAGTCCAGATGCTATGTGCTTGACCGCAGCACAGGAAAGATCACCTTCGGCAACGGCCGCAAGGGAAGGATACCTCCTGTGTCTGATGTGAACAACATCAGAGTGACATATACCACCGGCGGCGGAGAGAGAACGAATATCTCCGCTGGAAAGATCGGCGGACTTGAGCGCTCATACGGATTTGTGTCAACGGCTGTGAATCCTAAGAGCTTTTACGGTGGGACTGACACGGAGACGATACATCAGGCGATGAGAAGAAATGCTGTGATGCTTCGCACGCAGGGAAAAGCTGTGACGATACGTGATCTTGAAAGCATTACTTTCAACGCTTCAAAAAACATCAGGAAGCTGCGCTGCGTAAGCGGAAGAAATGCTTCGGGAAGCAAAGAGAACGGCGCTGTTACGCTTGTTGTTCTAAAACGGGAAAACTCGGAATTCGTAAGGATAAGAAATGAGATAGCTGATTATCTCAAAGACCGTCTTCCCGGAAATCTTATTTCAGATGAACGTTTGTATATCGTTGAGCCGACATTTGTAAAGATAAATGTCAGGGCGGAGATACAGACAGATGATATAAACGGGATATTTGAACTAAGGAAAAATGCACAGAAATGTCTTGAGGATTACTTCGGTGCTTTCTCCGGCTCTGACGGGGATAATGTATGGCGGCTCGGAGTGATCCCGAATGAACAGCAGATAAGAAGCGCTCTTACGAGGGTAAAGGAAAAACTGCTGATACGCAGGCTGTACATAACGATGTATGTGCTGACGGCTGAAGGTCTGAAAGAGATAGACAGCGATGCTACGGAAAATTACAGCTACATTCTGCCGCAAAGCGGTGAACATGATATAACGGTGACGGTAGTATAAACGATGACGATAGATCCAGGGAGGTGATAGTTTGTTACCGGATCTTAATCTTGATAATGAGTATTTTGACGATATACTTGACAATGCACGCAACTCGATAGCAAGCATTTATCCCGAATGGACGGATTTCAACTATCACGATCCGGGTATCACGATGCTTGAAATGTTTGCGTGGCTCAAAGAAAGTCAGCAGTATTATCTGAACAAGATAGGTTCTGAAAATATAAAGAAGTATCTGAAACTGCTGGGGTTTGAAAGACGCACGAAAAAGCCGTCGGCGACAGAGGTGTCAGTCATTTACGAAAATGATATAACGGCTGCAAAGGGTACAAAGCTGTACAGCGGAGATATATGCTTTGAGGCGGACAGGCGGACATATATTTCGTCGTCCTGCATAAACGCTTTTATCTGCGATCACGGCAGCGAAAAGAAGGTCATTGCTGATGAGCAGATACGCTTCGGCGGAAATCTGAATCTGCTTCCTTTCTCGGATCGCAGCAGCGGAAAGTTTTACATAGGTTTTGATAAGCCGCTTGCGCACAAGGAGCTGCATCTGATGTGGCTGGACATTGCGAGCGAAGACGGGATCGAAAGAAATCCTATCAGCGATCCTGAAAGCTTTACGCCGCTTGTGGATCTGTTTATTGAATACTATGACGGCATACGCTGGAGAAATCTGATATGGGCTGACAACACCTACGGTTTTCTTTTCCCCGGAACGATCGAGTTCAGTCTTGAAAAACCGCACGCAAAGACAACTGTGGGCGGACACGAAGCCTATTACATTAGATTTTCGATACGTGGCGGAGAGTATGATGCACTTCCGGTCATAAAGAAGGTATGCTTCAATCTTCTGCCTGTAACTCAGAGAGATACTCAGGCGGAATACACTGATCTGCCTGCGGGCGACGAGGTGCGTTTGCTTACAGAGCTTGCGGCTGTGGGTGAGACAAGAGTTTTTCTGAAAGACAGAAACAATGTATTCACTCCTGTGAGGAGCTTTGAAAAGCAGATAGACGAACAGACGGGAGAAGTTATATGCCGTATCCACGGCGGCAGCAGATCGCAGGGTATCCGTGTTGTGAACATGACTGCCGATTTCTCGGCGGAAGGTGCGATAGGATACGGTACGGGACTTCCGTTCCAGGAGTATGATCTTGAGACAAAAGATGTTGAATATGAATCATTCGCTCTTATGACGGAATTGCCCGGAAGCAGCGGCAAGTATGTCCAGTGGGAGAAAGTATCTGATTTTTCGACAGCGGGAACAGATGATTTTGTATATATGCTCGATACCGAAAAAGGCACTATAAGATTCGGTGACTGTATCCACGGTATGGCGCCTGAGGGAGAGATAATCATTATCGCTTTTTCACTTACAAAAGGCGCTCAGGGCATGGCTGCAAAAGGCAAGATCAACGAGATAAAGGGATTTGACAGATCTGAGATATATGTGGAGAACCTGTGTGCTTCTGTCGGCGGATGCGATGAAGAAACGATAGAGGACTGCATCGTCAGGGCACAGAAACTCCTGAAAACAACGGATACTATCGTTTCGGACGATGACTGTGAACGGTGCATAAACATGACGCAGGGTCTGCGTATAGAAAAATGCAGGGTAATTAAGAATAACAAGCGTGACGGTATGGTCACAGCTGTCGTTGTCAAGCCCTATGCACAAAATGGCATGGGTACTCCCAACGAAAGATATATCAAGAATATCCTTGACGCTCTTGAGCCGCACAGAATGCTCGGTGCGCAGTTCAGGATAGTCCGTCCCGAATATGCTCAGGTCTTGGTGTATGCGGATATAACTGCATCTAAAAATGTACCTAATCTGAGAGAAAACGTAAAGAATGCGGTTGTGGGATTCTTTAATGAGATCAAAGATGATTTCGGTGCGAGGATCGTTTACAGTGAGCTTTATGAGCTTATCGACAGCATCGACGGAGTTTTATCGGTAAACGTTCTGAGTATGCAGATAGACGGAAGCAACGCTGAAAGAACGGGAGAGGGCGACCTTCTGCTGATGCACAACGCAGCGGCGTATCTGACCGATCTGGATGTAATGATAAACAACTGATACCCTTTTTAAAGGAGATAGTTTTCAGATGAAAGAAAAACTGAAATATTTCATACTGAACAATGCCTATGGATTTGAACAGGGCACATATGAAAATATGGAAGTTGACGGGAACAAACTGAGGTTCTGTCAGGGCAGAAAGCCAGGGATAAGCTGCTTTATGACAAAGGCGTTCGACTCGCTGGAACGGGGCAACACATGGCACAGACTTGTGATCAATACAGAGAACTGTTCTGATGAAGAACTGCGCATCATTGTATATGCCTCGGACGATAAGGAGCTTGTATATAAGGGCGAGCCGTATATGATAGACGATGTTATCAGCGCCGAAGAAATCAAAATGAGCGAAAAGAAGGCGATGCTCTCGCCGTTTGAGAAAAAACTCATCGGCGGCGCACATGACATCCTGCTTCACGATGTAAGCGGACGGTACTTGTGGGTTTACGTGGAGCTGCTCATATCAAGCGACACACCTGCGGTGATAAATGACATCAGGCTTTATCTTCCGGCTGAGTCCTGGATAGACAGGCTGCCTGATATATACCGAAAAAGTGATGCGGGCAGCGGATTCCTTGAACGTTATCTCGCAATATTCCAGACGCTTTATGAAGAAGTGGAATATGATATAGACTGTATCGCGGACAGGTTTGATCCCGAAAGCGCAGAAAGCGGCTTCCTTGAATGGCTCGCACAATGGCTGGACATAGCCGATCATTCAATGTGGACTGAGGATAAGTTCAGGAAATTCATGATGTCGGCTGTGAGCCTTTACCGCAGCAGAGGAACAAGGGAAAGCCTTTCGAGAGTTATTGAGTTATATACGGGCGAAAAACCGTTTATAATCGAAAACGCCGAGCTGCTGAAATACAGAGGTACAGAGAACTATGAGAACACTCTTGTGCCGCTGTACGGAAAGGACCCGTATAAAGTATACATTCTGGTGAGCAATGATGTCATACATTCTGATAGTGACATCGATGTGCTGTGGCAGATCGCAAGAGAATTCATGCCGATGACTGTGAGCTTTGAGGTGCGGGTGCTTGAGCCGTATCTGTTCCTTGGTCAGAATTCATATCTCGGTATCAACTCATCTCTCAGTCAGCCGAATAACGCTGTTCTTGACGGAAAATCCCGTCTGACATTATCTGTTCTTGGAGAGCAGAACAATAATAAGGAGTAATTATGAAAAACACACAGCTTTATCCTTTTGAAAGGAATAATTATTTTTACGGAAAACTTCTGAGCGTTGAGGACTTCAATTCGGAACAGAAGTATATGGACGACAAGCGCAGACTTATAAACCGTCTCGTTCACGGTATTGGTGTGGTGTGCGGACTGAATGTTGTCAGGGTAGATGACATGACGGTCTCTGTTGAGAGCGGTCTTGCGCTGGATACCACCGGACGTGAGATAGTGCTGGATAAGCCTGTTACCAAAAAGCTTTCAATGCTCAGCGGTTTTGACACGGCGATAAATTCCGGCAGCAATGCTTATGTTTATCTGTGTCTTGAATACAGTGAAGGTGCAAACGGCGCTGTTCACCATCTGGATTCGGGGAACAAATCAAACCCTGACAGAATAAAGGAAGGTTACAACCTGTATCTTACCACGAGTGAGCCTGATGATGACATCAACCGTATCGACAGTGTGTATGAGCAGTCTGTGACTGTATTCTGGAACGGCAGTGTGCGTATACGCCATATCATGCCCAGATTCATTAACCCTGACAAGTCTTTCCCGTTCAGAGTTGAGATAGAAACTTACTCCAGACAGTTTGCCGCTTTTTCGTATGATGTACAGCTCGTATGCCTCAACAGTGCTTCTGACGGAAGCTCGGTCATCAAGGTCAACTTTGATGAAAAGCTGCTTGAGAAGACTGGTAAATACGTTCTTGCTTATGATCTGGTTGCGACTAATGTAAATGATACTGTGGGAACGGCTACCCCTGATACAACGACTTTCAGGATAGCATATGACAATACGCCTGCTGAGGGAGAATTGTCAGGCAGCTCCAGCGTGAAGATCACCGAAAGTGATATATTTGACACATTCGTTGAGGACAGCTTCAATCACAGCATGGATACAGAGATGCGCAATACTCTGGGTCAGAGGATCTATCTTGCAAGGATAAATCTTGTCAACTCGGTAGGCACGTCAATAATAGATAATATCGAGAATGTTCCGTTCAATCAGTATGTTGCGAGCAATTCGCTGCTCAGTGCGATAGGGAAAAATCTGAGATTCTATGGCAAGAACAACAGGGTATCCTTCCCGGCTGCGACTGATGACAAAGCACACGGCGGAGACAGATCGGTGGAGGTCGCAAGCGGTATCACAAGGATAAATCTGAATGAAGGCGGTCTGAGAAACAAGGTATTTTTCTCAGATGAGATATATCATGGGCTCGGACTTGGCAGCGTTACTATTATTCTTGGTACGGTGACCGATTCAGGTACGGTTTACGGAAGCACTTCAGTTTTCCGTGAAGAAGATACTCAGTATGAGGTCGCAGCTAAGCTTGACCCTGCAAGGGGAAGCTTTATCATTGGTGTGCGCACCAGAGCTGCAACACTTCAGGACTATATCGATATTAAATGGACTGCTTTGCGTGATGTCGATGAAAAGGCAGCTGAAAAGCGAAATATGAAGATAACGATAAAGCCTAATTCGCTGATAATCAAGCCGAGAGAATCCAAGTATCTTGAAGCGGTTTGCAGCAACATGACAAACAAGACGGTGCGCTGGTCGGTATCGACTCAAGCTGGCGGAGAGATCGACGCTAACGGTATGTACACCGCACCAAACACTGAGGGCGTTTACGAGGTAGTTGCACAGAGTGCGGTCTATCCCGAAGTCAAGGCATCTATCATGGTGGTCGTAAGAGGATAATATCTGTCTGGTCAGCACAGGCGGATCTTTACATAATAAAAAAAGGAGGCGAAACTGTTGGTCATATATACATACGGGCATCAATATCCTGTAACGAGCGTACTGGAAAGCAACTTTAAATATGATGTATATATCTGCAGAGACAGCGAGAGCAACGGTTTTTGCCGGGTGCTGAGGCTCAAGGACAAGTCTGAGGTGCCGCAGCTTGTGGCATGGCTCAGCGAAAGGGTAGACCGTAATGTGTTTACGGATTACATAGAGCATTTTATGTTTGAGGACTCTTTGTGTATAGTAATGAAATACACTCAGGGCATCACGCTTGCTGATAAGAGTGACACGGAAGCGGCACCGTTTTATGAACGGCTCGAACTGTTCAGAAAGATACTGGAAAGGGCTGTGCTGCTGGATATACCTGATTATTTCCTGGACAAGTGCTTTGAACCACGGAATATAATAGTTGCTTCGGATCTTACGATCAATTTCAATTATCCGATCGAGGATATTACAGGACAGAAAGACTGCGCACCTATCAGAAAGGCAGAGCAGCTTTTCCGTACGATGTTCGCAAGGGAGATAGAACGCAAGGTGCCCGACGAGCTGATAGATTTCTATAAGAAAATGCCGGAGCTTGGCGGAGCAGGCATGATCGAACTTTACAGCAAGTATTATATGATGATGTCGGCGCTTATCGAAAGAAATGCAGGCAATGAAGAGCCGAAGTCGATATGGTATAAGCTGTGGAACAAGATCAAGAAGCTATGGAAGGTTCTGAAGAAGCTGCTCACGATAGCTCTGATAGCTGCGGCGATAGCATATCTCGTTTTTACGATAAGGAATTCGGGAAGCTCAAAAGAAAAGGAACCTAACTTTGACAGTATAGGAAATGTAACGATAGATAAGGATAAGTGAGAATAGAACTATGATGGGTCTGTTTAGTGCATTTAAACTGTTTCTGCGAAAATTAGAACGAATATTTGTTACCCCGATCGCTCTGTTTATCAGGAGAATACTCAGGAAACTCAATCCTCAGAACATCGTCACCAAGATCGCTTCTGATGTAAGGAAAGAATCAAAGAGTATTGCTGCAAAGCCGAATTCGATCAATCAGTATTTCATTATCGGGGACAAATTAGTCGCCAAAAAACTCGTTCTGATAATTGTTATAGCACTCATTCTGCTTGTTGCTTTAATAATACAGTTCGCGGTACCGTGGCTCGTAAAAATGTTTTTTACAAAATCAATGTGGATAAACAGCGAAGATGCTGTGGGATATACAGGGAAAGTCCGACTCTATTCTACCGTTGAACTTGAAGACCTGATCTTTGAGGGAAAGCTCGATAACGGTATCGTTGAGGGAGAAGGCACTCTTTATAATTATGAAAAGGAACTTGTATATGTAGGGGATTTTGAAAAAGGCGAATTCTCCGGTCACGGAAAGCTTTATTTCCCCGATGAGACTGTACAGTATACAGGCGGGTTCAAAGCCAATCTGTATGACGGTGAAGGAACTCTGTATTATAAAAGCGGTAAGACCAAGTATATCGGTCAGTTCCAGGGCGGTGTGTACAACGGCACAGGCAAGCTGTATGACGAATACAGCGGCAACGTCATTTACGACGGTGCGTTTGTGAACGGTGTATATAACGGTATCGGAAAGAAGTACGCTGCTGTCTCGGGCAACGTTGAATACAGCGGAAGCTTTATCAACGGCGAATATGACGGCAAGGGAGATCTGTATGATACACAGACAGGAAAGCTGATCTACACCGGCGATTTCAAGGCAAATGAGTATTCGGGAAACGGTAAGCTGTATGCGGGAAGCCAGCTCATTTATGACGGCAGCTTCAGCAACGGTCAATACAACGGTTACGGAACGCTTATGGATCAAAGCGGTGTTGTTTATGCAGGAGATTTTGTAAACGGAGAATACAATGGCAAGGGGAAGCTGTATGTTGACGGTGTTCTGCTTTACAGCGGCGATTTTACGGATTCACAGTATAACGGATCGGGATCTCTGTATAAAAATGGCGTTTTGTATTACACCGGCGGATTCTCTATCGGTAAACCGATAGGAACGGGTACTTTCTTTAATGAAAAGGGCGAAGTTGTCTCGGAAGGTACTCTCGGTGACGGCGATGTTGTAAGCGGCGTAACGACGATCTACGACAAGAACGGAAAGCTGCTTTATGTGGGCGGCGTTTCCGATAAACAATACAACGGAAAGGGCAAGCTGTACTCAAACGGAGAGCTTGTTTACGAAGGCGATTTCAAGGACGGTCAAAAGACCGGAACAGGTATAGTTTACGACAAAGGAAATAAGGTCTATGAAGGTGAGCTGACGAACGGTCAGTATAACGGCAAGGGCAAACTGTATGCAGACGGAAAGCTTGTCTATGACGGTGAGTTCAAGGACGGCAAAAAGACTGGCGCAGGCGTAATAACCGACAAAGGAAACAAGGTCTACGAGGGTGATATGGTCGATGGTCAGTACAGCGGAAAAGGTAAGCTGTACTCGGACGGAAAGCTTATCTATGACGGTGAGTTCTATCAGGGCAAATATCAGGGAAGCGGTAAGCTGTTCGATCAGAAAGGTACTCAGATATATGACGGCGAATTCTATCAGGGTAAATATCAGGGCAACGGAAAACAGTTTGACAAGGACGGAAAACTGATATATGACGGTGGATTCTATAATAACAAATATGACGGATCGGGCCGTGAATTCTACCCAAGCGGAAAACTGAAGTATGAGGGTACTTTCAAACTCGGAAAATATGATGAGGGCAAGCTTTACGATGAAAAAGGAAAAGTGATCTCTGATACGACAAAAAAAGATGATGACAACAGCAAGAAAGATGATGACAAGAGCAAGAAAGATGACAGTAAAAAGAATGATAAATAAAGGGGCGCAGAAATGGCAAATTATAATATAATCTCCGATATTGGTGATGCATTGGTAAGACTGCTTCGTGAAGGTATGGTACCCGATATTATCCCTAATTCTGAGGGAATAGGCGTTTGTCACCCTTCAGACAGGGGAGATATAAGTCTTGGGATATGTCTTTACGATATGCGCAGGAACACTGATATTGATCCGACAGAGATCCCTGTTGGTACGGACAAACTGCGTGCGCCGTCGTTTTTCCTGGATCTGTATTATATGATAACTGCTTATTCTTCAAGTGATATAAAGTTCCGTTCGCTTGAGGAAGCAAAGATGATAGGCCGTGCTATGCAGATACTGGAAGGAAATCCTATCATGAAGCCTGAACTTTACGGCAAGGCTTTTGAGAATATGAATTATCTCCCACGCATAGAGATGCTTGATCTTGAAAATGAGGAAAAGCACCGCATCTGGAATATCCCCGATCAGCCTTATAAACTATCGGTGTTCTATAAGGTATATCCGGTCGAGATCGAGTCTGAAAATATCAGAGAGATCACAAGAGTTACAGAAACGGATTTTGTATTTGGTCAGCTGGGTGACCGTAATGGCGTTTAAAACAAAAGGAAGGTCGTGATCTTTTGGCTGAATGGTTCGGTTCACGTTCAAGGCGAATGATAATGAAGGTGTCGGCGACTGTACATCTTATTGACGATCTGACAGGAATGCCTGTCAGGGGAAGCAACGCAAGAGTATGGATAGAAAGTCAGAGACCGCCTATCAAAAAAAACGACGGAGTGAACATTTTTTGTGACCTTCCCGAAGGTGAGTATACTCTTATCGCAGAAGGCGGACAGTATGCAAGAACAGAGGTAGTGTGCAATATAACTGCTCAGAATTGTTCAAATATAACTTTGCGTCTCGTTCCGAACAAGCTGTATCCTGTGCCGTTCGATGCAGTGCGTATCGAGGGAAAAGCGTTCCCGGAAGCTCTTGTGAGGATATGGCAGGCTGACAGGACAAATGCGCTGAAGCTGCTGTCAGATGCAGCAAAAGGAAGCAGCGTTATAGGGATATATATCAATTCGGATATCAATATATCGGGTAAGCTGCTGAAGATCGTTTCTGCTGACGACAAAGGCGAATACATTAGGGTATCTGGAATAAAGAATAAGGAAAGATCGGAATACAGGCTGGAAGAAGAGCTGACACAGGATCACCAGAAGATGGGGACTTCGCTCATACAGGTCTGCGAATGCAGAGCAGACATAAATGGCGACTTTATGCTTATGATAAAAAAAGGCAGCGGTGATAAGATGGTCTGTGAGACAGATGATCCCGATAAAAAGATAAGTGTTCAAAAGACCATTGATATAGGAGACAGCAAATATATAAAGATGACCTTTGAAGATACCTGATGAAAAACTTTTTGCAGGGACTTTAAATCTTGTAATAAGATACGGTCACATAATGGAAGGAGAAATGGTTATGGCTTTTGCGGTTTGCGGCGGCGCTATGCTTGCGTGTTCATTCGGTGCGGCTCCGTCGGTGTTCAATGTTCTTCCTATGAACAAGACGCTTTCGTCAATGCCTATCGCTAATATAATGGATAATAAGCCTATGGTAAATATAATGCCTTTTGGCATGTGTTCATGCCTGGGCAACCCGACAGTTGCTGCGGCGACATCGGCGGCTTTCGGTGTGCTTACACCTATGCCGTGTATACCTGTCACCTCAGCTCCGTGGGCACCGGGTGTGCCGACTGTCCTTATTGCAGGGCAGCCTGCACTTGACAACAACTGCAAACTGATGTGCAACTGGGGCGGTATCATTCAGATAACCAACCCCGGAACCGCAAATATTATGGTGCCGTGAAATTATGAAAGGAAAAACTGCAAATGGATAACAATCAACATAGCGGCTTGTTTGAACCGGGAAAAACCGAAATAGTCGAAGCGGCGGTCGTGAATATATCATCGTCTTTTTTCAGGGATAAGGTCATGGTGAATAAAGATGCAGCACATATCCATGCGATCATTATGCAGGCGGAAGATGTAGTGTACGCTCTTGAAAGATTCAACGGAAAACTTCTGAACATCTCAAAAAGCGGTATAACTGTAATGTTTGAAAACAGCTGCAATAACGCACTGCAATTTGCGATAACACTTTGTCAGGACTCGGAGCTGGTAGAACGCAAGGAACTGTTCAGAGGACTGAGCATAGGCGTAGACTACGGTACTATGTGCATATGTAACGTTTTAAGCAGGAATCTGAGTATGCCGCTGCTGATGTCGGAAACGATCGATACGACTATCATTTTAAGTGAGAACGCAGAGAAGTATAATTCCCGTATCCTTATCACAAGTGATTATGTATCAAAGATGACGGGTGTTCGCAATAATTACAACAACCGCAGGCTCGGAAGGATATATCATGCGCTGACAGGTCTGACTGAGGATATATATGATGTATATGACGGAGATCCTGCAGATACTAAATACAGCAAGATGCGCAGCAGGCTGTTTTTTGAAACGGGCGTCGATCTTTTCCTCAAAGGCTCTTATCTGGAGGCAAGATCGTATTTCATAGAAATATTGAAGGTCGATAGAAATGATGCTGCTGCAAAGCAGTATGTTTTCAGATGTGACAAATGTTTAGCCGGAGAATGCAGCGAACTTGATAAGCAGTTTATTGAGGTCTGGTGAGCTGCCCTATATCAGAGGTGTTTTGATTGAAGAGTAAAGACGTGATTGAACAGAAGATAAAAAAGCGCGGCAAGCTGGAACGAAAAGTGCTTTTCGGCCTGATCGTATTCTTTGTTATTTCCATGATGACGACTATAACGGTGATCTTTATCGGTTTCTATGACGATAAGGTCAGTGCGACCTATGACAGGATGAGAGTTGAAGCCGAAGTGTTCACATATGCTCTGGTGAAGGAACCGGATCCTGAGAATAAAGCTACGACGTTTGCTGCGAAGATGTCTCAGCTTGAGAAAAACAGCGACTATGCAAGCTTTATTGATAACTGGCTTGAGAACGGTCCTGATGATCACTATGAAGAAGCCAAAAGAAAACTGTCGCAATTACAGAAAGAATACGATTACAACGATGTCTTCATATTACAAGCCCAGTGCGACGAAAACGGCGAGCTTATCAACGATATGTTGATAGTGTACGATTCAGCCAGCGACGACAGCTCTGAATACAAGCTTGGTGATGATTTCGGCGAAAGCAAGGGCTTCGATACGATCAAAGAAGTGTACGAAACGGGTCGTCCCGCAACACTCAAAAGTACAGCGGTCAATGATTCGGGAACGATACTTGTGGCATATGCTCCTATCAAGTACAGGAACGGTATGGTCTGCGCTGTTATCGGAGTGGAATACAGTGCGAAAAAGCTGATGCTTTCGGTTATCACGGATAATTTCCCGATACTTCTCAACACGCTGGTGAACTATCTGGTGTGCGGTGCGCTGGGATTCATATTTATCAAGAGACATATCGTTAAGCCTGTAAAGACTATTTCCGATCACATGAACAGCTTTGTTTCGGACGAATCTGCTCTTGAGTTCCAGCCGATAACCGACATAAACACGGACGATGAGATCGAACAGATAGCCGACGATTTCAACTCGCTGGCTCAAAGCATTATAGAATATACAAAGAACCTTGAGATAAAGACTTCTGAGGAAGAAAGACTGAGACTTGACCTTGATGTGACTAATCAGGTACGAAGCGTTGTGTCCAGCGAGATAACCTATCCTACATTCCCTGAGCGCACTGATTTTGATATGTGTGCGAGCCTTGGACATACCGTTTATAACAAGTGCAGCTTTGTCAATTATTTCTTCACACAGACGGATCATCTGTTCATCCTGCTTGGTGAGTCGCTCGGAAACAGTCTTTCATCTATGATCTTCTCGATGCTTTCGGTATCGTTTATCAAGAGCCTTGCCAAGACAGGTGCATCACCGTGTCAGATAGCATTTGAGACAAATAATCATCTTTGCAGCACGGCGAAAAAGGACAGCGGAATGACGGTGGGTTCTGTAATAGTGGACATTGACCTTAAATCCGGAATAATGAAATATGTCAATGCGGGTATGCCGCCGATACTCATCAAAAAGCCTGGTGAAGGGTATGTGCCGGACAGTGCGGATCAGCCGTTCTGCCTCGGACAGATGCATGGAATATCTTTTGAACAGAAGACTATACAGCTCAGTCAGGGCAGCGCAGTATTGTTCACATCCTTCGGAGTAACTGAAATGAGCAACGACCACGGAACAAAATACGGCATTGAGAGACTGGTGAGAAAGATCGATGATATTTCAGGAAAAGTCTATATGCTCGATGATACTGTAAAACTGCTCGAAGAAGACCTGGAAAAATTCAGAAATAATGCACCTTTGTCTTTGGACACGGCTGTGTTAGCTTTCAGATATTTCGGATAACAAAGAAGCCGTGCGGACAGAAAAGCTGCACGGTTTCATGAAATACGGCAAAACATAATGGAGGTCAATTCAATGGAAACAGAAGCAATAAGACAATATCTCGGTATTCTGAAGAACGCATTTTCGCAGAGAGCCAGTGCAGCTGATGTACTTGACAGCGAAGAAGGCCCCGTACTTATCTGTACGGTGGCATCGCCGTTTGACGAAAACGATGAGATAGCATATCAGGTATCACTGCACAGCGCTGATGAGGGATTTGTTGCAACTGAGATAATGATATTTATGTTTACGGATATAAGCGAGGATAGGTACCGTGAGATCGGCTCACTGATAAACAGGCTGAATCAGTTTATTTCATTGGGCTCGTTCAGGCTTTATGAAGACAACGGAACGGTGATGCTTTATCAGGGAATGATATTTGACGAAGCGATGCAGACAGCCAAGGTGACGGAGCTGATATTCACAACGATACAGTCGCTGGAGTCAGCGATGACAGGTCTTGGTGAGTTTATTGACCGTGCGCTGAAAGGTGAGGATATGGATTTGATTCTCGCTGATCTTCACAAGGAGGCAGAATGATGGACAGGATATTTGAAGAGAGCTTGTTTTCGGAGATCGAAGAATTTTTTTCATCACAAGCAATGAGTATATCGTATGAAGATATAGACGAAAAAAGAGTTCTGGTCATGGAGTCAGACGGTGATGAATGGTTTGAGGACTGCAATATTACTGTGGGCGAGGCGGAAAATGGTATCGCTGCGGTGAATATTCTTTTTTCACTTGAAACGGGGTTGTCCGATGAGAACCCGGATAAGGTCGATGATCTTCTGGTGTTTCTCAATAAGTATCTGACTATCGGCAGCTTCGGGCTTGTAAAAGAAAACGGTTATTTCTATTTCAGCTGTTCTTATCTTGCAGATGCACAGGCTGAGACAGAGCAGGCGATGAAGATATTTCTGATGACATGGCAGATAGCATCGAAAACTGCCGCAGAGGGTGAGCAGACCGTCAGGTCTGTGATACAGGGCGAGGCAGATGTTTCCGAGCTGATGAGTGACGACATTTCGATAATACAGTTTGATTAAGCTATGAGTCTTTTTTTTGATTATGGAAACGATCGGTTCGTTCGCAGGGAACGACCGCAGATATTACATTTTCCGGGAGTTGTTGCCTGCTGTGCGGGATATGGAAAGACATCTTATCTGAGGCAGCTCACAGGTGAAAATGAGGGCAGCGTGCTGATAGAGCTTGCGCCGTATCTTGATTCTCCGAAGGCAGTTGCCGGCTTGCTTGAAGAACACATCAGTGACCATTCTGCCTGCAGCAATGAGTATGATGTGTTCAGGCAGTTTATAAATGAGTTTTCAGGGCAGGACAGACTTGTGCTTGTGGATAATGCTGACGCTGTGAATAACAAGACTGTGTCTGCGCTGCTTAAACTTCTTTGTGAAGCTTCGGTCAGGGGAGAGCTCAGGCTGCTTACAGCCAGCCGCACAGTTCCTGTTTTTATGCTTGAGGCAGTGATGAATGGAAAGGCAAAGCTGTACGGGATAGAGCAGATGCGGTTTACCCGTGCTGAAACAGAAAGCTGTCTGAGTCTGTTCGGCAGAAAATTCAGCGACAAGTATATAAATACGATGTATGCTTACACTGACGGCTGGTGTGCCGGTATTGCTGAGCTTGCAAAAAATGCGCAGAGCGCTGAGGAGATAGAACAGTGCGCAGGGAAAACCCTGATAGAACAGTATATCAGGTGTGAGATGCTTTCAGAGCTTGACAAGGATCTTGCCGAACATCTGAAACTTATGTCATTTATATATTCACCTGACCCTGAGTTTTCTTCTTCGGTATTTTATCTTAAAGACAGCAATGTCAGGGAGGACCGCATTGTTCGTGCAGGTATCCTTCGCCGTGACGAAAACGGTGATATTGTTTTCCCAGGGATAATCCGCAGTGTGCTTGCTGCAATGCTGGATCAGCAAACGAGGAAATCCGTTATGGACAGAGCCTCGGCGTTTTATGTGCGAAAGAAAAGATTCGCCGAAGCGATCAAGCTTTTTGATGAAAGCGGAAACTCCGCTGCGGCAGAACGCATACTTAAAGATCACGGCAGGAGATTTTTGGACAACTATGAGTTTGAGCTGATAGGATACTGTGGGAAAATAATCGAGAAAGAACACGGCACGGCTGTTCCTGAGGTGCTTGGTGTACTTGCACAGTATTATTATTACAGCGGCGAACTTGCAAAAATGGAAGCTGCATATAATCTGGCGGACAGCAGGTTCGGAAAAGAGAACCAGTACAGCGTTTACCGAAAACTATACAACGGTCTGATGCGCTATGAAGGCAACCGTGAGATGTATACGGACAACGTCAGGAGCGCCTGTGAGTATCTCAGGGAAAACTCTCTGCCGATGCCGTTTTTGCATCAGAAAGAGAAAGAAACACTTCTGCTGATAGAGAACGACACGGACGACAGCGGAAAGCTGCACATATACAGGTTCGGCACTCTGCGGCTGAGCGTTGGAGATAACGAGATACAGTGCAAGAGCCGAAGGAGCTTAATGCTGATCGCATATATGCTTGAAAGAGAAGGAAAGCCTGTTTCAAGGGCAGATCTGATGAATATGCTGTGGAACGATGATATTCCTGCAAATGCGGTAGCGGTACTGCATAACCTTATCTATGGGTTAAGGCATGAGCTTGCAGCCTATGGGCTTGAGGACATTGTCAGCTACAAGAATAAATTCTATATGCTTGATATGTCAAAGATAGTTCAGGACGACAAGGATATATTTGAAGTATGTGATGCGGTTGAAAAGGGAGACAGGAAAAAGCTGATGCTCCACGAGAACGTTCTTGAAAGCTACTGGGGAAATTATCTCGGTTCAAGCGACAGCGTCGTATCGCAGGAAAAAAGGGAGTATTACGACAGATGCTTTATCAACGCTTCTCAGATGCTGGCGGAGATATACAAAGAAAAGGGCAGCAGGGAAAAGGAGCTTGTTTATCTTAAAAACGCATCTAAAGCCGATCCGTTCTCCGAGCAGATAGTTTGCAGCTACATACAGTGCTGCTTTGCTCTTGGTATGCCGGACAAGGCAAACAAGAAATATGAGGAATATGCAAAGATGATAGACGAGGAACTCGGCATTGCTCCGAGCCGCTGGCTCAAAAACGAGTTTCTTTCAGGATTTGCAAATGAAGCCGAGGGGTGAGGGTATTGTTTGAAGAATATAAGCCGATCTTTTCAGCTATGTCTGACTGTCTGACAGCGTTTGAACAAAACGGGTTTGACAGCACGGCAGGCGATAGCGTTATAAAACTGCTTGCAAATTCGGAAAATACTCCGCTATCGGATGTTCTGCGGGTAAGCAGTGATATTGAGAAGCTGGCGGTGATACTGGGCACTCTTGTGAATTTCAGCAGGCGTGCGGCTGATACTGTCAGCAGGCTGTTTTCAGTGCGCCCGGGAAGTATCACTCCAGAAGCAGTATGCGAGCTGTTTGTTGGAGTCAGCGATATTTTTCCTATATGTGAGTATCTTTCGCAGTACAGTATACTTGACCGTGTTTTTGACGGTACAGCGCCAAGGCAGAATGCTGTGATGACGCTCAAACCGTTTGCTGCTCAGTTCATAGCAGACGGAGAGATAGATGACGACCTGTTCATGCCGTCTGACTCAGAGGATCTGCATTATATAAGGCTATCGGAAAATGATAGAGCTGAAAAGGAGATCGCAGCTGTCACGGCAGCGGTGCATAGAAACAGTCCTTTGATCGTGGCTGTATGCGGCGAAGAAGGCTGCGGAAGACGGACAGCCGCAGGACGTGCGCTTGAAGCGGCGGGAATAGATCATGTCGTTGTTCGTTCAGATGCAAGAGCTGACAGCGAAAGGATAAAAGACCTGTCAACTAAGCTTTTCTGGCTCGGCGCTCTGCCTGTTGTTATCCAGTCAGAAAACACAAGCAGCGAGAGCTTTATACGTTTTGTAAACACTCTTGTTGAGAACATAGGGACCATAATTGTTTTGTGCGGGCAACAGCAGTTTGATGATCCGCTTTCTGCTGAGGTGGTCAGAATAAGGATAGATCAGCCGTCTACCGAGGAGCAGTACAGCATTTGGGAAAACGAGATGCTGCACTACAAGACTGACGGCAGTGTTGATATTTCCGAACTGGTCGGAGAGTTCAGCTTCACGGTCGGCGGGATAAAGAAAGCTCTGCGCTTTGCAAAAATGTTTTCAAAAGCCGATGTGCTGACTTTTTCGGATATAAAAGCAGGCTGCTGCCGTTCGGTAAATTCCGATATGGGAAGCAAGGCGGTGAAAATAAACTGCGTGTTTGGCTGGGACGACATCGTTCTTCCGGAGCACAGCAAAAGGCTGATGAAGACCGCCTGCGATCAGGTGCGTTACCGTCACAGAGTCTATGACCAGTGGGGATTTGCAGATAAGATAGCTTACGGCAGAAGTGTCTCGATGATCTTTACAGGTCCTCCCGGTACGGGTAAAACTATGGCTGCACAGATAATCGCAGCTGAGCTGGGACTTGATATTTACCGCATAAGTCTTGCTAATGTTGTGAGCAAGTATATAGGCGAGACGGAGAAAAACCTTGACGAGATATTTGAAAAAGCGAAAAAGAGCAAGGTGGTCCTTTTCTTTGATGAGGCTGATGTGCTTTTTTCAAAACGAACTGAGGTCAAAGATTCAAACGACAAGTACAGCAATATGGAATCTGCATTTTTGTTGCAGAAGATAGAGGAGTATCACGGCATAGTTATCCTTGCGACAAACCTGGTGCAGAATTTTGATGAGGCATTCAAGCGCCGAATGAAGCTGATGATAGACTTCCCGTTCCCTGATGCACAGCGCCGTGCGGAGATGTGGAAAAGAGCTTTCCCTGAAAAGCTGCCGCTTGGAAGCATTGACTATGATTATCTGGTGAACAATTTTGAACTGTCAGGCAGCAACATTAAAAATATTGCTCTGCACAGTGCGTTCCTTGCTGCTGCGGAAGGAAGCGAAGAAGTCAGCATGAAGCATATAATCGCATCACTCAAGAATGAGTATGCGAAAAGCGGAAAGGCGTTTACAAAAACAGATGCAGGTGAGTATTATTACTACCTTGATGAGTGAGGTGGAAAATGTCAGTCTTTGATGATTACGATAATTACGATCAGAAGCTGAATCTGTCTGAGGGCGTTGAACATGTTCGTGAGAGCGAGATGAAGGAAAAAAAGAGACCTGAAGGCTACGAGCCGAACCCGCAGGACGAGAAATACTATGAGGTCATGGGAATAAAGAATTCGTTTGACAATGTTTCTGTCGGTTCGGATAAATACGGGCAGATGCTGATCTCGGTCAACACGCTCAAGGAACCCGGAGAGGTAACTCTGGACAGTGACAAGAAAAAGCTGAAAGGACCTCGAAGGAAAAAGAAAATAGCGGCTTTCGGAGACTTTTATACTAACCTTTTTGCTGACCGTCACGGTGCATTTGCGTTCCGTGCGGACAGAAACATCTCGGATATACGAATGATGAAAGAGTTTGAGATACTGGCAAAACAGCGTGTTTCAAAAGAACAGCGTGATGCGATGCCGCTTTTGCGGTTAGAGGAGGACAAGCAGGAGCTGACAATGCTTCGGAGCATTAACGGCTCGGACAATGATAATTATGCTGAGCGTGAAAAGCTCGAAAGGCGAGTCCTGAAAGAAACGGAATACAGGGACAGATTCATGGCAAGGCTCAGAAAAGCCAGAAGAAAGACATATGACATTGAAAAAGATGAGGCTGAGCAGGATACCCTGACGAAAGAAGAACTCGCTGTTCAGGACGGAACAGACGAAAACACTGATGATACGGCTGATGAGAATAACGAAGAGACCAAAAAGGAAAGCACAACGTGACCAGACTCGCGCTGTGCTTTTTTGTGCCTGGGTTATAGCTTGGATTAGAGAAATTAGAGTTTGTGTTATAGTTTTTGTTATAACGGGGTGCTATATTATAATTGTAATTACAAAACATTCGTGTAAAAGCGAAAATCAAAATCGAAAGGGGGAACGGTTTTTACCCTGAATATTAGGGTAAAAGCGATCTTTATGGCAGAATATTTATCTCCCGGTGTATATGTCGAGGAGTTTGAGTCAGGCGGAAAGCCTATGGAGGGTGTTGGAACAAGCACCGCCGGATTTGTTGGTCTTGCAGAAAAAGGCCAGATAGGCGGAGTTCCGCAGCTCGTAACTAATTTCGCTGACTTCAGAAGAAAGTACGGCGGATTCCTTTCCGAGAACGAGTTCGGAGAGTATCGTTTCCTTGCTTATGCAGTTGAGCATTTCTTTATCAACGGTGGTACTCGTGCTTATATTTCAAGAGTTGCTCCGTCAAGTGCCAAGGCTGCTGAGGCAAAAGTAGGCGAGCTTGAATTCACAGCAAAGGATCCAGGCCTGTGGGGCGACAACATCAGCCTCAAGATCACTCCGGCTTCAAAGGCTAAGACTCAGGCATTTGATCTTGTCGGCGACAGAAAGTACAGAGTAAAGAACGGCGCAGGATTTATCCCCGGCGACATCGTTGCTTTCACTGACGGTGACAATATCGAATATAACAAGGTCGAGAAGAATCAGGACAATGTTATCACATTTACAAATGATTTCTCTACCGATATTACCGATAACAATCTTCTTCCTGCAAAGGTGATCTACACTTGTGAGATCTCTATGGAAGTAAGATATGATGATTCCACAGAGACATATGATAACCTCTCGTTCAATATCGAGTCGCCTAACTACATTTCCAAGAAGACTGCTAAGTCTGATCTTATAAATGTAGAGTATAAGGGCGCAAACGAGATAGGCTATCCTTTCGGAACGCTCTGCACAGAAGATGAGACAGTAGTTGCCGTTGAATTTGCAGGCGGCAGCAACGGTTCGGCTTCCGATATAACTGCGGGTGATTTCATAGGCGTGGACAACGGCGCAGGCAATAGAACAGGCATCCAGTCATTCCTTGACAACGATGTGGTTTCTATAATGGCTGTACCAGGTATCACAGATCCTAATGTTCAGCTTACTCTCGTTGCTCACTGCGAGAACCTCGGAAGCAGATTCGCAGTACTCGATGTTCCGAGAAATGCTAAGAAGGTCGATGAGATCATTGCTCACAGAGATATATTCTCTTCAAGCTATGCTGCTCTCTATCATCCGTGGCTCACAGTATTTGATCCGCTGGATAAGAAAAATATCGCTATCCCACCGTCCGGTTCGATACTGGGTATATTCGCAAGAAGCGATAACACAAGAGGCGTTCATAAGGCACCTGCAAACGAGGTCGTAAGATCCTGCGTAGGTCTGGATATCCAGTTCAACAAGGGTGAACAGGATGTTCTGAATCCTAAGGGTGTTAACCTTATCCGTCCATTCCCCGGACAGGGTATAAGAGTCTGGGGCGCAAGAACAGCTACAAGCGATCCAAGCTGGAAATATGTCAATGTTCGCCGTCTGTTCATTTACCTTGAGGAGACTATCAAGGCTAATACGAACTGGGCAGTATTTGAGCCGAATGATGAGGCTCTCTGGACAAGAGTACACAGAACGATCAGCGTGTTCCTGAACGGAATGTGGAGAAACGGCTCCCTCGCCGGATCAACTGCCGACGAAGCATTCTTCGTAAATATCGGCAGAAGCACCATGAGCCAGGACGATATAGACAACGGACGTCTGGTCTGCGTAATTGGTGTTGCACCTGTTAAGCCTGCCGAATTTGTGATCTTCAGGATCACTCAGAAGACCGGCGATTCGGAATAAGTAAAGGGGGATGTAAAGTATGATTTATCCACATACACGGTTTAGGTATAAAGTCGAAATAGACGGTATAGATGCCGGAGGATTTTCCGAGGCAACAGGTTTTGACGCTTCCATAGATGTAGTAGAGTACAGAGAAGGCGACATGGAAACTACGCCGTCGAAAGTTCCGGGACTCAAGAGATACGGTAACATTACTCTCAGACAGGGACTTGTTGATTCAACAGCGATCTATGACTGGATGATAACCGGCGTGAACGGAGCAGTTGACAGAAAGACCATTACAATAACTCTGCTTGATGAAGAAGGTGCTCCGGCAGCTTCATGGCAGGTAATCAATGCTTGGCCTATGAGATATACAGCTCCTGATTTCAATGCATCTGCTTCGGAAGTTGCTATCGAGTCTATCGAGATCGCACACGAAGGTATGACAAGAGTTTCATAAGATATGTTGAGCAAATAAGACCGTTCTGCCGAGCGGTCTTATTGTGTAAATGTACGTTAATGTATTAAATTGCAGAGGAGTAACAGATATGGCAAGGAAGAAAAAGAACCCCGAACCCGTATCGGAAGAGATACTGGAAGAAGCTGCTTCAGAGCAGGAAAACACTGAAGAGACAGTTGAAGCAGAGGCTGAAGCTGCCGAGAATTCAGAGACTTGTGAGTCTGCCGCCGATGCTGAGAACGCAACTGTCGGTGTTGTGGCAAGTGCAGTTAATTTCAGGACGGGTGCGTCATTCAATAAAGCTGTTATAGCAGAACTCAAGCAGGGCGCTCATGTCAAGGTGACAAGCACCGAGCAGGGTGAAAACGGAGTTTGGTACAAGTGCGAGTATCAGGGAAAGACAGGATACATAAAAGCAACAGGTATCAAATTTGAACAGTGAATTATTCCCTTGTAGTAAAGGTGGTGTTATAATATGCCGAGACGAGATAGTTTTGTACCTGGACATGACCCGTTGCTTGATCAGGTTCCTCAAGCAGGAAGAAACAGTATGCCGCTTGGAAACGACCCCGCGGCACAAGTGTTCGCTGACGATAATCAACCTGTAGTCCCTCAGCAGAATAATGTTGTACTGCAGGGTGGACAGCAGCCCGTGAACGATGGCGGAGGCGGACAACAGCAGGAAGCCGTACAGCCACCCCAGCAGGAAGGCGGACAGCCACCACAGCAGGAGGTCGTACAGCCCCAACAGCAGC
>CAMZIK010000025.1 GCA_947307175.1 uncultured Clostridia bacterium
CTGCCATTCATTTGTTTTTGCAGTTTCTTCCAGCAGGTGTTTTGCTCTTCTCTATCTTTCAAAGCAAGAATTGCCTCTTTAAGTCTATTCGCTTTCTTTTCTTTTCCGTTATAACACATCAAATCTGATACAAACTCATGTCTACTTTTATCGCCATTCGTTGAAACTCCTGTACCGCCATCTTTTGCATATCGAGTAAGCAAGGTGTTAATCTTAGATTTTGGGTTGTCAATATCTTGATTAAACAGCATATGAAAGTATTCGTGCTTACCGACATACTCTGTTGAATTACAACCTTTGGGAATGAAATTGTCATTTTCCCATTCATCAAGCAACGCCTGTAATGCGGTTGGTCGGTTCATATATTGAGAATTCAATCTTAATTTAGTCAGAATCGATTCTGCTATTTCACGACTATCTCCACCATCGTAGATTTCGATTTGAGTGTATTTCGCACCGAATCTCGATGAAAGTTCGTTGATTACAGATACGATTTCTTGTGCCGATGAACCGTTTTGTAGCTTATCTATCCCCTGAATATACTTGATACCGAGGTTGTTTTCAACATAGCTCTTGAATTCTTCAACGCTTTTAGGATCAACCTCAACATCATACTTTAGCACATCGCTGTTTTCAGCCATAGCAAGTTTATGACCTACTGGCATTATATCACTTTCGCCCTGTTTTTCAAGTGATAAATTGTTAACATTACTCTTATTTTCAAGCATCTGTTTTTCAAGCTCTGCCGCCTGCTCGGGCGTATGTACTATCGGCTGGCTCTGCTTGTTTAAGGCTTCGGCTTGCTCTTTGCTTAGCACCGTGATGTTGCTCTTGCTCTGCTCATTGAGTGCCTGTGCTTCAGCTGGGGTTTTGACCGTTGGTCTTGCCGCCTCCGATGCAGCTATGCGAGCCTCAACATCTTTCGGGTCTGCTTCCCACGTCTTTTTCGACCAGACATCCTGCCGCATTCTGCCGCACTCATATGTCACTGTACAGGTGCAGTTATCGTGGCGGCGGAAAATATCGTCGGGTGCATCAGCATAGTTGTATCTGCCTTCAAGAGCCTGACACCACGCACAGCAGCCACCGCCATAGCCGTTATCCTTTTGAAAAGCTTCTTCTCATTCTTATCCACCTATCTGAACAAAAACAAGACCCCAAAATAGTAAAATGTTGTAAATCCGTTGTTAACATACCGTAGACATTATACCACTTTTCTTCGCAAGAATAAATTATTTTAACTCATAATTTACCGTGATCTTTGTATCAGATCAATGCAGTCTGTTTTAACTGAAAAAAGAGCAGCACCCATTATGGATACTGCTCTTGTCTTTATACTATTGCTCTCAATATCTCATCTTTAAGCTCGTCGGGAACTGCTCCTGTGCCGCCGAAAATGGTTATCTCAGTAGGATCTTTACCTTTGAGGTAAGTTTTCTGAACGTCCTGAAGTTTCTTTCCGTCCGCAAGGAACAGCGCCTGCTTGTTCTTTGCTGCGTAAACGCCGCCAGCGAGTGCATCAGGGAAATCCAAGCCCTTTGCCACGCAGATACCGTCTGAGCTGAGAACAGACTTGAACTTGTTGTTTACTGCAACACAGGTCTCATATCTGTTCATTCCCGAAACTCTCTGAACGGTCTTGCCCGATGTAAGTCCGAGTGCCGTTGCAACGTTCTTCATCATAGCGTTTGAGATAACTCCGTCGCCGCCGATGATGTATGCGTTCTTGACTTTGCCCTTTACGGATTTGAGGTAGTTTGCCGTAGCTGAATCAATACTTCCCGTGTTTTTCAGATAGATTATAGGTGCGCCCATTGTAGCAGCCACAGGGCTTGCCGAAAGCGCATCAGCAAACGCTGAATCAGTTGCAAAGAAGATAGTATCGGGTGCTTTCTTTGTCTTGGTCTGCAGTGCCTTAGCTACCTTTGCAGCTGTTTCAAAGCAAGTCTTGCCTTCGATGTATGTTGCTTTGTAGCCCTTGAGTTCAGCCTTAGCATTTGAGCCGATAGCGCCGTTTGTGCTTACAACGATAACGTTCTTTGCTTTGAGGCGTTTGAGTTCTGCAAGAGTCTGATCGGTGATGTGCCTTTCAGTTGCAAGCAGCAGAGGTGCATCATAAGCGCTTGCAAGAGGCACTGCAACGAGTGCGTCATTGAATGAAAGACCTGTTGCAAGAACGACTGTGTCAGCGGTCTTATACATCTTATCTGAGATGATCTTTGCAGTTTCGTAGCGATTTGCTCCTGCAAGGCGTGTAACAGTTACATTGATCTTCTTTTTGATATATGTAGCTTTGTATGTTACATTACCTGTTACCTTGGCAAGCGGCTTGTCCCAGCCCTTGAAAGTATAAACGTAATTAGCTGTCGAGCTCTTGGTCGGTGTCTTTCCGCTGTAGCTCGGCATTTTGCCTTTCTCGACCTCGCCCGACTGGAGAACTGTTCCATCATCGTTTACGAACTTAACTGTGTAGGTCTTGACCGTGGGCGGCTTATAAATATCGGGTACAGCAGTTTTGATCTTATTTACATCGTACAGATTTTTGAGCATCTCTTTAAGCTCGGCACGTGTTGCCTTGCCGTAAGGGTCTATCCTCTGTTCTTCCTTTGATGCACCAGGTGCGCCTTTGCCCTCCATGATATGCCATGTTGCGCTCCAGCAGATAGCCTCCCAGTGATCGAAGTCCACATCATAATAATCTAAATAATCATCGCTCCTGCCGAAGTCGATAGCTCTCTCATAGCCCATAAGCTCGGAGTATCTCATCAGCATGAATACAGCGTCCTGTCTTGAGATGTATTTACCCACGCCGAAAACATCTGCGGTGCTGTATGGGTAGCCGACACATATAGCGTTTTTCTCGCCCCACTTCAGAGCGTCCTCATACCATGAGCCTGCCTTGACATCTTTGAATCTCGACTTGAGACCCTTAACGCTCGGGCTTCCAGCCATTTTATACAGAGTCTGTACAAACGCTTCTCTTGTGACAAGATTCTTTGTATTGGTAATGTTTGAGTCCTGATCTGGATACAGGTCGGAAATATCAACTGTTGCTTTTGTACTGATCTTTACATTTTTGTTGATCCAGATGTAGAATATCTGGTCGTTGCCCGTTGAGTCGTCTCCGCCGTAGTTGATAGTCCATGACTGACCGACAGGCACACCGTCCATATATTCTTTTTCATATTTGCCGTCTTTATATGTCTTCAGAAGATAAGGGCAGCTGCCGATATTGAGTGAGGTAAAGCTGCAAAGGCCTGCGTGCAGATAACGCATATACGGATTGTGCGTCAGATCAAGAGACTTTATCGGACAGTCGTTGCATATAAGGCAAGCCATTTTCGGATTCTTGGAAAGATCAAGCTTTGTAAGGTTCTTGTTGTATGAGCAGTTGAGCTTGTTCAGCTCTGGGTTCTTGCTAAGATCAAGCTTGGTAGCGCCGATCATTGCGCAGTTGTAATACTGGAGTCCCGGGCACACACTTATATCAACGTTTTTCAGGTTGTAGTTTGCCCAGATGTCCAGACGCTTCATCTTCGGGTTGTTAGACAGATCAAGCTTTGTCAGCTTGTTGTTGAGCGGATAATCATATCCGTTATCTGGATTGTTGAACGCATCAAGGTGCGTCAGATTGATGTTCTTGCTCAGATCAAGCTTGCTCAGTCCGCAGGAAGCACAGATAAGATGTTCAAGCTTGGTAAACTCGCTTACGTCCAGAGTTCTGAGGTTACACTCGCTGCATTCGAGATACGACATCTTCTTGCAGCCTTTAAGATTGAGCGTTTTAAGTGTCGGGTTGTCAAAGCAGTAGAGCCATTCCAGAGTTTTCTTGTTCGCTGTAAAATCCAGCTTTGTAAATTTGTTGTTTGATACCCACACGCCAGTGATCTCAGGGTTTTTGCTCAGGTCAAGCTCCGTCAGCTCGTTGAATGATGCATAGACTCCACGCAGCTCAACAAGATGCTCGATGCCTTTGAGGGTCTTGATACCCATTCTGTCGCAGTGGATGTTCCTTGCGACAAGCAGCTCGTCAGGATCGAGTATCCCATTCTTATCAGTGTCAAAAGCGCTTGAAACATACGCTCTGAACGTGTCGTCAGGGAAATTCTTAGCCGTGACCTTTACAGGCTTGATGTGTGCGGCATACGGGCTGTACGCCTCGCTCACAAAAGACGCTGCATTGCCGCCGACAGTCATTATCATCGCAAGGCAGCAAGCGATGATCTTAGAAAACCGCTTTTTTATTCTTCCCATTTATATTTCTCCCCCATTCTTCTTTAAACTATATTTCTCCCACTGCCGATTGGTTAAATAATCATACCAAATCGGTCGTATTTATTATATCACAGCGCAAAGGATTCGTCAAGTTTTTTTTGTAAAAACAGACAGAACTTCGGGATGAGATCATTGACTTTTGTATAGATATGTAGTATAATCAGCGTGGAAATACATTGTTAAAATATCAGACAAAATCAGTATACGTTAAGAAATGGGGGAAAACAATGAAAAGTAAGCTTTTCAAAAGGATAACGGCTATGGCGCTGGCGCTGCTGATGGTCGGCACGGCGATACCTTCGGGCAGCGATTTCACGGGCTTGTTCGGCTCGGAGATAACTGCGAGTGCAGCGACGATAATAGACGGCGGAGAGTGCGGCGATAATGCGACCTGGTCGCTTGACAGCGACGGAAAGCTCGTCATAGAAGGCAATGGCTATATGTATAACTATGTGAGTGGTTTAGATCCCTATTCCACGAATGCTCCATGGGACAAATATAAAAGCATCATAAACAGCATCGAGATAGCTGAAGGCGTAAAAAGTATCGGAAATTATGCATTCTATTGCTATGACATCAATAAGGTGTCTATTCCTGCATCTGTAGAAACTATCGGCTCATTCGCTTTTTTTTATAATACGGATCTTAGTGAACTGAACATAGCAAAGGGCAGTATGCTGAAAAAAATCGATGATAATGCGTTCAGTTATTGCAGTAATCTGAGAGAACTGTATCTTCCGGAGGGAACAAAATTCATCTACGAAAACGCATTTGCAGAAGCTTACGCTTTAAAAACTATTGTTTTACCGAGCACTCTGAAAACGGTTTCCAGAAATGCTTTCTATGAATGCCGCAGTGTCGAGAACATTTATTGTTTTGTTGCTAACCCGTATACGCTGGCATGGCCAGATGACGGCGATCTCAATGCCAATTCGTTCAAAGAAAACAAGGGTACGGTCTGCCACGTCCTCAGAGGCAAAAAAACAGCATACGAAACATTCTTAGGTTATCTTAACCTGACATTTGTTGACGACCTCGGCGGCAAGTGCGGCGATAACGCGTTCTGGACGCTCACCGACACCGACGGCGACGAAAAAAAGGACAAGCTCTCTATCGTCGGCACGGGTGCGATGTATGACTATGAGATAACTGCCAATGGCATTACTTCCCCGTGGTATGATAACAGAAAAAATATCACAACTATTGAGATAGCAAATGGCATAACAAAAATAGGCGATTATGCGTTTTTTGTATTTACATCGGACGACTTCGACTCTGTCACTATCCCCGCAAGCGTGATTTCTATAGGCAATCGTGCATTTTACAGCTGCATCGGTCTTAAAACACTTACTTTTGCCGAGGGCAGCAAACTCAAAACGATCGGAGAATATGCGTTTACAAACTGCACAGCGCTTGAATCTGTAACTATGCCCGAGGGTGTTACTACGATAAAGAATGCTGCGTTCCGTTTATGTACCGCCTGCGCCGACGTTTATATGCTCGTTGCAGACCCGTCCAATATTATAATATGGCAATACCCCCAAGATTCTTTCATAAAAGAACCTGCAAAAACCACAAAGTGCCACGTTCCTGCTGGCACGCTTTCCGCTTACATTGACAAATTCGATGAGACCGTCAACGTGAAGTTCGTGTGCAGCGGACAGTGCGGCGACGAGGCTTACTGGGAGCTTGACGGCGACGGAAAACTCACTATCACAGGCAAAGGTGCGATGTGGGATTTCGAGTACGATTACGACCTCGACACTTATACGACACCGTGGTACGAGGAAAGAGACAATATAACCTCTGTCGTGATAGACGATAACATAACCACTATCGGCGAGTATTCGTTCTTTGAGTGTGAGAACCTCACATCAGCAAATATCCCTGCCAAAGCTGCAAAGATAGGTCAGGGTGCTTTCGAGAACTGCTACAATCTTGCGGCGATCACACTGCCAGAGGGTCTTGACCTCATCGGCGCAGTCGCTTTCGACAGCTGCAATACGCTCAAAGAGATCACGATACCAAGCACCCTTTCAAGCATCGGGGCTGATGCGTTCGTCAGCTGCAGTGGCATAGAAACTCTGACTTTCGCAACAAACGAGACCACAGGAAAGAGCAATCTTGCAACTATCGGTAATAGTGCTTTCTGCGGCTGCGTCAATATCGAGGAGCTTGTTCTGCCAGAGGGTCTTAAAACTATAAAGCCTGATGCATTCAGAGCCTGCGAAAGACTCAAGACCGTTACGATACCAAGCACCGTTACTCAGATCGGTGAGATAGAACAAGATGAGGAGTTTACAAACAGTCAGAGTGCGTTCGGCGAATGCGGACAGGTCACTGACGTTTACATCTACGTTACCAACGTTGACGCTCTGACATGGGCAGGCGGCATTGATGTGCTTATGGGCGATGCGATCATAGATTTTATGTACGAAGCACCTAACGGGTCGGACACAGGTACTTCAAGCGGCTATAAATTCAAGCTTACAAAGTGCCATGTCCCGAAGGGAACGCTTGAGGCATATCTTGCAAAGTTCAGCAAGGGCGAAGACGACGATGTCAATGTTACGTTCGTTTCCGACCCCGGAAAGATCACGGTGAAGAAAGTCACGGGCGGAAAGGTGACCGCTGACAAGGCAACTGCCGATATGGACGAAACAGTTACCCTTACCGTCACCCCGATCAAGGGATACAAGCTCAAGAGCCTTACAGTCAAGGATTCAGCAAACAAGACCGTGACAGTTAATGACAATAAGTTCACTATGCCTGACCTTGATGTGACTGTAACACCTAAGTTTGAGACAATCAGCTATACCATTGCTTACGAGCTGAACGGCGGCAAAAACCCGGCAGATGCTACGACAAGCTACACGGTAGAGTCCGATACAATAACGCTTCCGACACCGACAAGAACAGGCTACACCTTCGGCGGCTGGTTCACCAAGAAAGACCTTTCGGGAGATGCTGTAAAAACTATCGCAAAGGGCAGCACGGACAACAAGAAATACTATGCAAAGTGGACGGTCAACAAGTACACACTGACGCTGCCAAAGAATATGAGCGTTGTTGGTACGGCGCAGAACAGCTATGATTACGGAACGACCGTTAAGTTCAAAGTCAACAGCGGTTACTATGTAATCGGCGATGTCAAGAACGGAAGCAGCGCTCTGACCGCAACAAACGGAGTTTACGGCGTAAAGATCACAAAGAACACGACCATAAAAGCAGTAACTGCAACCAAGGTCGAAAGAGTTGAGCCGACCTGTGAAAATGACGGAAACATCGAGTATTACAAGGGCTCAGACGGCAAGCTTTACAAGGATACAAAAGGAACGGAAGTTGATCCTGACGAGATCGTTCTGAAAGCAACGAAACACAGCTTCGGCGAACCGACATGGTCGTGGAACGGTACAAGATCGGCAAGCGCAGAGTTCGTCTGTGAACACGATGAAAAACATATTGAAACGGTCAAGGCAACTATCACATCTAAGACAACACCGGCGACCTGTGAAAAGGACGGAAAGACAGTCTACACGGCAACTGTGACATTCAACGGCAAAACATATACCGACACCAAGACCGTAACGATAACAAAGACGGGTCACAAGTGGGGCGAACCGACATGGACATGGGACGGAGTAAAGACTGCAACAGCGGAATTCGTTTGTGCAAACGACAAGAGCCATGTTGAGACGGTAAAGGCGAAGATAACATCAAAGACGACCAAGGCGACTTGTGCGGCTGACGGAAAGACAGTCTACACGGCAACTGTGACATTCAACGGCAAAACATATACCGACACCAAGACCGTAACGATAACAAAGACGGGTCACAAGTGGGGCGAACCGACATGGACATGGGACGGAGTAAAGACTGCAACAGCGGAATTCGTTTGTGCAAACGACAAGAGCCATGTTGAGACTGTTGATGCGAAGATCACTTCCAAGACAACTAAAGCTACTTGTGAAGCAGACGGAAAGACAGTCTACACGGCAACTGTGACATTCAACGGCAAAACTTACACCGACACCAAGACAGTTAAAATCGACAAGCTCGGTCACAAGTACGGTGAACCGACCTGGACATGGAACGGTACTGATTCAGCAACAGCAAAATTCATCTGTGCGAACGACAAGAACCACGTTGAGACGGTCAAGGCTAAGATAACATTGAAGACGACCAAGGCGACCTGTGAAAAGGACGGAAAAACAGTTTATACCGCAACGGTTACGTTCAACGGCAAAACATATTCCGACACCAAGACTGTAACGATAACAAAGACGGGTCACAAGTATGGCGAGCCTACTTGGATTTGGAATGGAACAAAATCAGCAAGTGCAAAATTTGTTTGTGCAAACGATAAGACACACGTTAAGACAATGGCTGCGAAGATAACTTCCAAGACAACTAAAGCTACTTGTGAAGCAGACGGAAAGACCATTTACACCGCTGCAGTAACGTTCAATGGAAAGACTTACACCGACACCAAGACCGTAACGATAACAAAGACGGGTCATAAATGGAGCGAATGGAAGACGGTTTCATTCAATATCAAAAACGGAACTTCGACTCAGAAGAGAGTCTGCACAGTCTGCGGAAAAGAGACAACAAGAACTGTAAACGGCGCTGTCGAGCGTATCGCTGGCGACAACAGATACCAGACAGCAGCGGTAATTTCCAGCAAGAGCTATCAGACAGCTGATACAGTCGTTATTGCATGCGGCGAGAATTATCCTGATGCGCTTGCAGCTGTTCCGCTCGCAGTCAAGCTCAAAGCCCCGATACTTCTCTCAACAGTTGACAGTGTACCTGAGGTTACGCTTAATGAGGTAAAGCGCCTTGGCGCAAAAAACGTCTACATCGTAGGCGGTGAAGGCGTTGTAAGCGCAGAGGCAGCTGCACAGTTCACAAAGCAGGGCATAAAGGTACAAAGGCTGTGGGGAGATACAAGGTATGAGACCGCAGTTGAGATTGCAAAGAAGGTAGACCAGCTCAATGGCAAAAAGCCTGAGGAAGTATTCCTCGTTTACGCTAACAAATTTGCAGATGCGCTTTCAGCCAACACCGCAGCGGCAGTAAAGAACTCACCGATAATCTATCTCAGCACCAAGGGAACGATCAATCCTACTTCAAAGGCTTACCTTGAGAGCATCAAGGGAAGTGTAAAGAAAGCATACGTCATTGGCGGGACAGGAGTTATCTCCGATGAAATGCTCCAGCAGGCAGGCGAAGCACTGGGAGTAACACCTGAGAGAGTCGCAGGCAACGACAGATATGAGACATGCGCAGCAGTGAATGCAAGATTCAGCAATATCCTGACAGGAAAGACGCTGTGCGTTGCAACGGGTGCAGATTTCATCGACGCACTTGCAGGCGGAGTTTACGCAGCGATCAACAGGTCACCTCTGATGATCGCAGCAGGCGGACTGAACGATGCGCAGAAAGAATACTTCAAAACAATGAAGTTCGATAGGATCTGCATCTTCGGCGGAACGGGAGCTTTCCCTGACAAACTTGTGGAAAAGATCGCAAAACATATAGTTTGATAACAAAGAGCCAGCCTCGCAAAAAGGCTGGTTCTTTTTTTGCACACGAGCGTATTTTGTAAAAGCATTTTTATTGACCTTTGCAGGCTTGTGTGTTATAATATCAGCAAGAACTGATGCAGGGATAAATGCCTGCACTGACAATGACCGATCTGATAGTTTATGACCGCAGGTGATCGAAAATGAAAAAGAGTAAACTTACCCTTACCCTTCCGCTTGCCATTACTTTTATTCTTATGGTTCTGGTGGTTATCTATACTTCTGCACTTTTTTACCGTATATCTGTTTCCAACATATATGAGGTGGGAAATGATAAGATCTCCGGAGTTTCCGCAGCTCTGGGCAACTACCTCGATACGACGAAAAGCGTGCTGTGGGTCACTGCCGATACTGTTGACGTAATGATACAGAGCAAGGTCCCGACAAAAGCCATTAGTGACTATCTGGTCCTTGAGACACAGAAGCATAAAAGCCAGTTTGACGAAAACTACACCGGACTATACGGCTATATCTCCGGTCAGTATCTTGACGGACTCGAATGGGTCCCGCCTGATGACTACGACCCGACAAAACGTGACTGGTACAAATTATCATCGCAAGCAAAGGGAGAGCTTGTCATCGTTCCGCCTTATGTCGATGCGCAGACGGGTGAAATGGTCATTACGGTCTGCAAATGCCTCTCAAACAGTAAAGATGTGGTTTCACTTGATGTGTATACAACTCATCTTCAGGAAGTAATAGAATCAACAAACATCAAAGGCAAAGGCTACGGATTCATTGTCGATAAAAACGGAACAGTTGTAGCGCATCCCGATAAATCGCTAAACGGTACCAACTATTACAAGTTCAACGGCGGCGCCGATGTAATGAAAAAGCTTACCGAATCGGAAAAAGGCCGCTTTGAATCGGATATTGACGGCAAGACCAGCACCGTATTCACCAAAGAAATAATGGATCAGTGGTATCTTGTTATCGTTGTTGATAACGATGACCTGTTCATCGATGTATATGCGCAGTTCATCGTCAACATAGTTATATATACCATTGTGTTCGTGCTTATCGCACTGTTTTATTACATCGCTTACCGTAAAGAACAAAAGAGCAGCCGTGAAGCAGAGGCTTTAAAGATCAGCGAACAGCAGAAAGCCTATGAGGCAGAGATCCTAAGACTTGAAAAAGCAGCGGCTGACAGCGCAAACAAAGCCAAAGGCGATTTCCTAGCCCAGATGTCACACGAGATACGAACGCCTATCAACGCAGTGCTGGGCATGAATGAAATGATACTGAGGGAATCGGGCGATGAAAACATAATCGAATACTCCGAAAACATACAGACAGCAGGAAGGACTCTGCTCTCCCTCATAAACAGTATCCTTGATTTCTCCAAGATCGAAGACGGCAAAATGGAGATCGTTCCTGTTAAATATGATACGGTCGCACTGATAAACAATCTGGTCAATTCAGTTTCAGAACGTGCCAAGGGAAAAGGTCTGGATTTCATCGTAAATGCCGACCCGACACTTCCAAGCTCGCTCATAGGCGACGATGTAAGAGTTACACAGGTAATAGGAAACCTGCTCACCAATGCTGTAAAGTATACTGAAAAAGGCAGCATTTCTCTTGAAATAAAGTGCAAACAGGCAACCAAAAACGAGATCACACTTCTGGTTTCCGTAAAGGATACAGGTATAGGTATCCGTGAGGAAGATCTTGACAAACTGTTTGAGTCGTTTACAAGACTTGAAACTACAAGGAACCGAAACATTGAGGGAACCGGACTGGGAATGGCTATCGTCACAAAGCTGCTCACACTTATGAACAGCAAACTGACGGTCAACAGTGTATACGGAAAAGGTTCGGAATTCTCATTTGAACTGGTACAGGAAATAGCAGATGCTGCTCCGATAGGCAACGCACTTGAACAACGCCTGAACAGAGCAGACAAAAAGAAAAAGCAGTATAAGCAGTATCCGCAGGCAAGCGTGCTTGTTACGGACGATAATGAAATGAATCTGAAGGTCGCAAAGAATCTGCTAAGACTGTTTGGCATCACGCCTGATATTGCTGATTCGGGAGAACAGACCATCAAGCTTGTGTGCAAAAAGCATTATGATATTCTGCTTCTGGATCATATGATGCCAAAAATGGACGGCATTGAAACTCTTGAAAAGCTCAGAGAAGATAAGCTGATAAAAGAAGATACTATCGTTATTGCACTTACTGCAAATGCTGTGCTGGGTGCAAAAGAAAAATACCTCAGCGCAGGATTTAACGACTACCTGTCCAAGCCTATCGAGCTTGACGAGCTGAGCGACAAGCTGGAAAAGTATCTGAACGCATCAGGGAACAAAACAGCTGAAAAGGCTGACGAAAGTGCTATGGGAAGCGGCGGCACTTTGCAAAAGCTCTCTGAACAAGGCTTCTCGACTGCATCTGGTCTGTCGTATTGTATGGAAGATGAAGGATTCTACAAAGAAATGCTGAGTGACTTTGCCGCATCATACGAGAAACGTATGGGCGAGATCAATGATGCACTTGAAAAAGATGATATAAAGCTGTACCGCACACTTGTTCATTCGCTCAAGAGCGCTTCAAGATCTGTCGGTGCAGACGATGTTTCAGAGCTTGCTCAGGCGCTTGAAAATGCAGCAGGCGAAGAGAATACAGAGTTTGTACGCACACATAACAGTGAACTTGAAAAGCTCTTCAGAACAAGAGCAGAACAGATAAAAGAAATCATCTGATCTATGGTACACACAAGGCAGATCAAAAAAGTTTTTGAATACGGCATAAAAGCACAAGCCCGAGAACGTTTATCGTTCCCGGGCTTGAGTTATCTTATCAGAAATTATGCCAATCAGTAAATTGCAGGTGTTCATCGAGAGAATCATATGCAGCGCAAAGCAGTGCAGGTCCGAATTTGTCCGAACACTGAAAGCTGGTATGGCAGTCGCTTATATGCATATACTCAGGCTCGATACCGGCTATGAGATTGTCCAGATTGAACATCGGATATATGCGTCTGAACTCTGCCTCAAAATCGGGTGCCTTGACGGATCTGTCTCTCTGAGACTGGAGCAGCGCACTGCTGACACTGCCAAGTTCGCTCATACGCTCATCACTGTATACAGCTTCTTCAGGGTCTGACGGCATAGCAGATGCAACAGTCAGCTCAGGGATTTCCCAGAATTCTGCACCGCAGCCTTCCATATCGTCATACATATTCATAAGGAACATATCGTTGATGCGCTTGATGTCATTCTGAACTCTCGTTTCAAGATCGTTTATATACTTGGTCAGGAATTCTGCTATCTGGTCATCGCTGAAATCTTCAAAGCCAAGGACATCACTGGTAATATCCCAATCCTTTATCTCGTCGGGGTCATCTATCTCGATCATATCGTCCTTGAACACACCGATGTACCCAAAGTTGAACGTTCCCTCGACCTCGAACTCTCCGTCTTGTGCATATACTTTTACCATACTCTCTGCCCTCCAATTTCACTTTTATACGACATTCACGCACAGCAAGCAAACTTCGGTTGCTGTATCGTTGACACTCAGAGTCCCGGCGACACCGCCGAAAGACTCATTCGTGGTTATAATAATACATCATTGCAGAACAAATGTCAATAGTCCCGGCATTGCTGGAACAGTTATATTGACTTACCTGCTCTGTTGTGATAAAATGCAAGTAGTGATAAAGTACAGATACTTTTATAGAACTCGGTTTGATGCAAGGTTGGTGATCTGTTGATGAAAGCAGTAAGCAAATTCATATCAAGGTTTATGGCTGTTATCGTTCTCGTCGTGGCGGCTCTGGCGCTGTTTGTGCCAAAAAGCTGCCTATGGATACCAAGCGGCTCAGTCAACTATCTGCTTATGGTCGTGATGTTCGGTATGGGACTTACCATGAAGCCGACTGATTTTGCGGTAGTGTTCTCAAGACCGAAGGACATAATGATCGGCTGTGCTGCGCAGTTTCTGATAATGCCGCTGCTCGCTTTCGGGCTTGGCAAACTGTTCGGGCTTGAAAACGAACTGCTTGTTGGAGTGGTTCTTGTAGGCACATGTCCCGGCGGAACAAGCAGCAACGTAATAACTTATCTTTCGGGCGGAGACGTGGCGCTGTCGGTGGGAATGACGAGCGTTAACACGCTGCTCGCTCCCCTGCTTACCCCTGCACTCACCTATCTGTTTTTGCAGACATCTGTTGATGTTGATGTATGGTCGATGTTCCTGTCTATTGTTCAGGTCGTACTCGTGCCGATCGCACTGGGACTGCTTATAAACAGGCTGTTTGGCAAATACACCGAAAAAGCCAAGGACATACTCCCATTGGTTTCAGTTACGGCTATCTGCATAATCGTGGCGATAGTGGTTTCAAACAACTCCAAGAAGATACTCTCAACCGGTGCTGTGATATTCGCTGTGGTGATACTCCACAATCTGCTGGGTTATCTGTTCGGTTATCTTATCGGTCTGATCTTCAAGTTCGACTCAAAAAGAAAGAAGGCTGTCTCGGTTGAGATCGGTATGCAGAACTCAGGTCTTGCGACTTCCCTTGCGGGCAGCGCTTTTCCTGATATGTCAATGGCTGCCGTGCCGGGAGCGATATTCTCAGTTTGGCACAACATCTCAGGTGCGATACTTGCAGCTGTATTCAGAAAAACAGACAGTAACAAAGAAGATGAAAAAAAGCAGATACAAACTGAATGATAAAATAAATATCACGGAAGGAGCTTTATATGAACATCAAGGAATTGACTAATATGGACGAATCTTTTTTCGATATTGACAAGAAAAACATTGAGCTTGAACTGCGCAGCAGGATCAAAGAAAACCGCAAAAGGAGAAGTATTGCGATCGGACTTATCGCTACTGGCTTTATGTTCTTCATCGTGATGATGCTTGTCCAGCGTTCATGGGAAAGCGGCTCGGTCTGGAAGAATATTTTTATCTATACCGCCGATATTGCCACGACCGTCACGATCTGGGAAGCACTTACTATCCTTGTTGTTGAGCAAAAAGAAAACAGGGCGTATCTGAAAGATCTGGGCTCACGCTTTTCAAGTATTCATTTTACTAAGTTTAAATGATATGAGGATATGTCTGTCAGATACGTGACCGATTGACAGGAAAATGAATAGATCAATAAACATACAAAAGAGACTGTTGCACACGCAGCAGCCTCTTTTAGTTTTTTATACTCATTGCTGATCCGCAGCAGATGAACTTGCCCTTGCCTATTTTTTTTAGTCAGCTTTCCGATGCTGTATATCGTCAGGGCTATGGAAAAGACGATCCCTGCCACCGATATTACCGGGATACCGTTGGGTGTCTTGGGTGTAATATCATTACCGGCAAGAATACAGGAGCCTATGAACAATACGCAGGCAACGATAGTAAGCACAACGTATTTCACATATACACCGAGCTTTTCCATCGGTTCTTCTACACCCGTTAGCCCAACATTTACCTTCAGCTTGCCGCTTGAAAGCTCACTAAGCGTATCAGTAAGAGCAACGGGCAGCTTGCTGACCTTTTTGCCGCTGCTTAAAATATTCTTTCCGAAGCCAAGCAGGCTCTGTTTGAGGTCAAATTCTTTCTTGCGGCGCTCGATCATCTTGTCCGATACCAGCTTGAACAGGTCAAGATCAGGGCAAAGCTGTTCAATAACGCCTTCCAGTGCAAGTATAGCACGAGCGAGCATGGTGAACTCTCCCGGGAGCTTTATGCAGTGCTTTGAGGAAAGCTCAGTCACTTCATCGAACAGCTGTGACATATCCATATCGCTGATGCCCTTTACGCCTGTGTACTTATCAATGAAAGCTTTTGCATCATCTTTCAGTTTGTCCGTATCGGTCTTGGCGGAAGTCGCACCCATTGAGGTGATTCCGCTTACCAGATCGTCAACATCTCCACTCAGCAGAGAAAGCACAAGCTTCTGAACGCTGTCTATCTCTTTGCTGCCGATACGCCCGATCATTCCGAAGTCTATCCAGTATGGCTTTCCCTTGCTCACCATGATATTTCCCTGATGCGGGTCAGCGTGGAAGCTACCAACGTCGAATACCTGATAAAGAAAGTTTTCCGCAATATTAAGACCGATCTGCATAACGTCAAAACCGTCCTCGATCATTCTGTCCTTGTGGGATACGGTATAGCCGTCAACGAAGGTCATAGTGAATATGCGGCTCGTAGTCAGCTCGTCGATAACTGTCGGACAGGTTATCTTCTCCTCATCGGGTATACAGTTCTCTTTGAAGTATTTTGTATTGTTTGCCTCAACACGGAAGTCAAGCTCCTCATCAGTGACCTTTTCAAGCTCCTCGATAATAGACAGAAGATCAATGGTCTGCTCGTCCTCGTCCTGATCCATAACGACATTTACAAGCTTCGCCAGCTTTTTCAGCAGGGCATAATCTTTTTTCATCATATCAGCGATAAGCGGGCGCTGAACCTTGGTAACTACAGGCGTGTTGTATTTAAGCACTGCATAATGAGCCTGTCCGATAGATGCCGAGCCTAAAGGTTCGTCCCTGAATTCGCTGTAAAGCTCATCAATGGTCTTGCCAGTCTCCTCCTCAATTATCGCACGGGCAACCTCGGCGGAAAGAGGCTTGACGTTCTGCCTGAGCTTTTCAAGCTCTTTGCAGTAGGCTTCTGGAAGCAGATCCACACGACTTGACATGATCTGTCCTATCTTGACGTAAGTAGGTCCGAGATCTTCCAGAGTCGTGCGCAGCTCAACGGGCGTAAAGCCGTTGGCATAGAAGTTGTGAGCCGAGAAAATGCTTATCATCTCAGCGCCCCTTGTTTTTTCACGCTTATGGTAGTCGTCTATCTCTTTTTTCAGAAGCTCCTTCATGCGGGCGCTCATTTCACGGCGGTCGCCCTTGGTTTCGAGCCTTATCGCATCAAGTTCCTGAAGCAGTTTTTCCTTTACTATCTTTTTGAAATCAATCTTCGCCATCTTCTGTCCCTCCCTGCGTGTCTCTGAGCGGCCATGTCCATAACAGGCGTGCCAGGCTTATTACTGAAGAAAACAAGACTGCACAGCCTATCACCTTAGCAAGTTTGTCGGACGTGTCCCACCAGGGATTAACGAATACTATAACACCTGCGGCGACCAGTGCGAGCGACAGGATAGTAAGTATCCATCAGCCCTTGCGCTTGGAACGTCTGGCATAGGTAAAGGAATGGATGAGAGTTCTGGCACCGTCAAGGATAAGCAGAAATCCTGACAGCCATGCAAGCACAGTCATAATATCGTCTCTGAACACCAGCACGCTGAATCCCACAAGTCCCAGGATAAGAGCGCCGCAGAACTTGATGTATTCCATTATGGATTTTTTCCGGAAAGAAAATTGAGCATCATGACTATAGCGAAAATAACGAGGGTATAGCCGCCTGCAAGCAGCAGCATACCCAGATGCTCATTGGGACAGATGATTATCACAGCTCCGAGAGCCATGAGAAGTATTGCGGTCATTATTGAATTTCGCTTCAGCTTGTCCAATGATTCAAACAGCAAAATTATCTCCTCTTTTCTATAAACTATAAGGCCGATACCTTGTATTGGTATCGGCCTGAGCCGGTCATAAACCAGTTCGATAAACAATTCTTACTCAGCCGCATCTGTATCTGCGGAAGCCTCTGCAACAGCCTTCTCTGATATCTCTGCATTACCGTAGCGCTCAATGTACTCAGCAGCGACCTCGGCAGCTTCAAGCAGTACCAGGTTTGCTTCTACCGCAGCAGCGTATGCCTGCTCCTGGCAGCACTCTGCATAGCTGAGCAGACGGAGGAAATACATCTCCATAGCTGCCTGATCCTTCTCGGCACGTCTTTCAGCTATCTTTTTCTTGATCGATTCAGACTTCATCTGAGCCTTGAGCTTGAGCGCATAAAGCTTGCTGCTCTTGCGGTCTTTTGCCAGTCGTATATTTTCCTTGGCAGCATTTACATCGCCTTCTGCGGTCTCAGCCACTTCGTCGCTTATCAACTCAATGGCTGTTGCGATCTCTTCTTTTTTCAGAGCACGGGCAGCCTTTGTTTTATCTGAAGCAGCAGCCATTTGGGCTTTAAGCTCGTCCATTTTTGCCTGTGCTTCAGCGATTTTTTCTTTGTAAGTCATAAGAAATTCCTCCAAACGGTTATTATTCTTACAGAGCCAGACTCATCAGCTCTGTTATTGCACAAATTATTATGACATAATATCCGTTATATGTCATTAGTTTGTATAAACTTTGAACAAACCTCCTGAAAATGTGTCTGCAAACGTGTTACAAGTATAAAAATATAAACTAAATACTGTTGTTATGCGTTTCTTGACTTTATAGAAAAACTGTGTTATAATATCAATAAATAATGGACATAGTTTTAATAGACAAGTCATTTGTAGCAACGAAATGGTTTATTTTTTTACTAATGTGGTGCATAGTGTCAATAATACTTGTCAAAGGATGTAATTTATAATGAAAAAAATAATAGGCAGAATCCTTATAATTCTTCCTGCGATCGTTTTGCAGGTCGCATGGTTCTTTATGTTCCTTACGAACCTGAACGGCGTACTGAATAATAACCTCGGAAAAGTTCTGCACATTATTTTCACAGTGCTTGCGGTGATCTTCGTTCCATATCTTGTCGCCAAAAGAGAGGAAAGCTCTTACAGGCTGCTGTGGGTGCTGGTGATCGTCGCGCTGCCTATTTTCGGCGCAATGCTTTATCTTATGCTCGGTCACAAAAGCACAGGAAAAAAGCTGAAATTCAGACTGAAGCACGCAAACAAGGACCTGAAGTCTCCCGACTGCAGCAGCACAGAAGAGATCCTTTCCGATATTTCCAAAAGTGATATCCGTATCGCTCAGACTCTCAGGCACCTGTCGGGGTCAACGAATTTTCCGATCTGCAAAAACGGAACATCAAAATACTACCCTCTCGGAGAAGATGCTTTCCCTGATATGTGCAAGGATCTTGAAAATGCCAAAAAATTCGTTTTTATCGAATACTTCATCATAGCATCGGGCAAGTTCTGGGGTACTCTGACGGAGATACTTGGCAGGAAAGCTGCTGAAGGCGTTGATGTAAGAGTTATGTATGATGATTTCGGAAGTATAAGCACATATTCCGTAGTTGACATCAAAAAGCTCAAAGAGCTGGGAATAAAATGCGTGCCGTTCAACCCGTTCTTCCTTATAAAATCTCAGCTGAACAACCGTGACCATAGAAAAATAATGGTCATTGACGGCGAGGTCGCTTACAGCGGCGGTATCAATCTTGCAGACGAATACATAAACGAGATACAGCGTTTCGGTCACTGGAAGGACATAGCTTTCCGCATCACAGGCGAGGCTGTAAACAGCTATACGTATATGTTTGCAGAGTTCTGGAACGCATTTGCTCTGCATAAGATACCCGCTGAGCTGATAGAATCCGAGCAGAAAAATGTCCCTGCCGAAGTTCCCGATAACGGATATATCATTCCATACTATGATTCGCCCGTGCGTGACGAGCATACCAGCAACGAGCTGTTTACGGATATGCTTTCTGTTGCTACCGATTACATCTGGTTCTATACGCCTTATCTCCTGCTGGGTGATGCTCTGTTTGATGCATTTATCAGGGCCGCAAAGCGAGGAATAGATGTCAGGATCATGACTCCGGCTATCGGCGATAAGAAGATTGTCCACAGGATGACCAGAAGCTACTACAAGGATCTGATCAGGGCAGGAGTAAAGGTATATGAGTACACGCCCGGCTTTGTTCACGCAAAGGCATTTATAGCCGATGACAAGATCGCCGGCATAGGTACGGTAAATCTCGATTACAGAAGCCTGTTCCTGCACTTTGAGTGCAATTCAGTATTCTACAAGGCAGATATAATCAATAAGCTCAAACAGGACTATATCGATACCCAAAGCAAATGTACCGAGCGCACTCTGGACAGCATAAAGAAAGGCTTGCTGCATAAGTTCGTGGATAATCTGCTCAGAGTCATAGCACCGTTGCTTTAAACAAAATAATAAACGGAGGCGACCGATGTGTCTATAAATCCTGAAGTATTCATAAACCCATCCGATCGAGCTGCCATGAGGCTTCTCGGCAAGATACCGGGCTATAATACAGCGTTAAAACTGTTCATGAAATTATGGGGAGACGGTAATCTCAGGCTGGCAATGCTGTCTTCAAAGCTGAGAGTGAACGAGCGTCAGCTCCCGGAGTATCATAAAATGCTCACCGACCTCTGCAATAAGCTGGGCATTGAAGAGATACCGGAAATGTATATCGAAAACTATCCTTATCCCAACGCCTATACCATAGGTGAAAAAAAGCCGATGATAGTCCTCACCTCTGCTCTGCTGGAAAGCATCCCGACCGAACTGGTACCGACAGTGCTTGCCCGTGAATGCGGTCATATCATCTGCGGACATGTTCAGTATACGACGGTCACATATCTTGCTATCTGGAGAGGGCTTATCAGTGACATCAACTCCACTGTTTCCCCCTTGCTTGAAAGCGGTTTCTACAACTGGCTGAGAGCAAGCGAATACTCGGCGGACAGAGTTGCCGCAGTCTGCGACGGCACAAGCGATAAGCTGACCGAGCTTTATATGTACTATGCGGGATACAGCAGCAAACTGCCGTTCAAGCCTGATAAAGAGGAATTCTTACGGCAGGGAGAGGAATACACTCTGGCAGATAAGGAGATCAAAAACAAGGCTTTTGAGGATCTGAACCGAAAGCGTAAAGATCATCCCTTCTGTGCCGAGAAGGCATATGTCTGCAATAAATGGGCAGCTTCTGAGGATTTTGACCGTGTCTGCAAATATGTTGAGGAAGAATCAAACGGCATCACCGAACATGACGTTATCCTTTTGCCGTTCTCATCAAAGGATATTCAGGACAAGCCTTTTGATACTGTCAGAGAGGAGCTTGAAGCCGCAGGCTTTAACGGTATCTCACGCACTGAGGTCATCTCCTCAGATGCATCGAATAACGACCATAAGACTGCAGGTGTAAAGATCGACGGCAGATGGGAGTTTGATCAGGGCGAACCGGTCGATAAGACCGCAGAGTGCGTAATAGCCTGCTTTGTCTCAAAGGGTAACGCGCAGCAGGCGGACAGCTTTATAGCAGTTTCTCACAGCAGCAGCTACTTTAACAGCAAAAACGTTGATGAGGTATTATCTGAGTTCAGACAACTCGGTTTTTCTTCGGTGACCAGCGCTCCGAAAGCAGAGAAAAAGAAAAAGTCAAAACAGAAGACCGAACCTGACACAGTATTATCAGTAATGATAAACGGAGTGACTAAGTTTAAGAAAAACACGAGATTTGAAAAAAGCGCTGATGTTATAGTCTTTTTCAGCGAAGCAAACGAGAAATAGAAGTTAGCCAGAAAAAATAAATGTCATTAATAATACTGAGACAAAATAGGAGGAAAAAATCATGAGAGATTCATTAAAGCGCATCTGTGACCAGTACAACACCGACCGTGAGATCATCGGCGGACAGCTCAAATGGGAATACTCGATAGTTCACCCGTTGTGTGCCTATATCTTTGCTGCAAACGGCAAGAGAGCCGATGCAGAGCTGATTGAAAAAAGCAAAGCGATAGTCAAAGAAAATGCAAGTGCTTTTTCATCATTCCGTGGCTCTGCTTTTGCTCCGACCACCTGTCTTGTTGCAGTCAGCAGCGATCCTGAGGGAGAGATACAGGACGCAGTTAAAACCAATGAACTTCTGAAAGAATCTTTTGGCTGGTCAGAGTATATGTCGCTTATGGCAATGATGATCAAAAAACTTAAAGGCTCTAATGATATTGACAAGCTTATTGCAGGCGGAAAAGAGATCTACGAGGCTATCAAGGCAAAACACAAGCTGGTGACAGGCGGCGATGACGCTGTAATGTCTATCCTGCTGGCGATGAAAAACCAGCCTGTCGATAAGATAGTGAGCGAATCCGAAATAGTAATGGAGGAGCTGAAAGACTACGGAACTACGGGCAGCAGACAGACCGCAGCCCTTGTTCTCACACTTTCGGACAAGCCTGCCTATGAAAAATGCGCACGCTTCAAGGCTCTGTTTGACGGTCTCAGAGAGAGAGGGAAAAAATACCGCAGGGATCAGTCTATTGCTCTGCTTGCCTGCCTTGCTGTTCTTGATGTTGACGTAAACACATTGCTCGATGACATCTGCGCTGTTGATGATGAACTTGCTGACAAGAAAGGCTATAAGGGCCTTGTTGCAAGCTATGACAGACCGATGAGGTCTATGCATGCGACTATGCTCGTTTCGCTCGACTATACTCCGATAGGCTCGGACGATAAATCAACGGTATCAAATATCACGGCACTGTTCCTGGTACACCAGATCATAGTATTCTCTATCGAGATGTCTATCGCTATGACAAATATGGCACTTATCATCTGATATTCTCAGCTGTTCAAACACTGTTTATTGCGGCATTTCTGTCTTTCATGTTCCTGCACGGATCACTTCGGGATACAAACAACAAGCAGCTATGCATCAGGAAACGTTTTTGAAAAAAAGCAGAATAAGACTGCAAGGGGAGGAAAAAGCATGGCAAATAAAACAACTGATTGGGGTAAGGTTTCAAAGGACAAGGAGCTGCTTTCAAGAGCAGAGGCACTGGTGAAGCAGGGTGCGGCGCAAGGCGATTCGCTTTCGCAGGAGATCTGCGATGAGCTGAATTCGATGACGGGCAACGGCTGGAAAACGGATAGGTACAAGGAGTTGTGCTTCACATACGACTGGCCGTGGACGGTTCAGGAGGTCGTATATGCGCTGTTTCACAATGGGGAGTACCCTGACAAAAAAGAAGATGAGATACACGCGTGGAGCATTGAAAACTCCACCGAAAGCGACTGGGACGTAATAACATTTTTCCACCTTTGCACCTATCAGCACGAACCAGAAAAAACCAGCACCTTTGACCAGGTCGATGTGAAGCCGCTCAACGACGAGCTGTTGAGCGCTTTTGCAGGCTGGGAGATAGAAGACGATTGGTCAGCCACAGATTTCTGCACATTCTGCTGCACCAACAAGGAAAACTACGGGCTTGAAAAAGCGCTGAAAATCTACAACGGCTACGATCACAGAATGCTGCACTGCAGGCTTTTCAATTTCACCGAGCAGGAAAAAGAGACTGTTCTCAAATTGCTGAAAAAATACTACAACCACATCTGCACCGATTATGATATGGAAAAAGCCGTAAAGCAAAGCCAAAGCAACGACACAGGCTTTGACGCCGACGATATGTCCGCCATAATGAACCTGCTGAGCGCATACGACGAACCGCAGGTGATAAACCGCGATTACCTCGAACAGAACTGGGAAGTCTCCTCTTATGACGAGGACACCGACGAGCAGCTTGACTTTTATATCGACGAGCAGAATAACCACACGGGCGACACAGCTTATCTGTTCTCCCACGAGGACGGCGAGCTGCACCTGCTTCAAATCGCCCATATCATCACCCGTTCAAGCGATGCCGCCGCGTATGACAAGCTGCTTGCAGAGGACGATGTCCTTTGCAGACTTGAAGACGAGCACAGCGCAGACTACGGCGCAGAATTTATCACCAATAACGATTGCTACCTTGTCTGCTTCAAAGAGGTCAGCAGTTAATAATGGCTGCGTTCATTTTACTGTGGGCTGCCTGCATCTTATGCAGCTTTGCAGGCGCAGTGATGAAAGAGTTTTACAGACCCGTCAGAAAGCTGTCAAACTTTCTGCTGACCTCGTTTTTGCTGCTCACATTGACCTTGCAGCTGACAGCGATATATTCCACTGCTCAGAAGTCTGGTTTTTTTGCAATGATAGCCATAATCGCATTTGACCGCTACTGGTTTGGTTTTGCGCCATTTTATCCTAACAGCGATGCCGCCGGCAATGGTATGGCTCGTGCCTTCCGTGGTATTTTTATTGCGGGAGCAGCTCTGATTTTAGGAGTGATCTCGCTTCTCCTCATAAAGCTTGTGGTGCCGGGCGGTAATCAGATCGGTCTGTATATCGTGCTGGCTTTTGCAGCGTACATCGGGCTTTACAATATTTTCCGGAACCAGAATTCGTACCTGTCGGGAGATTGCTTTGATGAAGCTGCAAGATGGGCAAAAATGCGGCAGGATGATTACAGAAAGTCCCTGTTCAGAGAAGGAATGCTTGAAAAAAGCGACTCATGGGAAGCAAAAGAACTTGATGCAAGCCCACAGGAATTGGAGCATTGGGACGTCTACGGCTGCAAGTGCGTAGACATCAGAACTCACGGTCTGCTCCCCTGTCTGCTGCTGGAGGGACACTTTGTTTTTCCAAAAATGACAGCCAAAGCACGCCGAACAGGTCTGCTCTGCGGCTGCCTCGGCTATACCCCAGAGGGAGATGCAAATGACAGAACGTACTTTGTTCCTGATGAAATGACATTGGCATGGCACGATCTTTCCGACGGCATGACTTACAGGATACATACTTCGCTGCCCAGGGAGCTTGACCACTATTTTGACGATACCGATCGCTTCTGGCTCGATGATATAGAATTCCGCATCATGCCAAAAGGCAAGGTGCTGATGTTCCATAACAGGCGCAACCAGATACACAACATCATGATAGATCACTCTTTGCACAGCGAACCGACAACAGAGTATGAGGAAAAAACAGCTAAACTCATTTCAGAATACAAAGTCGATGTGGACAAGTGCAGGAAAACAACAACGCCCTCTCTTGATACGATCAACGATCATATGAAGCGTTTCAGATACCATATCGTTTTCTGCACCGAAAACAACAGCTTGAAAATTACAAAGACGATATGCAATTTCTTCAATGGAGAAAAGATACTTACGGGCAGCGAGTGGAAAGAGGATATGCAGCCCGCACGGATAAAAGATGTTTTCCTGAGATTTGAGAGCGAACAGCAAAGATATGCAGCCTTTGTTTATTTCAACGAGGACGAGGTCATAAAGACTTTTGATGATGCTTTTGAAAAATGCAGTGATCCTTCAGAAGGAATATTTACTATCCAGGCAGGAATATCACAAAGTGAATTTTCATTTGCTTTAAAGCTTGGCGATAGATGCTGGCAGCTTAAAGAAACTGAGATACGGCTATATAAAACCAACGCAAACGACGCAGGAAAGCTCATATTCAAAAACTATAAAGGTGATCATAAAAACCTGTTAAACGGTCTTGAGATCAGAACTCATGTCAAGCCCTATTAATAGTTTCAGGCGATCTCGAGCAGGCTTTTACAGTTTTTCAAGACGAACAAATTGTAGATAAGTGCTTGAAACAGACGAAATCTCATATAAAATAAAAGACAGCAGCTTAGTATGAGTGGTTGGAACCCACACGGAACTGCTGTTTTTCTGTTATATGATGATGCTTATCTTTTCTTCTTTTCAGGGATTATCCACCAGCATGAAACGACACAACTATGATAAATGCTGCGATCGGGCAGAAGCCGCCAAGCATCGCAGCAGCTGCATAAGTGATAAGACTGATGAATTCAAATCGGCTATTTCCCTTTAAAACATATTATTTCTGCCCATGCGCAAAGCTTTCTGTAATCCCTGTCGATGACCTCATCACAGCCGGGCGTATTTCTGTCAGCGATAGATATATACAGCTTTCTTCCGCCCTCTCTTATCAGCCGTTCTGACTTGTAATCATCGTCTTCAAATGTCCCCACACGCTCAAATATCTCCCTGCTGATCTCATAGAGCTTATATGACGCTCCGCCGACACCGCCAAAACGCAGCTCTGCTGTGTATCGTCCTTCCTGCTTGTCAAAGCAAACCTTCCAACGTGACGAATTATCTGCACTTCCCTCTCCTTGTTTAAAAACATATCTGTCCGACATTTTCCCGCCCTCCAAATACCGCTGTTATTTTCAATGAGTTTTAATAGCAAAAAAGCCAAGCATAACTCCGTTTGCCAAAGGTCACAATGCCTCGGGGCGTAAGCTATCTTGACTATAGTATAATTATACATCATTCCGCTGGGATTGTCAATGCCCTGTGATGAACATATCTGCCCAACCAAACCTCAGTGGTTGCACAGTGGTTGGAGCTGAAAAGGTAAAAAAAGAAAACCCGCAAACAGCGAACAAACGCCATCTGCGAGTATTCAAAAGCTGACCCGTACGGGATTTGAATTAAATGGTATATTTTTACTATTTTCAAATTCTGTTCGAAAATCACCGGAAACAATTGATTTGATAAAAACATACATATACTAGTAACTGGTATTATTTAAAAACTACGCACTTTAAAGAGTGACTAAACAGTGGTTGAGTGACAATAGACTGCAAATAATTAGAATACTAGCGTTTTGCCATAGGCAATATAAAAAGATACTGCTTGTTGCTTATTGTTTCTCCAAATAGCTGATGATGAAGCACCCTAAATCACATAACAATAATCAATCATATTAAATGAAACCCAAGAAGCATAAAAAGCGCCGCAACTGCATCTAGGCAGATGCTTCATCAGGTGTCGCAGTCATATGCAGTAGAAATTTACACTCATAAAGAATTCTAAATACAAAAATAGACAGGGCTTATACCTGCCATGTCAGAAAAACATATATAAAATAGTAAGAAAACAATGGCTATAATTATTTATCAGATCACTTTTACTTAATAACAAGGTTAACTCTCGCTATCATTGCTGATTACACAATAGCGAAACACAGCCAACTTGAATTACTCCTAAAAACGTGCAGTTATAAAGATAAACCTCCTATGGTATTTCAGGAACTATATGATGCTTTATTATTGCAGCCGAGTTCATCGTACACAATATTTATAGTGCTATTCTGCACCGGTACGGTTTCAGAGTATAATGATAGATCGTAGAATGAAAAGTAAATGCTATGTAAAAAAAAACTCCTTCAGTTCTCTGACTTTCTGATAAGTCATTTCATTATCAAAAATCTTTGCAAGCGTTTCTCCCATATGAATGTCAAAATATAATTGAACTTCCGTCTTGAATTTATTTTCACAATATAACCAACATGTAAGGATATCTTGCGTATCTGTTTTTTCTATATTATTTACTAAAAGTGTTCCTACTTGTTTTTTTGATTCTTGATGAAATTCTTTAAAAATGATTTTCTTCAATCCAAAAAATCTTAATAACGATATAACCTGTTTATTTCGAGCAGAAATATCGTTATAGTTTTTTATAGATTTATTCTGAAATGGACAATGATGATCCGCCCTAATAGTTTCTGGCTCTTCCACATATAAGTTGGCCGTGGCTTCAATAATTCTCTGAATTATACTCTTATAATCAGGAGCAGTATCACAAAAGAAATCAGGCGATTTCCAAAAAAAAATCTGGCTAAAAGACTTACCTGAACAGCAATTACAATCAATCGTGACTTCACTAATGTTTTCCGAAGGAGTGTATAACTCATAATTAAGAAATCCGCATAATACATATGGTTCTAGCTTTATATCTTTCCTGTAGCAGTTTCCCAACATTACACAGTATAACTCAAAAAACTCTTCATATGATTTTAAATCAGGATTAGCAGAAAATGATTGATCACCATCACAATCATCAATCTCAATTGGTCGAATATTGTTTAGGATTGTATAGTTAAACTGATCATTAATTAATCTTGTTTCATTTTTTAGTTCTTCATTTGAGATGCTTTTAGCAGAGATAGGAAATGGATTGCTATCTCGCTGGACTATCCTTGAATACAAATCATTGTATAAAACTATGTGAATTTTTTCTTTTTTCAGCAATGTGATAACATCACGAAAAAAACTTAGATTATTTTCTATTTCTCTTTCGTCTTGAATCTGAAACATTCGCGGATCAATTAGAATGCTTTTTTCCATATGTTTGTCCCTTTTTCATCGCAGCATTAATAAGTTCATCCAATAATTTCTGTGTCTCATCTTTAAAATCACCAGGATACTGTAGATTTCCATATACATCAAGTTTTCCTTCTTTAACTATTGTTCCATCATTATTTTCGAAGAAATTTACAGCAATCTGATTTGGCTTAATGTGACCAGATAACACATGATAACGAAGTCGAAGAATTAAATACTCACTATGCGTTTCAACTATTATTTGTCGACCGTTTAAAGCTAAAGCAACAAAGAAATCCGCTAATCTACTCTGTGAAAACGGATGCAAATGAAGTTCTGGCTGCTCAAACAATAATGTTTCGCCTTGTTCTGATACAAGACCACATATTAAAACCGGCAGCACCTGACTTGTACCTATACCTACATTCATAATACTTGCTTCTTTGTTTTGAATGTTATGGATAGATACACTGTAACCAAATGAAACATCTTTATTAACATCTATTTGACTTGCTATATTTAGATGGTTTGCCCATAAATCTACTGCAGATAATAATTCGGTTTCTTCTACTCCATCTGGAACAACATAATTTTGTCTTTTGTCTTTTTGGTTTAGTAGTACAGACGCAAAGTATGCTCCTGTTACACCAACGTATTTAGGAATCGATTCAAAGCCAATATTATATAATCCTTGTGGTTTTTCACGAATTGGTCCAAGATAAAAAATTTTATCAATAATATCAGATATAAACCTATCATATGTTGTTAGTGCTTCTGCCAGTTTATCGTAGTATGGGTTTTCAGCTTTAGCAGAATCCTGAGCCTGATCCAACATGATTTGTTCAAGCTCATACTTTTTATCTGCATCAAGTTCAAGCTTATAATTATCTAATTTACCTGCGGAGTCCGATACAATCTTATTAATTGAATCGATGTTATTGTTTCTTTTTATATACGCCTTTACTGCTTTCGATATTATTATTTTTTTCAGTTCATCAGGGACAACTTCATTCAAGAATGAAGAAAACGGAAGCTGTAACTCTCTAAACTGATTAATTAAACAAAGGATAGAGTTTACAGTTTTTTCAATATTTTCCTCGTTACTTAGATCTGAAATGATTTTGTTTTCTCTTAATTGATTGAGTAGTATAAAATAAAAATGGTTTTCACCGTAATAACTAACCATTCTGTCTTTTCTTAAAGTTTCAATTTTAGCAGTTCCAGTTAATTCAGTGAGTATATTATTTAAAAACGAACAATAAAGGGCATTGAGATTATCCTCATATTTAGCATAATAGGAATCCGTTTTCAGATTTTGTATTTTTGTAAGCCATGGTGTAGAGTTTCCGTTGACAACTATTGTATAAAATAAGTCTGATTCAAATAGAAATTCAATTTTTTCGCTATTAAATGTTATCTCTATTTTTTTTAAGATTACTTTTTCGTTATCATTAGTCTTTGTAAACGCCCAGAATATTTGTTTTTCAGATGAACAATCATGTTCTAATTGAGAACCAATAGTAACTCCAATACGCACATTTAAGTCACTAGAATCATATAGAATATCTTGAAAATCGCCTAGATATACATATTTCCCTGACATGAGTAGATTTATATCCGCACTGTTGCATTCAACTGTTTGTTTAATTAGAAGTAAAGCTTGAAGAACCGAGCTTTTTCCACTGCTATTAGCACCTAGCAGAATACTCATGTCAGATACATTGATTCTTTGAAGTTTCCTATATGATTTGAAATTTTCAAGCCAAATATCCTTTAAAACAGAACTCACCCTAGTTTCACCTCTTTATTTATCATTTTATTATTTGATAACATAATATCTTTACAATGCTAAATTCATGTTCTTTAGGGATCAAGAATAACATATTAATTAATAGTACATAAAGCAACATATGGAAATTAATATTTTGATTGATAATATTTTTTTATATCACTATTTTTGATTTTACCATCATTC
>CAMZIK010000026.1 GCA_947307175.1 uncultured Clostridia bacterium
ATAAGCTGGTAGTCGGACTCGAACCGACGGCCTGCTCATTACGAATGAGCTGCTCTACCAACTGAGCCATACCAGCATTTTAGCATATTTGATTTTTTAATGTAACGTAATTGTCGCTTTAAATACAACCCACGACCTGCTCATTACGAATGGGCGGAGCCTGCGTAGCAGGGTTTCACTACACAACTGTGCTACACCAGCGAGTTAACTATTCAATTTATAAAATCCAATGTGCGTATGCACCATTACGAATGGGCGGAGCCTGCGTAGCAGGGTTTCACTACACAACTGTGCTGCACCAGCGCATCACATACGCTTTACAGCGCCGTGTATTATTATACCTTATGTGAGCAGTTTTGTCAAGCGTTTGAGCACAAAAAAAGAGGTGCGATTTTTCACACCTCTCATTGTTTTTATTCTGCGCAGTGACCCTTGCTCTTTATCACATCAACGACGCTGTCAACGTACTTTCTGCAAAGCTCCTCGCTCTCTGCCTCGACCATTACTCTGACCAGAGGCTCTGTGCCTGACTCTCTTACAAGGATCCTTCCCGTATTACCAAGCTCGTCAGCGACAGCCTTTACAGCCTTCTGGACATCATTGTCGTTCTGTGCCTCAGTCTTGTCCTTGACTCTTACATTGACAAGCACCTGAGGATAGATAGTCAGCGGTGCAGCAAGCTCGCTCATAGGCTTTTCCTTAGCCATCATGACTTCCATCATTTTAAGGCTGGTAAGTATACCGTCACCGGTTGAAGCGTACTTGGAGAAGATGATGTGACCCGACTGTTCGCCTCCGATACGGCAGCCGTTCTGCATCATGTATTCATAAACATACTTATCACCAACAGCGGTCTTTGCATAGTCAATCCCACGCTCGTCGAAAGCCTTATACAGACCGAAATTCGACATAACTGTTGTAACGACTGTATTGGTGAGCAGCTTTCCTCTTTCCTTCATGTAGCAGCCGTATATGTACAGGATATGGTCACCAGTGATGACATTTCCCTTTTCGTCAACGCACAGGCATCTGTCTGCGTCTCCGTCATAAGCAAAGCCTATATCGAGCTTGTTGTCAACAACAAATTTCTGCAAGCCCTCAATATGAGTCGAACCTGCATTGGTGTTTATATTCGTACCGTTAGGCTCGGCGTTGATAACATATGTTTTTGCGCCGAGTGCATCGAACACGCTCTTTGCGATATTCCATGCGCTTCCGTTCGCACAGTCAAGTCCTACCTTCACGTCCTTGAACGAGTAAAGTCCCATTGAGATAAGATAGCCTATATATCTGTTTCTACCCGAAACATAGTCTACTGTTCTTCCGATAGCGTCCTTCTTTGCGAAAGGAACTTCGGGATACTCAACACCGTCAACAACGAGCTTTCCGTCGATGTAGTCCTCGATAAGCGAGATAAGTCCCTCGTCCATCTTCTCGCCGTTTCCGTTTATGAGCTTGATGCCGTTGTCGTAGTATGGATTGTGGCTTGCAGAGATCATAACTCCGCAGTTGAACTTGTCCGTCTTTGCGATATAAGCGACCGACGGGGTCGTGGTAACGTGCATGATGTAGGCATCGCAGCCCGAAGAAACGATACCGCTTACTATCGAATACTCAAACATATAGCTTGAACGTCTTGTGTCCTTGCCTATTACTATCCTTGCCTTTTCCTTTGCACCGTTTTTTTCATTCTCGTTCTTGTAGTACCAGCCCAGGAATCTTCCGATCTTGTAAGCATGGTCTGCGGTCAGGTTCTCGTTAGCCTCTCCACGAAATCCGTCTGTTCCAAAATATCTTCCCATCTAAAACATCTCCTGTATAATTATCTTTTGTATCATTATCTTTTTGAAATAACAGTTGCACCGTCTATCGCACCTGTTTTGAAAATGCTGTTCGGAGGAACAACACCTCTAACGAACGACAGCGGATAAATGTTGGTGTGCGAACCAATTACCGTTCCCGGATTGAGAACGCTGTTGCAGCCGACCTCAACAAAATCACCCAGCATCGCACCGAACTTCTTAAGTCCTGTCTCGATGTTCTCATCACCGTTGTGAACAACAACAAGCGTTTTGTCGCTCTTGACATTAGATGTTATAGAGCCTGCACCCATGTGCGACTTGAAGCCTAAAATGCTGTCACCGACATAGTTGTAATGAGGTGTCTGAACGTTGTCAAACAGTATCACGTTTTTAAGCTCGACAGAGTTTCCTACAACGCAGTCAGCTCCGACAAGTGCAGAACCTCTGATGAATGCGCAGTGCCTTACCTCTGTGTTCGGTCCGATTATGCAGGGCGCTCCGAGATATGCAGTAGGTGCGACAGTCGCATTCTTTGCTACCCACACGTTCTCGCTGACCTCATCATATTCCTCTTTGTCAAGGCTCTTTCCCAGCCCTATGATAAAACTTTTCAGTCCGCCGAGAGCTTCCCACGGATAAGTAAACTGTGCAAGATACTCCTTTGCAAGCGTATGCTCAAGGTCATACATCTCTTTGATAGTTACCATACTGTCCCTCTTTTCAGCATTAGATTATATACATAACTAATTTATTTTACCACAGTATCCCTGCATTGTCAACCACAAGAACAAAAATACAGCCGCCGGATATATTCCGAACGGCTGTGGGTATTCTCTTGGAAATGGCTTTCTCAGTCTCTGTTCTAAACTCTCACTACTTTTTTGTTGTTTGGGGATAAATCCCCAAACAACAAAAAAGCAATAAAAGTTTTAGGAAAGGAGTTTGAGGGACAACCCTTTTTCAAAAGGGTTTCCCTCAATCATTCAGCATATCCTCGGCAGAAGCTCGCCGCTTGGCTGAGCAAGCAGAGTCTGCGCACCGATCTCGGTTTCAAGAACGACCTTGCCTGCATTTTCCTCGGTGACCTCACCGATAACAGCAGCGTTCTTTGAGTACGGACACTCATGCAGAGCATCGAGCAGAGCCTGCGCCTTGTCCTTTGGAGCAACAACAACGAGCGTTCCTTCGCAGGCAAGATACAACGGCTCAAGACCGAGCATTCCGCAAACGCCCTTTACGCCGTCAGCTACAGGAATGTCGGGAGCGTTGAGCTTGATGCCGACACCGCTTTGTGCGCTTATCTCGTAAAGCACAGTTCCTACGCCGCCTCTTGTCGCATCACGGATAACGTGAATGTCGTCTGTTGCTTCGAACATCTTCTCGACAGTGTTCCAAAGCGGAGCGCAGTCGCTTTTGACGTCAGCCTCGATACCGAACTCGTTCCTTTCAAGCAGGATAGTGCAGCCGTGTCTTCCGATGTCGCCGGTCACGATGATAACATCACCAGGCTTTGCAAACGTGCCCGAAGTGTGCGCATTCTCCATAACTCTGCCTATGCCCGTTGTGGTGATGAACACCTTGTCCACCTGACCCTTGCCAGCGACCTTTGTATCGCCTGCAACGATCTTTACACCTGCCTCTTTCGCAGTCTTTTCCATGGCAGCAGCTATCTTTTCAAGCTTGTCAAGCTCAAAGCCTTCCTCGATAACGAAAGCACAGGTCATATACAAAGGCTTTGCGCCCATGCAGGAAAGGTCGTTGACCGTTCCGCAGATAGACAGCTTACCGATGTTTCCGCCGTTGAACTCATAAGGCGAAACGATGAAGCCGTCCGTGGTGAACGCCAGCTTGCCCGACTGCATTTCGAGAACAGCCGCGTCATCAGCGGTGAACTCGGGGTTTGAAAAATGTGCCTTGAACACCTTGTCGATAAGCTCGGCGGTCTGCTTTCCGCCTGCGCCGTGCGCAAGGGTAACTACTTTATCACTCATTGTTTTTTACTTCCTCTCTGTAAATCATTCGGCATCAGTTTATATCAAAGCTCTCTGTTTTCAGGTCGCAGTAATATCTGCCGCTTTGTGCTGTGAATTTTAAAACGCAGTAATCGGGATCAGTCACGCCCTTTTTGTAAAACAGCGTGTCGCCTCTGCGCCATATCATATCCTTGGTTTCCTGGTCGGTCAGGACTTCCATTTTCCCTTTGAGCATAACGCCGACATATCTGATAAGTCCCTTGTGGTAAAAGTAAATGCAGGCGTTGGGGTTTTCTCTGTACTGGCTCACTCTCATTGACGAGGTGTTGGTGGAAAAATAGAACTCTTTCAGTCCGTTTCTTTTGCGGGGTCTGAGCATCGCTTTGACATTCGGATAATTCCCGTCATCTACTGAACAGATAAAGCTGACCTTTTGTTTGTCGATGAACTTCCCTATTTTCTCTGTATCCATATTATCTCCCCTATACTAACGCACCTAACCCATTCCGTACTGGTAGTACGCCGAGCAAGCGCCTTCGCCCGAAACCATGCAAGCACCTACGGGGTGCTGAGGCGTGCAGACCTTGCCGAACACCTTGCAGTCGCTTGGTTTGCACTTGCCCTGCAGAACATCTCCGCAGCGGCAGGCAGGATTCGGCTTGCCCTTTATTTCGGGCATATCGTATTTCTTGCGCGCATCATAATCAGCATACTCATCACGCAGGGTCATACCCGACATCTTTATCACGCCAAGTCCCCGCCATTCACTGTCGCACGGCTGCATCACCTTGTCCATAAGCTTCTGCGCCGCAGGGCTGCCCTCGTCTTTTACGACTCTCGGATAGCAGTTGACAAAGAACGGCTCGCCTTTTTCCAGCAGCTTGACGGTGACCGCAAGCGCAGTCATCAATTCCTTCGCTGTGAAGCCGGCAACGACACCGCTGACGCCCTGCTCGCAAAGTGCTTTGCAGGTCGCATTACCCGTTATCGCATTGACGTGACCTGGGAAAAGGAACGCATCTGCGCTGCCCTTGAGCGCCTGATAAGCGTTGGGCATAGTCTTATTTGCGCAAAGTATCGAGAAATTCTCAAGCCCTGCTGCCTTTGCTTTTTCTACTGCAAGGCAGGCGGACGGCGTGGTCGTCTCAAATCCGACAGCAAGGAAAACGACCTGCTTGTCGGGGTTTTCCTTTGCAAATTCGACCGCATCAAGCGGCGAGTAGACTGTCTTTATCACCGCACCCTGCGCCCTTGCGCTTGCAAGGCTCATCTCCGTTCCGGGAACTCTTATGAGGTCGCCGAAGGTGCAGATAATACAGTTCTTTTCAAGCGCAAGATAACACGCCTCATCAATATACCCGACAGGCGTTACGCACACAGGACAGCCCGGACCTGAAATAAGATCTATGCTTTCAGGCAGGATCTTCCTTATGCCAAGGCGGAATATCTCGTGGGTATGCGTTCCGCACACTTCCATAATGCGCAGCTTTCTGCCGCTGTAAGATTGCAGGATCTGCTTTGGAGAAAGCTCATTGTTTACACTATCCATTACAGCTCCTCCATTATCTTTTCAGTTTCGCTCGCATCGTCATCGGTGATCTTTGCTATCGCAACGCCTGCGTGGACCATAACATAATCGCCTATCTCCAGATCGTCCAGAAGATCAGCGCTCACGCTTCTTCTTGCTCCGCTGGCATCGATTATAGCCGTACCGTCTTTAAGGTCAACGACCTTTGCTGATAAACCTACACACATATCTATCCCTCCAAAAATTAGTTTTCATTATCACAGTTGCAAAGCGCATAGTATGCCTGTCCGAGTGCTATGCCTCCGTCATTTGCAGGCACAAGCTCATGTATCAGCACCCTGAATCCGCTCGCTTCAAGCAGCTGTTTTGTGAGCCTTAAAAGCAGCTTGTTCTGGAAAACTCCGCCGCTGAGTGCCGCAGTTTTTATGCCCGTTTCTTCGCTCAGCTTTTTGCAGAACTCTGCCGCCATCTGCGCAAGCACAGCGTGGAAATCATACGCAAGCTGTCCCTTGTCCTCGCCTGCCAGATACCTTTCGGTCAGGCTTCTCACAAGCTCTGTCGTGGCAAGCGTCCTGCCATCGTAAAGCGCACCGCTGTAATCTGTCTTATAGCCTCGGTTTTGCTTTTCAAAAGCCTCTGCTGCAAATTCAAGGCACATAGAGCTTTCGCCCTCAAATGTCGAAGCGCTTCGTATCCCAAGTATCGCACTGACCGCATCGAACAGCCTGCCTGCGCTGGTGGAAAGCACCGTGTTTATGTTCTTGTCTGCCATTACCGATTGCAGTTTGAACGTCTTTTCATCGCACAGTCCGAGCTTTTCGCAAACGCTCTGCGCATCTTCTCCGAAGCCGTCACGCACAAGCTGGACTGCTATGCGCCAGCCCTCTTTTGAGGAAGCGTCTCCGCCGACCTGCTTGAACGGCTGTATGCTGCCTGCACGCCCGAAACTATGGGTGTCACACAAAAGTATCTCGCCGCCCCATATCGTGCCGTCAGTGCCGTAGCCCGTGCCGTCAAAAGAAAGTCCGATGACCTTTTCATCAATATCGTTCTCCGCCATACACGAAAGAATATGAACGTAGTGATGCTGAAGTTTTTCAAGCGGCAGACCCATTTCCTCTGCTACCGCCACGGTGTTGTATTTCGGGTGCATATCGCACACACATATTTCAGGCGTTACTTCAAGCAGCTCCTGCATTCTCTGCACAGATTCCCTGAGCGCCTGCACCGTCCTTATGTCCGCCATATCGCCGACATAGCTTGACAGGTAAAGCAGCTCGTTCTTGCCGATACAGAACGTGTTTTTCAGTTCGCCGCCGATCGCGAGCGTTTGCAGATTTGCTTTTCTGCTGACCATTACAGGCAGCGGCGCAAAGCCACGGGAGCGCCTTATCATATACGGTTTCCCGTCAAACCAGTCCATTACCGAATCGTCCGCACGGATAAGGATCTTCCTGTCGTGCGAAAGGATCATATCACAGTAAGAGCCTATTTCTTTTTGTGCGTCCTCGTCATTTCTGCATATCGGCGCACCAGAAACGTTTCCGCTTGTCATCACAAGGCAGTCGGACATTTCCACACCGTCTGGATAATCAAAAAGCAGCATCTGCAATGGCGCATACGGCAGCATGACTCCGACTGTCGGATTGTCTGGCGAAATGCTCGGTGCAAGCGTGCCTGCCTTTTTTTCAAGCAGAAGTATTGGTTTCTGATAGCCCGTCAGGAACTGCTCCTGTCCTTCAAGCACACCGCACTCCCTGCGCACTGTGTCCATATCCTTCATCATCACCGCAAACGGCTTCTGCGGCCTGGTTTTAAGCTTTCGCAGACGGTTCACTGCAGCTTCGTTCTTTGCATCGCAGCAGAGGTGAAACCCGCCTATTCCCTTGACGGCGATTATCCTGCCGTCCATTATGCTTTTGCGTGCAAGAGTTATCGCCTCTGCGCCTTTTATGTCCTGCCCAACGATATACACCTGCGGTCCGCAGTCGTTGCAGCAGACAGGCTGTGCATCGTATCTGCGAGTGTGAGCGTGAGTGTATTCGTACTCGCATTTTTCGCACATTGGGAACTCATGCATCGTGGTCCGTTCCCTGTCGTAAGGCATAGCCTCAAGGATAGTCAGTCTCGGACCGCATTGAGTACAGTTGATGAACGGGTGAAGATACCGTCTGTCGTTCTTATCAAAAAGCTCCTGCCTGCATTTGTCGCAGGTGGCGATGTCAGGTGAAACAAAAATATCTCCCGTTTCCTTCTCGCTCTCAATAATCTGAAAGTCTGCAAAATCAGTATCTTCAATTTCCCTTACGTCCGCCGATATAACTACCGCACGCTCAGGAGTATCATTCTTTAAAATATGCACGAACCGTTCAAGAACATCTTTTCCGCCCTGCGCAAAAACCTCAACATACGAGCCTTTGTTTGCCACCGTTCCAAGCACGCCGAGCGAATCGGCTGCCCTTGAAACAAACGGTCTGAAGCCGACGCCCTGAACTATGCCGTAAAGTCTTATCATCAAAGAAGGCATACCTGACCTCCGTTTTCATCGAGCCTGCCCGACACTGCAAAGTGCGCAAGGTCGATAAGCTCACCCGTGAATTCTTTCAGCGCCCTGTTGCAGATGTTGTCGATAATGACAGCATCATAGCCGCCGTCAAGCACCTTTTCAACGAGTTTTTCTTCGTCCGGGATATACACGTCCCCGTCCCTCTTATATTCATCGAACAGCTTGAAAAACGTTCCCACATCAACTGTGCAGCTGAATCTGTCCTCAAGCATTTTTCTCATTTTGTTCGCCGCAAACTGCTGATGCACAACGAGTATCTTCTTTCCGTCAAGGTCGTGTCCAAGCGCATTTTCCATAGCATCGGTCACGGGGAAAGCCGTCTCGTAAGGGATACCGAACTGCTGTTTCATATATTCGGCTGCCTTGATACCTCCCGTTGAAACAACGATGTTCTTCTCGCACTCGGAAGCTCTCTTTATCTCGTCGATACCGCTGCCCATACCAAAGCACACAGCGTCATCTCCGAAGTATCCCTTGAAAATCTTTTCGGTCATATATCCAGTAGCAAGCGGAGTGCAGCCGATGATGCCGACCTTGCCTCTTACTGTTTCATATTTTTCGATTGCGAAAGTTTTAAACAGTTCGAGATAAGCTCTTTCCTCGCCGTCGTCGTACAGCCTTGTTCCCGTGCAGTCAACACACATCGCAGGCAGGCTCGTCTTGTTTTCAGCCATTCTTTTCAGCGCCCTGTAATCAGTCGCTATCACCGCAGGCACAGGCGTTCCCACCACAGCGGTGAACTTTACATCGACCTGTCCGACAGCTCTCGCCGTCTTTTCTATCAGCTTGTCGTCACGTCCGAGGATAGCGTCCATATCACGCAGTCCTGCGCTGAATACTGCACTCTTTTTGGTGAACCACCTCGGCTCGTCAAAACCGCAGATGTTTCCTGCACAGCCGCCTGCATCGCAGATAACGACCAGTCCGCCAAGCTCATACAGAACGCCCACAGCGCCCGACTGATCTGGTGCAAACGGAGAAAGAAGTTTCAGAAGATTTTTCATTTTCCCTCTCCTTTCAAAGCCCTGTCAAGCTGTTCAAACAGCAGTCTTACGCCTGCATATCCGAACGGCTGACGTTCTTCGTTCCAATCGACTGTCGGAACACCTGCATGGTAGTAGCCTGCATCGTTTCCTATGCACACATCTATTGCCTTTCCGCTTGGCTCATAGTCGAGCATCGTCGGCGAAAGATTTGAAAAGATCTTTGTCTCAGGGCTGAGCTTTGCTATCGCCTTTACAAAAACAAAATTTCTCTCTCCCACCGTGCCGTAAATCTCCGAAACGGAGAAGCCGTAGGTCAGAAGCGCCCACGCAAGCTCGAATGAATCAGCGTTGAGAAATTCTCCTATCGCAAAGTTCAATTCGCCGTATTTATCCTTAAACTCATTAATAGCTTTCTTTGTCTTTTCAAAATGCTCACCGTCGTCAAACTCCACACCTATCGCATTTGCAAGCGACATATACTGGTTGTGGATCTTTCCGATGTGATACATTCTCATCATCTCGATGAACGGTATACCCAGCGTTTCTTCCATCTGCTGCGCCGCATATCTCGCCTCAGAGTTTATCACAAGATTGAAGTTCGCCTGCGACATCTTTTTGTATTCCTCAAAGTCCTCGCAGCGTGAAATTTCCCTTATGTGTTTTATGCCTGCCTTTGTCAGAAGCTCGTACATCTCGCAGTCGTCGTTCAGCGGTGCAAAATGCCCGAGGATATTCATTGAATCCGAGTGCCTTTTCTGCGGCTCCAGCAGCGAGTAAACAGCCTTTCTGACCGCAGCCATAGGCGGCAGCTTTTTCTCTCTTGTCAGCGCATACATATAGCACGGCACAACAGGCACGCCTGCAAGCTCCTCGCATTTGCGGCTGACTCTTTCCATGTCCGTTCCAAGAAGCGCATCAACGCAGGTAATGCAGATCATCACCGCACTCGGCTTTTTGTCGCAGAACTCATAGACCTCTTTTACCGCCTCAGGTATCTTTGTCAGATGCCGTCCCGTGACTATGTCGGTATCGTCGAGCAAAAGGTAGAAAAACCTGTCCTGATAGCCGCAAAGCCGTGACTGCATCGTAGTATTTCTTCCGCAGCAGCCCGGTGAGACCAGCAGCATCACAGAGCCTGGTATCGCAAGACCTGCTCTTTTTACGCCGAAGCCCTGCGCTCCGGGCGAGTTGAAAGCCAGCGTTGCAGGCGAAGAATATATCAGATGCTTTGCGCTGAGCAGTTCCTCAGGCGTGTTTTCAAAGCCCTTTTGTGCAAGCTCCTGCGCAGTTATATAAAATGCGTTATTCATCACTTTTATCCTCATCTATAAGCTTTTGTGCAAGTGCGAGGAATCTCTTTGAAACGTCAAGCGTCTCATCTCCCTCGACAACTGTTTTGCCCATATCCTCAAACCTGATTATATCGTTTGAACGTGGTATCTCAGCAACGATCTCAAGTCCGTTTTTTTGGACAAATTCATTTACCTTCTCTTCCTCGTTCTCTACATTTCTCCTGTTGAAAACGATACCTCTTACCCTCGCATAGCTTCTGTCCTCAAAGTTCTTCACTGCGCTGTTGATATTGTTGGCAGCATACAGAGCCATCTTTTCTCCCGATGTAACGATAAGCACCTGCGAAGCGTAACCCTCTCTTATCGGCGCTGCAAAGCCTCCGCACACAACGTCGCCAAGCACATCATAAAGCACCACATCGGGCTTGTATTTTTTATAAAGCTCAAAGCTTTCAAGCAGATTGAATGTCGTGATTATACCGCGTCCTGCGCAGCCCAGGCCCGGCGTCGGTCCGCCCGTCTCGATGCACAGTATCCCCTTGTAGCCGACCTTTGAGATCTCCTCGATGCCCGACGGTTCGTCGTGCTCACGCAGGTAGTTCATCACAGGAGTGAGCAGCTCGCCTCCAAGCAGATTCATCGTCGAGTCTGCCTTCGGGTCACACCCTATCTGTATGACTCTCTTTCCAAGCGTCGCAAACGCAGCCGCAAGGTTCGATGTGACGGTAGATTTTCCGATACCGCCCTTTCCGTAAACCGCAATTTTAATCATATCAAAACTCCAATTCTCTGTCCACAAAATTCTTTATGCTCTTTCGGAAACACCGTCCCGAAAACGCCTCATGGGGTATCGCAGTAAATTCCGCTTCATTGCTCACTATCGGCTTGAACAGCGGATCGGCGTAAACGCACTCACACTGCGAAAATTCCTCTTCAAGCTTGTCCTCATCAGCAAGCCTCTTGTCCACAGCGGCAACAAGTTCGTCGTCCGTATCCAGCGTGTGTATCACACGAACAGGTCTGCCCGTCTGCATCTGCACCGCCCTTGCGAGCGAGCCTGCATAAACGCTCTCGCCCACGATCACCGATTTTGCACCGTCTGCATTTTCAGCTCTCTGCGCACACGAAATGATGTCCGCCTTTTCAGCTATCGCTTTTTCTATGTCGCCTTTAAGCACCTCAGCGTATTCTTTCCCGAAAGGAAGTCCCACAACGTAAGGCGTGCCGAACTTTTCTTTCAGCACCTTTGCCGCCGCAAGTCCGCTTGATGAAACAACAAGATTGCAGTCAGCATCTCCCGCACTCTGATAATCCTCAAGCCTGCTTCCCATAGCCATGCAGCAGCCCTTTTCAAAGCCACATCTTTCAAGCCATTCCCAGACCGAATCAACTATCTGCTGTCTTGATAGGTCAAGCGGTGTCGCACCGAGAATATTGACTACGGGCTTGGTTTTTGCCCTGCCTGCCTTTCCGCAGTAGTTCTGCGCAAGCATCTCAAACGCCTGCGAAGCACCCACCAGATAGCTTTTCATGCCGTTTGTGTGCATAGCGTGTGTCGGGATACCGCATCTGCTTTCAATTATCATAGCAAGCGCATCAAAATCCGTTCCTGTCATCGCTGGCATCGGTGAACCACATATCGCAATGAATTTCGGTTTCAGTCTTTCTGCCGACTCGCAGACATCATCAATGAATTTCTCATCGTTTCCCATTACCGCATCTATCTCGGTAAGCCCAGAAATGTATATCATGCTGTCCATATCGTACCAGCGGGGTTCATCGTGAGTAGCATAGGTCGAGTTGCAGCCCGATGCGTCATGAACTACTACCATTCCGCCCAGCTCATACAGCGCCGAGCAGACGCCCGATGTATCTGCCGTGTAGCAGGAAATAATTTTTGCATAGTGTATCATAGGCAGCTCTGGCACCCCATTCCCTTATGCTGTATAACAGTCCTTCTGTCCTTCGGATCTTCAGCAGCATCAATAATGCTTTCCGCAAGCTTCTTTATCCCATCAAATCCGTACATATCCTTTGCTCCGACAAGATCAACAAAATAATCCGTGCAGCAGAAATATGCCGCTTTCTGCCCTATCGCAAGATACTCGTTTTCGGTATCGCAGTTGCTCGCAAAAAATCTCATAGAGCTGTTCACCGTCGGGAATATCTCAAAATCGGGATGATTCTTCTTTATAAACTCAAACGCCTGCTCGTCCTCGCCGCTTATCAGATCAATGAATATCCGCTTTACGTTTATGCCGTTTTCAAGCAGTAATGCGCACATTTCAAAAGGCTTGTGCGCCGCCATAAAATCAACAGCGACAGGTCTGCCGTCGAGCTTCTGCGCAGCCCTTGAAAGCGCAGCCTTCGCCTCTGCTTCTCTCTGAGAAAGATCGGGCAGCGGTATATCCAGCACACTGCACAGCCTTGCATAGTTGTCCTTTATCTTTTCAAAGTCCCAGCTCACAGGCAGATACAGATGCTTTTGCCCGAGCCTTTCTTCAAGATCCTCAGCCGCCGATGCAGCCTCCGGGATAATTGTTATATTCACACTTGACTTTGCCATATCAAGATACTGCTCATACTTATCGAACAAAGGCAACTGACGCAGCGTCACACCCGCACCTTTTATTATCTCCGAAAGCTCGCACTTTTCATCTATCGCCCAGTTATACCCGATGATGTTCACGCCGCCGTCCTTTTCGCTTTCACGCAAAGGCACGAACATCTGCTTATACATTGTCGGAACGGGAGCAAGACCGCTGAATCTCATGGTCGGTGTCATATAGCATTTTACAAAATCTATCCCGCCGAACCTGCTTTCCAGCTCCTCGATTATCATATCGAAATCCACGCCTGCGAACAGGTGCATACAGCTTAAAAACACAAGTATGCACGGCGGTCTTTGCTCCATTCTTTTAATGACCTCAGCCACCGAGTCGATTATGTTATATTCCATGCTGCCGTCAGCGTAGTCCTCATCGCACAGATACGCCCACGAGAGCCTGTCCATAGCGTCCATCTCCGCTGTCGTCTGCACAACTCCGCGCAGACAGCCCTGGGCACAGAAATATATCTGATGCGACTGCGGGATAAGCAGTCCTATATGAACGATGTTCCAGTCGCCTCTTGCAGGAGGACTGTATTCAAGCCCTGTATCAAACGGGCGTGGGAACTGTGCATCTTTTATGCTTATGCCTGTCGGTGCTGTCAGCTCACCGCCTGCTTTTTTAAGCATCTGCCTCAAACCCTTTCATGATCTCATCAGCAAGTGCAAGATACTGCTTTGCCATATTGCTGTCAGGATATTTGTTCATCACCGTAGTGCCAAGCTTGTCGCATTCCTGCACCAGCTTGCTGCGTTCAAGGTCACCAACGATAACGGTATTGAAATCCTTAGCAAGTGTCTGCACGTTTTCAAGCTCGTCCTCAACGTTTCTCCTGTTTAGTATCAGTCCGCCGAGCTGTGCGTAGCCTCTGCCTTTGAAATTCTCTATCGCCATAGCGATATTTCCTGCCGCATAGCAGGACATCTTTTCACCCGATGTAACAATAAAGACTTTCTGTGCATAGCCCTTGTGCATCGGCATCGAAAAGCCGCCGCAGACAACATCTCCAAGCACATCGTAAAGCACCACATCTGGCTTGTACTTTTCATAAGCGCCCTTCTTTTCAAGGCGTTCCAGCGCAGCGATTATCCCTCGACCTGCGCAGCCCAAGCCAGGGATAGGTCCGCCTGCCTCAACGCAGAACACACCGTCCTCGCTGACCGTCACCATATCCTCCAGCGTGAATTTGTCTCCTCTTTCACGCACAAGGTCAAGCACCGTCTTCACTCTTTTTCCGCCGTTTAAAAGCGAAGTCGAATCAGCCTTAGGGTCGCAGCCTATCTGCATCACCCTCAGACCTCTCCTGACCAGCGCCACAGCCAAATTAGAAACGGTCGTGGACTTGCCTATTCCACCCTTACCGTAAACTGCTATCTTTATCATAACTCTTGTGATCTCCTCTTGTAATTACGACCTTGTATCCTATCGACTCCATGCGCCTTTCAAGACATGCCCTGCACTGTGCCGACTCATCTCCCGTGCATATCTTGCCGTCATACAGCAGATACTTTTTGCGCACGTCTATCGGCGAAAGGTTAGGCATGATAACGTTCGCTCCCGAAAGAACTCCCTTCTCCCTGCCGTCAGGTCTTATCGTACCCAGCGCCGTTGTCGCAGGTATAAGACAGTCAGGTATCATCAGCCTGCACAGACTGATGAGGAACAGCGTCAGCTCATAGCTGCCCGCAGGCTCGTCTCTGAACGGCGTGTCTTTGTGCGGAAGAAACGGTCCCATTCCTATCATTTCGGGTCTGAACCGTTCAAGGAAAAGCATATCCTCCGCCAGATCCGAAGAAGTCTGATAAGGCGCACCTATCATCATTCCGCAGCCTGTCTGATAGCCTATCTCCTTGAGCTGCTGCAGGCAGTTCATTCTGTTTGCCCACGACATTTCAGCAGGGTGAAGCTTTTTATAATGCTCTTCGTTTGCAGTTTCGTGCCTGAGCAGATACCTGTCAGCGCCTGCCTCAAAAAGCCTCTTGTATTCATCATATCCAAGCTCGCCCACCGACAGCGTCACCGCACAGTCTGGGTGTGCTTTTTTTATCTGCGAAACTATCTCACAAAGCTGATCCGTTCCGAAGCCCTTGTCCTCACCGCTTTGCAGCACGAACGTCCTGAAACCGTATTCATAGCCCGCATCGCAGCAGTCAAGTATCTGCTCTCTGGTCAGCCTGTATCTGTCGCAGTTTTCATTTGACTTTCTGATACCACAATACAGGCAGTCGTTTTTGCAGATGTTTGAAAACTCAACTATGCCTCGGATAAAGATGTTCTTTCCGAACTCTGCCTGTGCAGTCTTTACAGCCTTTTGCGCAGCATACGCCCTGTCCTCATCGGTAAAGGTATCAAACAGCTGCACCCACTGCTCTTTATCAAGGTGTCTTTGCTTTTCAAGTATATCAATAAGTTCAATGTTAGTCATATCATCACTCACAGTTTATCATAAAGGTGCGGGAAAACTTCCACGCTCCTTTTCAGTATTCCCGTCATGTGTGCAATAGCCACGCCGTAGTTCGTGAACGGCACGTTCTGGTCGAGCGCACATTTCATTCGGTAGGTCATTTCTCTCGGAGTCAGCATACAGCCGCCGCAGTGTATCACCAGCGCATACTCTGACAAGTCGTCAGGGAACTCCCTGCCCGATGACGTCTTGATATTTAAGTTCTTCCCCGTGTGCTTTTTGAGCCAGTTAGGTATCTTCACCGTACCAATATCGCCGCACTGTCTGTGGTGCGTGCAGCCTTCCGAGATAAGCACCGTATCGCCGTCCTTGAGGGTGTCTATCGCCTTTGCGCCGTCAACAGCAGTGTCAAGAAAGCCCTTGTATCTCGCCATAAGTATCGAGAAAGACGTAAGCATTATATCTTCGGGTGTGTCCCTGCTCACGCTCGCAAAAGCCTGGCTGTCGGTAATAACAAGCTTTGGCTTTTTGTCCAGAGCCGCAAGCGTGTCCGCAAGCTCCGTGTCCTTTACAACGACAGCGCACGCATCAGCATCGAGAACTTCTCTTATCATCTGCTGCTGCGGCAGGATAAGCCTGCCCTTCGGCGCACTCTCATCTATCGGAACAACAAGCACAACAAGATCGTTCCTTTCAAGCTTGTCCCCGATAAGCCGAACCTCTTTTGCAGGCAGCTTCGCAAGCGAGCCGAGCTTTTCTTTCAGTTCAAAGATACCGTCGCCCGTCTTAGCGCTGACGTAAACGCACTTGTCGTCATTAATATCGCCTTTCGTCAGATCCGTCTTGTTGACAGCAATAATGTATGGTATCTCCTTCTGAGCGAACAGCTCCACAAGCTCTTTTTCGCACTCGCCCATACCGAGCTGTGCGTCAATTACCAGCACAGCGATGTCCGTCCTGTTCAGAGCCTGCTTCGTGCTTTTGACACGCATCTCTCCAAGCATGCCCTCATCGTCATAGCCTGCCGTGTCTATAATAACGACAGGACCTATCGGGAGCAGCTCCATAGCTTTATAAACAGGGTCGGTCGTCGTTCCCGCAACATCGGAAACAAGCGAAAGCCCCTGATTTGTCACAGCGTTTACAACGCTTGATTTTCCTGCGTTTCTCCGTCCGAAAAAGCCAATGTGGACCCTTTCGCCCGACGGTATATCATTCAGTCCCATAACACCACACCTTTCAAACTTTGTGTTACTCATTCAAAAAATCAGAATTTGTGCTAGCGCGCACGGCGCTTGTTTTGGGGGCTTTCCGATCGCCCCCAAACCCCTTCGGGATCACATCTAATAAATTGATAATAGTCAAAACTTATAGCAGTGTATCTGCCGAGCAACTGAGGATACTCTATTGAAAGTGCTGTCCTTCAGTCTTTCTTCTAAACTCTCACTACTTTTTCGGCATAGTGAGTCGTAGACTCTCTATGCCGAAAAAGCAATAAAAGTTTTAGGAAGGGAGTTTGAGGGATAACCCTTTTTCAAAAGGGTTTCCCTCAATTATTCGACAGGTTTGCTGCGGTAAATTCTGATTTATCGATCCATTAAAAAAAACAGCTCATCCCGACGGATAAACTGCCCACATTACGAAACCATAAGGCTATATCACGCCCATGTTCCGTTCTCAGTTATCAAGCTTTCGCCTCAATAAAATTTCAGCGTCAGGAGATAAATCAATATTCACTTTTGACTTGACGAATAAAGCGTCTTTGCGGTGACACCGTCCAGCCTGCCGATCCTGCCTGCCAGAGAATTGATCTTATCCTGCGGCGCATCAAGCGCAACACAGATTATATTCACGTTCTTGTCCCTGTGAGGCACACCCATTCTGCCGATGACATATTCCCTGTACTCATGCAGAACCGAGTTGATCTGTTCAGAAGAATCGAAGCTTTCCGCAATGACTGCCATAACAGCCACTCTTGTATCCATTTTCAGCCTCCTATCTGACTGTTTAAATTATACCACATTCGTCCCCATTTGTCAACGTAAACTTCTTATTTCACCCCATTTGTAAGATAACTCAAAATGCCGTGTATACTTTTGTACAAAACGGAGATAATTAATAACAAGCACCGCCCCAAGCCTACATAATCTTTTCGGGGTGATAGATAATGCAGTACAGCAAAGTTGAGATCAGCGGTGTCAACACCAACGACCTTATCGTCCTGAGCGAAGAAGAAAAGCTCTCGCTCCTTGAACGGACAAGACAGGGCGACAAGAAAGCCCGTGACGAGCTGATAAGAGGCAATCTCAGGCTTGTTCTCAGCGTCCTTCAGAAATTCACAGGGCGAAGTGAATCGGCAGACGATCTTTTTCAGGTTGGCGTCGTCGGGCTAATCAAAGCCATCGACAACTTCGATCCGAAATTCGAGGTAAAGTTCTCATCTTATGCCCACCCGATGATAGCCGGCGAGGTGCGCCGCTACCTTCGGGATTTCCAGCCTGTGCGTGTCAGCCGTTCACTGCGTGACCTCGCCTACCGTTCCATGCTCGCAAAAGAAAAGCTCACCGAAAAACTTATGCGTGAGCCGACAGCCACCGAGATAGCCGAGGAAACAGGAGAAAAGCGCTGCGACATCGTTACCGCCATGGAGTCGGTCAGCGAGCCTGTTTCTCTCTATGAGCCAGTCTATTCCGAAGCAGGCGATACCCCATATGTCGTCGATCAGCTCAAAGACTGCTGCGACGACAAGACCTGGCTCGATGAACTGTCCGTAAAGCAGACCATAGCCTCCCTTCAACCACGTGAGAAAAAAATACTCTACTTGCGTTTTTTCAAAGGGAAAACACAAATGGAAGTCGCCAGACAGATAGGTATCTCGCAGGCTCAGGTCTCACGCCTCGAAAAATCCGCACTCGACAGGATCAAAGAACAGTTTTAGCAGTCGGGTCGCACTTTGCGACTCGTTTCTGTTGTATCACTTTCAAAACAACATTTTTCTTTGTATATTTTATGTACTCAGTATTAACAATAAGGCCCCTGTTTGAAAAAGAGCTTTTGTATAACTATAATAGCATTTAACAAAAACAACGATTCAGCGCAGGATCGAGCAGAATTCTGCGCTGAAGACAAAAGGAAAAGATCAAATGCATCCTGTACTGATCGCACAAGACTATGTCAGGCAGCACTCACAGCTGCTGAATGAATTCAAAAAAGAAAACATCTCGTTTACGACCTGTAAAAACACAGAGATCGACATCAGCGTGTCTCTTGTCGGCAAAGACCCGGATGTCATCATCTTAAACGCAAGCAAACTCGGACACGAGGCACTGATGAACATATGCACTGTCCACAGATATACGATAAGACCCGGCAGGATCATCAACATCTATACCTACGAAGACCCTGAGGAGCTTGCGGTGCTGTACAATATGGGCATAAAGGAAAGCCACCCGTTTCCGTATGATCCTGCACTTATAATAAAGTATATCAGGGAGCTTCGCAGCGTAGTTCCAAAAGATCTGAAGGAGCTTATACAAAAGATCTCCGAGAAGATAGACTCGGTGATGTTCGATGTCAATCCGTCGGGAAAACAGCGGGGCAACCTGTACATAAGAGATGCTGTGCTTATTCTGTTGTTTGAGCCTCATTTCAAAGTCAATCTCCATTCGGATATTTATAAGCGTATCGCCGAAAAGTATTCGACAAGCGTAAAAAGCGTCGAACATTCCATAAGGATAACCATAACGAGCTGCTGGGAAAAAGCCGATGCCCAGACTCTCAGGCTCCTGACCGACAACACCATCACCGATTGCAGAAGACCTACCAATTACAGCTTTATCGCCGCACTCGCACAAAAGATCTTTCGTGACAATAAAGAGTATTTTGATATGTTCTCTGATAAAATGAATAATACAAGCTTTAAGCTGCATATATAGTTGTTGCGGGGTGATAACTATGGTATGCAGCTTTTCAGGTCTCAGGAACAAAGAAGTCGTTGACCTCAAAACAGGACTGAAAATAGGGTTCGTAGATGACATCGAGATAGACCCGTCAGGCGGAAAGATCATTTCACTTATAATCTACGGCAAAGCCAGAGCTTTCGGTCTTATGGGCAGAGACGAGGATATAATCATAAAATGCAGCGATATAGAGCTGATAGGAGAAGATATAATCCTCGTGGATTTCGAGCAGAAGACAATTTCCACAAAAACAAAAAGCTGTTTTGTTGAAAATTTGTTGAAATGACGAAAGCAAAAACACTTGAAATGCAGCCCTTTATATGATATAATATTAAAGCAATTCGCACGGATTCGTTTTTGCCGTTGGTCCCGAAGGTTCTTCGGGTTGAGGCAAGCTAAACGGTCCGGAGGAAATAAGCACGCCGCAAGGCGAACAAAAAAACCAAACAGGAGGTTACTACAATGGGAGTAGTATCAATGAAGCAGCTTCTTGAAGCTGGTGTACACTTTGGTCACCAGACAAGAAGATGGAACCCGAAAATGGCACCGTACATTTTCACAGAAAGAAACGGCATCTACATCATCGACCTGCAGAAGACGGTAAAGAAGCTTGAAGAAGCTTATATGTTTATCCGTGACGTTGCAGCAGAGGGCGGCGAGATCCTCTTTGTAGGTACCAAGAAGCAGGCAAGCGATTCCGTAAAGGAAGAAGCAACAAGAGCTGATGCACACTTCGTAAACGCAAGATGGCTCGGCGGTATGATGACAAACTTCAAGACCATCCAGCAGCGTATCAAGAGACTTGAGCAGCTCAACAAGATGGAAGAGGACGGCACATTCGATCTTCTGCCAAAGAAGGAAGTTACAAAGCTCAAGCTTGAGATCGAAAAGCTCGAAAAGTTCCTCGGCGGTATCAAGACAATGAAGAAGCTCCCTGGCGCACTCTTCGTAGTTGACCCAAGGAAAGAAAAGATCGCTGTTGCTGAGGCTAAGAAGCTCGGTATCCCGGTAGTTGCTATCGTAGATACAAACTGCGATCCTGATGACGTTGATTACGTTATCCCTGGCAACGACGATGCTATCAGAGCTGTAAAGCTCATCGCAGGCTGCATGGCTAACGCTATCATCGAGGGCAGACAGGGTGAAGACGCTGTTGCAAGCGATGAGGAGACTGAAAAGGTCGAAGAAGCAGAGGAAGAGACTGCTGAATAATCAATGACAATGTACAGGGCAGATAAGTTTGATAATTTGTCTGCCTTGTTTTTACGAAAATCGATTGGAGGAAATATAAATGGGTAAGGTATCTGTACAGGAAATTAAAGAGCTTATGACCGCAACAGGCGTTGGTATGATGGACTGCAAGAAGGCTCTTGTTGAAACAGACGGCGATATGGAAAAGGCTATCCTCGTTCTTCGTGAAAAGGGTCTGGCTACACAGGCTAAGAAGAGCGGCAGAGTTGCTGCAGAGGGTATCTGCACAGCTGTTGTTGAGGGTAACGTTGGATGCGTTCTCGAAGTAAACATCGAGACAGACTTCGCTGCTAACAACCAGGAGTTCAAGGATTTCGTTGCTGCAACTGCTAAGACAGTTATCGAGCAGGATCCTGCTGACGTTGAGGCACTCAAGGCTTGCAAGATCGCAGGCGGCGACACAACTGTTGAAGAGGCTCTGCAGAACCTGTTCATCAAGATCAGAGAGAACATGGTCATCAGAAGATTCAAGAGATTTGAGGGTATCCTCGTTCCTTATGTACACGGCGGCGGAAGCATTTCTGTTATAGTTAAGCTCGACAGCGACATCGCTGCTGACAATGCAGAGCTGCTCGCAGCTGGTAAGGACTGCGCACTTCAGGTAGCTGCAATGAATCCTTCTTACCTCAACAGAGCTGCTGTTCCTGCTGACGCTCTTGAGGAAGAGAAGAAGATCCAGCTCGCACAGATGGCTGATGATCCTAAGATGGCAAACAAGCCTGAGCAGGTTAAGATCAAGATCATCGAGGGCAAGCTCGGCAAGTTCTATTCTGAGAACTGCCTGCTTGAACAGGCTTTCGTTAAGGACGACAAGATGACAGTCGGCGCTTATGTTGACAGCGTTGCTAAGAAGCTTGGCGGCAAGATCGACGTTGTAGAGTACGTTCGTTTTGAGCGTGGCGAGGGCGTTGAGAAGAAGGAAGACAATTTCGCTGACGAAGTTGCTTCAATGATCAAGTAAACTAAGCCGAATATCAAGACCCGATGTGAAGTCGGGTCTTTTTTGTTTACAATCACTGATCTTTCTTTTAGGGGGCTTTCCGCTCGCCCCCTAAAACCCCTTCGGGTACAAAGCTTTACATTTTTATTAAAAAAACTCCCAAGCACCCACCGCCCGAGAGTTTACAATCTCTTTTCTATTTCAATAACTATCTCACTCATCTTCACATCAAGCGCACAGGCAAGTTTGTACAGCGTTTCGAGCGTCGGCTTTCGCTGTCCTCTCTCAATAGCACTCAGATGCGTGCGCCCAATACCCGCAAGACCACTCAGAACCTCCTGCGAAACACCCTTTTTGCTGCGTATATCAGCTATCGCCGCACCCACAGTTTTCGGGTCAAGCTCCCCAACGTACATAACATCACCTCTACGGATATTGTACCCTGTTTTGAGACGATTTATGAATACATATGTTGACATTTGTACACTTATGTGTTATAATATTTTTAGAATACATTTGTATTCATTAACAAAATACAAGGAGCGTGAGAATTATGTTCAAAAATTCAGGCAGAAAACTACAAACACTTGCCACTCTCAACTTCTGGCTTTTTGTGATAGCTGGACTTATCGTTGGAGCGCTTTTAGGCAAGAACGGTGTATTCATCGTCATCTGTCTCCCTATATCGCTGCTTTTAGGCTGGGTCAGTTCTATAATAATTTATGCTTTCGGAGAATTGTGTGAAAACGTGCAAAAAATCGCACAAGGCACCACACGCCCTGCAAATACGCGACCTACAGACCAGTCGGATAGATTCGACACTCAAGAAGATTTTGATGACTTTTGCGATGCCCTCAAAAAGATATAACTTTCGCCCTGCTCCGATCGGAACAGGGCGGTTTTGCATAATACTGAAAAAAAGAGAAGCCGAACCCGACTTCTCTTTTGCTTTTCATTCAAAATATCCAGCCTCGGCGCTCAGAACATTTCATTTCGGTTCTTGATCGCCTCATTGAGCGTTTCCTTATCGGCATACTCCAGACTGCCGCCTACGGGCAGACCAAATGCGAGCCTTGTGACCTTAACGCCCAGCGGCTTTAATATCTTTGAGATATACATTGCCGTGCTTTCGCCCTCAACAGTAGGGTTGGTCGCCATTATGACCTCCGTGATACCCTCAGGCTCGATGCGCCTTAACAGCTCATTTATCTTCAGATCCTGCGGACCGATATTCTCCATAGGCGACAAAAGCCCGTGCAGAACATGGTACACGCCGTTGAACTCACGTGAGCCTTCAAATGCCGAAATATCCTTCGGGCTTTCCACCACGCATACCAGCGAGTGATCCCTCTTTGCGTTTGCGCAGACAGGACAGATATCCTTGTCGGTAAAGTTCTGGCAGCGCCTGCACAGATGTACCCTGCTGTGTATATTTGCGATCGCATCAGCAAAAGCCTGAGCTTCCTGCTCGCTCATGGACATAACATGATAAGCAAGTCTCTGCGCAGATTTCATGCCGATACCAGGCAGCTTGGCGAACTGCTCTGTGAGCAGCACCAGCGGCAAAGCGTTTGACTCAGACATATCAGAACAGACCCGGGAATGAAACTCCGCCTGTGAGAGCTTTCATCTCCTCATCGCTTGTCTTATCAAGAGTCTCAACAGCCTGGTTGAATGCGCTCATGATAAGATCCTGAAGCATCTCAACATCGTTAGGATCAACAACTTCCGGCTTGATAGTCAGCTTGAGAACGTTTCTCTTACCGTTGATAACGACCTCAACAACTCCGCCGCCGGCTGTTCCCGTAAACTCTCTCTGCTCCAGATCAGCCTGAAGATCGGTGATCTTATCCTGCATCTGCTGAGCCTGCTTGAGCATCTGGTTCATATTATTCGATGGACCTTTGCCCATTCCCTGTGGTAATCTTGCTTTCATTTTAAAAACTCCTTAACAGTCAATTTTTTATTTCAACCTCAATACCGTTTTCCTTTGCCTTTGCAAGCAGCTGATTAGTCGGATCCTCTGCATCGTCCGGTGCAGCTTTTTTCGCCGACTTGACTTTGATATTGAAGGTCTGTCCGTATGTTTGCATAAGCACTTCGTTTATAACAGATGCGTCCTGCGAAGCCTTGAATTTCTTCAGATAGATGTCGCTCTGAACTATCAGATAAAGCTCTTTTCCCTTGATGAACGCAACCGAGCCTTTGAGGAACGAGCCGACCGCAGGGATCTTCTCCCTGATCTTATCAATAATATCGTTCCACTGTTTTACAGGACCGTCATTGTTCTGATTCAGAACTGTAAGCTCAGGATCGTACTCCTTCTTCGGTTCTGCCGCCTCAGCCTGTACGCTTACCGCCGCAGCGCCCTTTGAAAGCCTTTCCTCAAGCGAAGCTATCCTTTTGAGCAGCGCAGAACTCTCAGCGTTCTGCACAGCCTTTGGTTCTTCTCCCCTTGTTCTGCTCACCGCAGCTGACGAACAAAGCTTTACAATGGTCATTTCAAGTTCTATTCTTTTCGAGGTACATCTTGCGAACCTCTCGCTGCACTCCTGAAGCACCGATATATCACGCAGTATCTCCTCTATTTTAAGCTTCCCTGCAATAGTCTTGAGCCTTTCAAACTCATCAGGCAGGCATATCACCAGATCACTGCAATCGTCTATCGTTTTTACGAGCATAACATTTCGCATCTGCACCAGTAGCTCGCCTGCAAGAACTTTGAGGTCTTTGGACATACCGTAAAGCTTGTCCACGACTTTAAGAGCCGAAGCAGCGTCCTTATCAGCGATGCTGTCAAGAATATCGAACAGATAATCCCTTCCTGCGATGCCCGAAGCTCCCGAAACAACATCGAGCGTGATATGGTCGTCAAACGCAACACACTGATCCAGCAGCGAAAGCGCATCTCTCATACCGCCGTCTGACAGCCTTGCGATCATCTCCGCCGCATCTTTTTCAAGCGTAAAGCCTTCCTGCGATGCGATAAAGCTCAGCCTGTCAACTATATCCTCAGTTCTTATCCTGTGGAAATCAAAATGCTGACATCTTGAAACTATCGTTGCAGGAACTTTGTGTATCTCCGTCGTTGCAAGAATGAACTTAACGTGTTCTGGAGGTTCTTCCATAGTTTTCAGCAGCGCATTGAACGCACCTGCCGAAAGCATATGCACCTCATCTATGATATACACCTTATATTTGCACATCTCAGGCGTATAGACAACGCCTTCACGCAGTTCCCTGATGTCGTCCACCTTTGAATTGGAAGCAGCATCTATCTCGATAATATCCGCCAGCGTTCCATTGTCGGCAGCCTTGCATATCCTGCAATCGAGACACGGCTCACCGTCATGCAGATTCTCACAGTTGACAGCCTTGGCAAAAATTCTTGCGCAGGTCGTCTTTCCCGTTCCTCTCGAACCCGTGAAAAGATAAGCATGAGCAGTCTTGCCCGTTTTGATCTGATTTTTGAGCGTGGTGGTGATATGAGGCTGCGAAACGACATCATCAAAAGACATCGGGCGCCATTTTCTGTATAAAGCCTGATACACTCCCAGTCACACTCCTTAAAAAATCAATCCGACATATAGGCATGCAGGCGAAACTGTGTCACACGAAACAGAATGCTTAATGCTGCTCGGTTCCCCGCCTGACATGGTTCACAACGTTTCATTGCACAGGACCCGCACACCTATATCTCGGATCGATGAGGAACATCAGATCGATCGGTGATAAACGATCATCAAAACCTTTAGTATTATAACACATTATCCACAGGATTTCAAGTCTTTTATAAAAATTTTCTCCCTTTTTACAAATCCGGCCTAATTTTATCCTGTCGCCCGTTTTTCAGACTGCCGTTTCAGCTATTTACAATCGGTGGGAATAATGCTATAATAGAAAAAAAGGCGGGGTGATAAAAATGGCAAGCATTATGATAATCGACGATGATACGCACATAAACGATATGCTGTTCGAGGCACTTTCAGGCGAAGGCTATACCGTTTCAAGAGCATATTCAGGAACGGAAGCGCTGATGCTTTTGTCCTCGTCCAAGCCTGACCTTATCCTTATGGATCTTATGCTTCCGGGGCTTTCAGGAGAACAGCTCCTGCCAAAAATAAACGGCATACCCGTGATCGTTGTGAGCGCAAAAGCGGATATTTCCGGTAAAGTCGATCTGCTGCTGGGCGGTGCAGCCGATTACATCACAAAGCCGTTTGATATTAATGAGCTGCTCGCAAGGATAACCGTTGCTCTGAGGAGATCGGGCGGCAGCAGCGGAAACGTTATGAAATTCAAAGATATAACCCTTGACCTTAATACCCACACCGTCAACGTCAGCGGAAGTGACGTAAAACTCACAAGAACGGAATATGCGATACTCAAACTGCTTATGCAGAAAGCAGGACAGGTAGTCTCAAAAACAGCAGTCCTTGACGATATTAGCCTTGACACACCCGACTGCACAGAGGACTCGCTAAAAATACATATCCACAACCTGCGCAAAAAGCTGAAAACAGTCTCAGGGAAGGACTATATAAGTGCCGTCTGGGGCATTGGCTTCATGCTGACGGACAAAGACAACAATGATTAAATGTTAAAGAGATAAATCAGAATTTGCCGCAGCAAACCTGTCGAATAATTGAGGGAAACCCTTTTGAAAAAGGGTTATCCCTCAAACTCCCTTCCTAAAACTTTTATTGCTTTTTCGCCATTTGGGGACAAGTCCCCAAATAACGAAAAAGTAGTGAGAGTTTAGAAGAAAGGCTGAAGGACAGCACTTTCAATAGAGTATCCTCAGTTGCTCGGCAGATAAACTGCAACAAGTTTTGACTATTATCAATTTATTAGATGTAATCCCGAAGGGGTATGGGGGCGACCGGAAAGCCCCCAAACAAGCGCCGTGCGCGCTAGCACAAATTCTGATTTATCGCAGCAAATCTTAACCGTATCTTAACTGTTTTCTTAACCGATTTCTTAACTAATGCATGGTAAGATAAGTTCAGAAGAAAAAAAGGAGGTCAGGATATGGAATATGTTCTGAAGACAAACGGGCTTTGCAAGCAGTACAAAAACTTCAAAGCACTGAACAGACTTACCATGAACGTGCCGAAAGGCTCGATATACGGATTTGTCGGGAGAAACGGCGCAGGCAAAACAACACTTATCCGCTTGATATGCGGATTACAGTTCGCTACCGAGGGAAGCTTTGAGCTTTACGGAGCAAACAGCACAAGCGGAAAAATAAACGACTCAAGGCGCAAGGTGGGCGCTGTGGTCGAAACGCCGTCTATCTTCCCCGATATGACAGCTGAGGATAACCTCAAGCACCAGTTCCGCATCATCGGCGTTCCAAGCTTTGAAAAGGTCAAAGACCTTTTAGAACTGGTCGGACTTGCCGACACAGGCAAGAAAAAGGCAAAGGATTTTTCACTTGGAATGCGGCAGAGACTCGGCATCGCTATCGCACTTTGCGGCGACCCCGATTTTCTGATACTTGACGAACCTATCAACGGACTTGACCCGCAGGGCATAATCGAAGTCCGTGAGCTTATCTTGAAGCTCAACAGAGAAAAAAACATCACCGTCCTTATTTCAAGCCACATACTCGATGAGCTTTCAAAGCTGGCAACGCATTACGGCTTCATCGACAAAGGTACTATTGTAAAGGAACTGAGCGCCGAGGAGCTTAACGACGCCTGCCGAAAGTGCGTAACACTGACCGTTTCTGATACTCAGAAAGCAGTCAATGCGCTTGAAGACTCAGGCATCGCAAGCAAAGCCGAGTATAAGATACTTGACGGCAACAGGATAGATGTCTACGCACAACCGAATATTACGCAGCTTGTACACGCACTCGATAAGCAGGGCTGTGAACTTGTCACAGTCAAGGAGCATGACGAAACGCTCGAAGGCTTCTTTATCTCTCTGGTGGGAGGTGACAGCCATGACTAAGCTTATTCGTGCTGATATGATAAGAATGTTCAGGTCAAAGACCCTGCGCCTTATGATGCTGCTGTTTGCAGGACTTATCGTTCTTGAAAGCGCAATCGTTAACACCGATGATATTGAAGAGGGAGAACAAGTTTTCTCGTCGGTCATCTTCGGAATGGGCAGTATGCTGCTTCCGATGTTTGTAAGCATAGGCATATGCCTGATAATCGGTGCAGAGTTCACAAGCGGCGGTATACGCAACAAGATGTCTGTCGGACACAAGCGTGAGAGCATTTACGGCTCCTGGCTGATATGCTCGTTTGCGATAACGCTTGCTATGACCGTAGTTCTTGTGATAGCCTCGTTTGCGTCGGCGCTGATTTTCGGCATTGGTGTATCTGACATAAACGTAAAGGCGACCGTGATAAACCTGCTTGTTATGACGGTGTGTCATCTGAGCTTTACCGCAGTGATAGTGCTTTTCTGCACGCTGTTCACAGGCGTAAAGAGTGTAGCTGTGGCGTTTATCTACAACGAGACGACAATGATCATATTCTCCCTGCTCGGAGAGACATTCAAGGAGAACGACGAGGTATACAAATTTGTGTGCAGGTTTTTTATACAGGCACAGATTAAATTCTATACCACAGCGGAAATAACTGATACCCCGTGGCTGACAGCGCTTTGCGGCGGCTCTCTGGGCGTGCTTGCGACAGTCGCAGGAATAGTTTCGTTCAAACGCAAGGACTTGAAATGATAAATCAGAATTTGTGCTAGCGCGCACGGCGCTTGTCCGTCGCATATTCGTTTGTGGTGACAGCGACCTTTGTGCTGCTCCGGGCTGTCACTTTGTTGAAGTGAAAAGTCCGTAATAACAGGTTTTTCGGTCAAGCCTTTTCTCGCAAAAAAGGCTTGCGGGTCAAGGGCAGCGCCCTTGCCGACGTCCGCAGACGGCGGAATACCTGAGCGGCAGGCGCACGGCAAAGGGTGAATGCCAAAACAGTCCAGTGGACTGTTTTGGCAGAGGGAAAGCCCTGTAAGAGAGGGCTTTCCCTTGCCCCGTGGTAACGCCAGTCG
>CAMZIK010000027.1 GCA_947307175.1 uncultured Clostridia bacterium
ATAGCTATCATGTCAATGATCGCTGCAAATCAGCCTAAGGCAAAGCAAATGGTTACTATCGCTTTCAAGGATCAGAGCGTTGTAAAACCATGCGATGAATGTCTTGACCTGCTTCTGAATGCAGATCCCGACAATGGAAAATGCGAGGTAGCTATCGCTCCGACACAGACTGAGACTGCTATCAATCTCAAGGCACAGGCTACAAATATCACAGCTGAATTCCTTGAAAAGGACACCAAGACAGAGGTCGATAATGTTCCCGATCTTGGCGCACCGGCTGAATTTGTTTCAGGCTTTGAATTCGATGCGGATAATCCGTTCCTTGCCGGTGACGAGGAGATCCCTGAGGAAGTCAAGACTATTGCTTCCGAAGCAGCAAAGAATCCTCCTGTTGTTGAACCGGGAATGATGCAGCAGCCTGGCTATGCTCAGCAGGTTTATCAGCAGCAGGGCGGTTTTGTTCAGCAGCAGGGCGGTTTTGTTCAGCAGCAGCCGATTTATCAGCAGCAGGGCACTTATATGCAGCAGCCTATGTATCAGCAGCAGGGCGCATATATGCAGCAGCCTATGTATCAGCAGCAGGGCGGTTTCGTTCAGCAGCAGCCCGTTTATCCGCAAGGCTACGCACAGCAGCCTTCAGCTACGGCATTTTCACAGGGTGCAAACAAATCACTGTATGTTACAGATGTTATCAGCGCACCGCATGACGAGCCGTATGAGCCTGTTAAAGCAGCTTCAAAATATGCCGATGCATCGACCGGCGGAAATGTTCTGAAGCAAAGACTTGCAAGCTTGTTTGAGGAAGACGAGGACGATGAAGGCGGAAACAACGCTACAATGTCCAAGGAAGACCTTGAAAATCAGGCTAAAGAAATGAAGAAGAATGCTAAATCCAACGCAAAATTAAAGAACAAATTCTAATCTCATAAAAACTCCTAAAAATAAGGCTGTTTCAGGGCTCCCCTGTTACAGCCTTTATTTTATCTATAATACATACAAAAAAAGACCTGTCCGTATGAACAGGTCTTTTATTACTATTTGAATTTGATACCGAGTTTGGATTGTATCATCTGATACATCTTCATCTTAACACCGTTTTTCTGCTTTCTGTAAATAACTATAACCAGCGCAGCAGCAGCAATAGACAAAAGCATACCAAACAGGATCTTTAATGCAACTGCTTTGAAAAGGATCAATGAGAGAACCCATGCAAGTATAACAGCAACTACAATAAGCGGAACACAGAACGACTGGAATGTTCTGCTTGTAACCTTAACGTAGTGCATGATGTCCTTTTTGCTGAACGAATTATAGTTTCTTGCGATAAAGGTATCAGGTCTTGCCCATGCATAGAACTCCTTAAGAGTAGCAAACTCAATAAGATAATTCTGACCGGTGGAGGTCACACGGTAATCGAGCTGATAGCCGCCGTTTTTAAGTTTTCTTGCGTCCATGATATGTACAATAGTTCCTGCCTCAGCCTGTTTCGGGCGAGATTTTGTTACAAGGAACTTTCCATCGACAGCGTCACTGATATTTTTGAGCATATATGCCATGTTCTTATCTTCCTTCCTGACAAAAAGCGGTTTTTAGCTTCTTTGATATAGTAAATGACCTATATGGGTCGCTACTATAATTTTAACACATTTTTTTGCAAAACACAATAGCATTTTTACGCTTTTTACATTTTGAACAAGCAAGTCCGTCATTTTGCCAATAAATTAAACATTTTGCACACGTTTTTTACAAAAGCGTAATCTTTTTCAGAGTATTAGTCCTCTTTTACAGACTCCAGCAAGCTATTGATCTCGTTTAAAGTATCCTTAACGGACTTAGCACCCTCATTTGCTTCTCCGATATTCTCATCGAACGATTCAAGAGAATTCATTGTAGTCTCAAGGATCGTAGCCATCTGCTTAACACTTGCCTCGTCCATTGACGAATTCTTATTACAGAATGCGATGATGTTTTTGAGCAGATTAGCAACTGTATCTTTCTTTTCAGCTGTCTTAACACTTGCATCGTCGATCTTGCTCATATTCTCGGCAATGGTCTTTGCTTTTTCTGAAAGCTGCTGTGTAAGTTCAGCGTACTTAGCGTTCTTCTCGTCATCTTTCTTTACTTCCGTCTGTGTATTGCTCAGCACGTGGAAAATACAGTTATCGGGAGTATTGATGCCTCTGAATATTGATGTAGCCATATCACGGCACGTATGATAACCGCAATATCCGCAGTTATAATTTCTTTCCTTGTCTGTGGTCTTACCCATCTGGTTGAAAACAGGCTCAAGGTCTGCATCGGTCGGGTTAGGAGTTGTCCTCTTCGGAGTATAGGTCCTGATAAAGTCGTCAAGCTCAAGCTCTTCGTCCATTTTCTTGAACGCTTTCTCATCGCCCCACTTAACTTTACCCTTAGCTCTTGCCTTTGCTTCATTTTCAAGGTTCTTAAAGCTGTCGATGACATCGAAACAGGAGTTCTTAGAATTAGAACCAGGTCCAAGTCCGCAGCCAAAATCGCAAGCAAGAATATCGAGCAGATCAGGGAGTTTGCTGCTTTGAGTCTTGGAGAAATTGGTTATCTGCTCAACGCATCTGCTCTGACCTGATGAATAGATCACATTAGGACTCTGTCTGAAATTGAAGATATTATCGCACAGTCCGCCAGGTCTTGAATTAAGTGTACCGATATTGGCGATCTTCTCACTGAACTCATAATTCAGATCAGGATAATTCTCATTCGGGATATTGATATCGTTCTTCTGGAAATACTCCATAAGCTTTTTGAATGTGACGCTGAAATCGATAAGACCGGTCTCAGCGCACTCATATTTCCTTGCGATACAAGGAGAGAAAACGCATATCCTCTCATTTCTTCTCAGATAGTTTTTAATGTACACAGCCGCACAAAGAGTCGGGCTGCAAACAGGCGGGAGATTCTGGATAAGTGAAGGGTGGTACATTGATATGTAGTTTACAACTGCGCTGCATGAATTGCTTATCATGTTCGGGACATTTTTAGAATCAAGCATACTGAGCATTGCCCACACATAAATATCAGCACCAAAGCCGCCATCGAAGATCGTATAGCTTCTCTTCTTGAACCAGTTAAGTATTCCCTTCCACTGATTCGGATAAGCGAGCTTTATAGCCGGATCAACAATGATTACCATTCTCTCGTCTTTTATCTTGGACATAAACACCGCTGTGTCATCAACATAATCTCTCGCATTATGCGAACAAACTTTGAGACACTCTCCGCAGCCTATACACTTATCCACGTTAACAGTAGTAATGATATTACCATTATCAAGTTTCTTAGTAATATTGGCTTCCGGTGCAGGACAAACTCTAACGCAGGCATTGCAGCCCTTACACCTTTCCGGTCTAACTATGATTATATCCTTCATTACAAAAACAACTCCTCGAAGATCATTTTATATATTTATATTTAAACCTTATTTCAAGGATTCTGCCATTTTAGCGAGCGCATCGAGATCAAGACCGCCGCCCGACTTGGTATCCTTTTTGTTATCCTTCTTTTCTTCTTTCTTTTCAGTCTTCTTATCGTCATCCTTGGCGATAGACTGAGCCATGCTCATGAGCTTTTCAAGCTCTTCATTTCTTTCGATATCGTCCTTAGTCTTAGTGGAATTATAAGAATAATCTGTTTTTCCGAGTACAGGCTCCTTAGGCAGATCAGCTGCGATCTCCTCAGGAACTTTGAACTTAGGCACGCCGTCCTTCTTGAGAGAAGCCTCAGCATCTTTGAGCATAGTTTCGCTCTTAGTAAGTTTATCGGTACCGTTTGTCTGCAGTGAAACAAACAGCTCCTTGATCTTAGCAAGATCAGCGCTGATGCTCTCGATGTCGCTGAGCATTACAGCCTTCATATTTGAAGAAGCAGCCTTCATAGCCTCATCGTCATTGATAGCCTTAGCCTCGATCTCAGCAGCCTGCTTTTCAGCGGCATAAACGATCTTAGCAGCCTTATTGTTAGCCTCAACGACCATATTCTCTGTAAGTTTCTCTGAATCAGCCTTAATGCTGTCAGCCTGTTTCTTAGCATCGCCGAGGACCATATCAGCAGACTTCTGAGCCTCGATAAATACCTTGCTGAGCATTGCAGCCTCACCGTTCTCGACTTTATCGAGCTTATTGTTAGCTTCCTTCAGATCAGCCTTGAGCTTTTCGATCTCAGAATTAAGCTCAGCTATCTGATCGTCTTTGCCCTTAGATTCTGCTTTAAGCTCCTCAACGTGTCTTGAAAGCGTTTCATTTTCAGCCTGAACTTTAGCAAGCTCCTTAGCGCTCGCAGCAACTACTTCTGCAGCATTTGCCTGATCGTCAGCTCCTTTTTTCTTTGCAGCAGCGAACAGTTCGCTGTCTCTGACCTTGTTTTTCAGTTCATAGACCTGTGCAAAAAGGTCTTCAAGGACCTTATCGGTCTCCGGCTTATCATAGCCGCCGAATGCTGTGGATTTGATAAAAAGGGAACCTGCCATAGTGAAATCCTCCTATGTAAAAAATATCAGCCCTGAAAGAGCTTTATAATACTGCCCGAAAGCAGATTTATAGTTTTTTGAAATCACTCTTATACTTATTAAAATTATACATCAAATTTTATAAAATGTCAATATAATTTCTATGGTATTTCCCAGTTTTCTCGATTTTTTTATTTGGTTTTTTATATAATTTGTTTAATTTATTATCCACCACGCCTCAATATCATTTCAAAGTCATCAAGGCACAAAAGATCCGCAGGCTTTTCAGCCTGCGGATCCGATCGTTATTAGTTTTCAGACAGATCAATATGCGTCCATATCAACATATGTTGCAGTATTGTCCATAGAAACACCGTTCTTATTGATAATATCCTTCAGAGTGATAAGAACAGCCGGTGAAATAGCCGTACCCTTCTTAACAACTGCAGCAGCATACTGGAGAGAAACGATGTCATTTCCGAGCTTACGAGGTCTCATCAGTTCGCCGAGAGTCTCGTTAACGTCCATAACTACATTGTGAGTATCGCTTGTATCGCTCTTGATAGCTACAACGAATTCGTCGGAACCGGTTCTGTAAACGCTCTGTGCGCCGAACTTTTCCTTGAGGATATCAGCTGTAGAAGCCAGAGCTGCGTCACCTACGTCATGACCGTAGTTGATATTTACCTCAGAGAATCTGGAGATAGAATACATTGCGAAGCAATACGGAGCATTCGGGCAATCAGCGATCTTGGAGTTACCGTCATCGTCCTTGCCAAAGTCATCAACGAACTTGATTCTGTTGTTAACGTCAGTAAGAATATCCTTCAGGGCAGCGATATGCAGGTTCTTTGTGATAGCAGCCTGTTTTCTCTTGGACTGTTCGAGTCTCTGCAGAGTAGCTTCCTGTCTGATAGAAACGATGTTGAAGATGATGATAAGTATGATACATACTGCGCAGAATATGATCATCTCGATGTTGATGGATCTTGAGAACTCAAATACATCAGAGGAAGGTGTTTCGTTGAACAAGATCCAGTGATTGTCACTCATGTATGAGTAGAATGTTACGTTGCTGTTCTCCTCAAAGTCTCCGTCCTCGTTGTCGATGCTGTTCTTATACTTTTCGGTAAGCTTCAGGATCTCGCTGTCCTCAGCTTCTGTTGCGACCTTATCGTTATCGTTATGGAAAATGTACTTGTTATCCTGTGAATTTACCATGTAGAAAGTAGAATCAGATTCAACGTTTCTGAGGGCTTCAACGAGCTTATCGGTAAAGATACCAAGACCAACGAATCCGAGCGGATTTCCGTCGTCGTCCTTAACTATCTTGTACATGGAAACGATCTGCTTATTGGTAGCAGGTGACATGATGATACCAAAGTTATAAACCTTATCACCGGCGCTGAGAAGACCGTCAAGCAGAGGCTTACGTGCTTCATCAGTTTTTCTCGTTGTCATACCTGGTGTCATAGGGTTTGTATGAGTAAGGCAGTGGGTATTCCAGTCGCCGACCCAAAGACCCTCGATACCAACGATATTCTTTGAGAACTCCTCAGTATACTTCTGAGCATCATTAAGAGCAGCACTTGTGATCACGTTTTTGTTCGCAGCTTTTCTCAGATCATCAGCGTTATCAGCACTTGCAATTTCTTTATTGCCCTGAACTGACTTCAGAAGTGTCTTAACCTCAGGAGAAGCACCAAATCCAAGGAGTGTGTTTTCTGCGTTCTCAACGAAGCTCTTAATCATAGAAGCTTCCTGGTTCGTTATCGATTTCATGTGGTCGATAGCGTTCTTACGTGTCTTGGACGATGTGTTGATGACCATGATTATAGTCAAAGCGACAATGGCGATGATTATAATAGCCGTTGTGATAATTCGTCTTACAGTTTTGGACATTAATCTTCACTCTCTTCCTTAAAGAATTTACGTTTTTTCTTTTGCGCAGCTTTTTCCTGAGCCTTCTTCGCTTTCATATCGTCGATATCAAGCTCGTCCTCAACACTGAACAGCTTGTCAAGGCGGTTTTTCAGATAGCTTCCGCTGTCTGTATCACCGCTTTCGAGATACTGCGAAGTAGTCTCTGTATAATGGCTCTTTGTAGCTTCGGGCTGTGCCGGAGCTGGCATTGGAACCGATTGTGCCGGCTGGACCGGTGCTTGTGCAGGCTGTGGAGGCATTGCGTACTGCTGTGGCTGAGGCTGCTGACCAGGCATAACATACTGCTGCTGACCCTGCATCGGCTGTCCCATTCCCTGCTGCATCGGCATACCCTGATAAGGCATACCCTGATACTGTCCCATATTAACAGGCATACCGTTGAATACCATACCCTGTCCCATAGGCATCTGAGGTTGGTTTTGCGACTGTATGTACGCACCCATCTGTGACAGTGCCACGTTCTGGGTGGGCAGTAACACGAGAGTATTTGCGTTAGCAGGGTTCATTCCCATGATCCTTGCTGCGCAGTCCGAGCAAGGAAGCATCGGCTGCAGGCTTGCTGCATTGAATACCGCCATCTCGGCGATCGCCGTATCGTTCTCACGCATTACATTGTTGCACATATCAACTTCTGCATGGAACTGCATAGGCATATTGTTCACCATTGTCACGCTGCTCACGCCGACATAGATCTTGCTTGTCGTTGTGAACGCTACACAAATGGTGTCGTTGAAACTCAAGGGCATGTTCTGACTCATTCTCTGAGTAACAACATTTCTGGCTATTTGGCTCATTTCATCGAATAGCATTGAATTTACGCTGCCATTAACTGACCGTCTAGGCAGCTACTCCTTTCATATAAAACTTTTATTCCTCGGCTGATCTTATGCTCATATTCTCACACGATAGCAACATAATACAGCCGAACAGAGACAGACTTTTCCTGCCTTGAAATGTCTGACCTTGTACATTATCAAGGCACAATAACACCAATTTAATTTTTCTTCATTTATTGTATCACAAATCTAACACTTTTGTCAAGACATATAGTACACCAATCCTAAAAAAATGTATATATTCACTAAAAAAGTGTACGAAATTTAAACAACACGCTCATTTTTATCTATAATTGAGATATATCCCTTGATAACGTCAACACAGGTCTGGTAATCCATATGGCTCGTATCAAGACAAATATTATAGTTTCTGGCGTCTTCCCAGATCCTTCCCGTATAGTGCTTATAATAAGCGCACCTATCCTTATCTGTCTTTTCGATCAGCTTTGCGGCATCTTTTTCATTTCCGCCGTAGGCCTCGATCACATTCCTGACAGCAGTTTCCTTATCGCAGAAAATAAACAGTTTAATAACGTCATCGAGATCCCTGAGAACAAAATCGGCGCATCTTCCGACGATGACCGCAGGCTCTTTTTCAGCCAATTCCTTGATTATCTTTGCCTGAAAATTGAAAAGGTTGGCATCACTTGTAAAATCCTTGCTTGCAGGATCAATAAGACCGCCCTTATATACACCGTTTTTACGGACAAACGAGGTCTTGAGCTTTTCGTCTACTCTGCCGAAGAATGCTTCATTGATGCCGCTTTCCTCACTTGCGAGTCTGATAAGCTCCTTATCGTAATATTTCATTCCAAGCTGTTCGGAAAGCATCTTGCCGATAGTTCTTCCGCCGCTGCCCATTCCTCTTGCGATAGTAATTATCCTTGCCATGCTTATCCTCCTATTCTCCAAGATAAGCCTTCTTGACAGACTCATCGTTGATAAGGTCGCTCGCCTTGCCAGAAAGCACTATCTTACCAGTCTCAAGAACATACGCTCTGTCAGCTATCGAAAGGGCTTTCTTTGCATTCTGCTCAACAAGCAGCACAGTAGTTCCCTGTTCTCTGATCGACTCGATAATATCAAATATCTCGCTTACAAGTATAGGTGAAAGACCCATTGAAGGCTCGTCCATAACAACGATCCTCGGTTTTGACATAAGCGCTCTGCCCATAGCCAGCATCTGCTGTTCACCGCCGGAAAGAGTACCTGCGATCTGAGTTTTTCTCTCCTCAAGTCTCGGGAACAGCTTATAGACCTTTTCAATGTCCTCTGCTATGCCGTCCTTGTCTTTTCTTGTAAACGCACCGAGCTTGATATTATCCAGCACCGTCAGGTTCTGAAAGATACGTCTTCCCTCCGGAACATGAGCGATGCCCATTTTTACTATTTTATGCGCAGGTGTCTTGGTTATGTCCTTGCCGTCAAGGTGGATAGAGCCCGACTTTGCGCTCAGAAGTCCTGTGATAGTATGCAGCGTAGTGGTTTTTCCGGCTCCGTTTGCGCCGATAAGCGCAATTACCTCTCCTTCATTTACCTCAAACGAGATACCTTTGAGGGCTCTGATAACGCCGTAATAGACATTAAGGTCATTGATCTCAAGCATTGCCATATCGTCGCCCTCCTTATTCGCCTAAATATGCCTTGATAACTTCGGGGTTTGAAAGCACATCACCCGTTTTGCCCTCGCAAAGCAGCTGACCGAAGTTGAGCACCGTCAGCTTTTCACAGATGCCTGAAACGAGGAACATATCGTGCTCAATGAGCAGAACGGTAACACCGAACTCATCTCTTACCGTCAGTATCGTGTCCATAAGACCTGCTGTCTCGTTGGGGTTCATGCCTGCTGCAGGCTCGTCAAGCAGCAAAAGCTTAGGCTCGGTAGCCAGCGCTCTTGCGATCTCCAGCTTTCTCTGCTTGCCGTAAGGCAGACCCGAAGCAGGCAGATAAGCCTCGCCGTCGAGGTCGAACACCTTAAGCAGCTCAAGCGCTTTCTTGTTCATTTCCTTTTCTGTCCTGAAATACTTAGGAAGCCTGAAAACGCCCGTTCCGGCTGAATATTTATAATGATTATGCAGTCCGACCTTAACGTTGTCTATAACGCTGAGGTTATGGAAAAGCCTGATATTCTGGAAAGTTCTTGCGATACCAGCACGATTGATCTGTATCGTACTCTTTCCTGTAATATCTACGCCGTCAAGCAATATCGAACCGTCTGTCGGCTTATATACGCCGGTAAGCAGGTTGAATATCGTCGTCTTTCCCGCACCGTTAGGTCCGATAAGACCGTAAAGTTCGCCTTTTTCTATCTTGATCGAAAACTCGTCAACAGCTCGCAGACCGCCGAAAGAGATACCAAGCTTTTTGACTTCAAGAAGTGCCATATTACTCAGCCTCCTTTACAGTCTTTGATTTGTTTTTGAATATCAGTCCCTTGAGCTTTTCAAAGTTGTGGACAAAGAAGTTCCTGATAGTAGCGTTTGATGTACAGATCATCATGACAATAAGGATCACTGCATAGAAAAGCATACGGTAATTGTTTATGCTTCGCAGATATTCCGGAAGCATGGTCAGCACAACAGCAGCGATAACGCTTCCTCTGATACTTCCGATACCGCCCAGAACAACGAATACAAGTACAAGGATAGACATATTATAGTCAAACTTTGAAGCCTGCAGCGAGTAGAAGTTATGCGAATACAGAACGCCTGCAACACCTGCAAGGAAAGCAGTAAGACCAAATGTGATGAGCTTGTACTTTGTGATATTTATACCTACTGACTCAGCAGCGATACGGTTATCTCTGATAGACATAACTGCTCTGCCTGTACGTGAATTAACAAAGTTATAAGCGATGATAAGTGTGATGAACAGTATAGCTGCAGCTATCTCGAATGTCGAATCGTTAGGCGTTCCGCTTATGCCGAGCGCACCGTTGATTATCATTTTTCCGTCTGCACCGAGTCCGAGGTCGCCCTGACTCTTGAGTGAAAAATGAAGTCCTGTGCTGTCATAGCCGATATAAAGTGCCGCAAATACGTTCTTTATGATCTCACCGAATGCAAGGGTAACTATCGCCAGATAGTCTCCTCTGAGCCTGAGAACAGGTATACCGATAAGGATACCGAACAGCGCAGCACATATTCCTCCGATGATTATAGCAAGGGGGAATCTGATAAGCGGCTGGGTTATCGTATCCTTTACAAGATTAGAGAATATTGCGCTGGAATAAGCGCCGATACACATAAAGCCTGCTTGTCCGAGGCTAAGCTCTCCAAGTATACCGACTGTCAGGTTAAGCGAAACTGCAAGTATAGAATAAACACATACAGGAACGAGCAGACCCTTGAGCATACTGCTTATATTGCCTGTATTCATCATTATTTCCACGGCAATGAACACGATCAGAAGCAAGCCATATGTAACAAAGCTTTTTCGTGTCATCGGACTGATCTTTTTCTTCACCAGTGATCTTTCCTTTCGGTAATATGATTTAGTATCTTTATCAGACCTTTTCGTTTATCTTCTTTCCGAGGATACCCGTAGGCTTTATCATAAGCACAAGTATCAGCACAGCAAACACGATAGCATCTGAAAGCTGCGGAGAAATATAGGCTCTGCCGAGTATCTCGATAACGCCGATAAGTATTCCGCCTATCATAGCTCCCGGGATAGAACCGATGCCGCCGAAAACGGCTGCAACAAAGGCTTTGATTCCGGGCATTGCGCCGGTGGTATTTGAAAGAGTCGGATAAGACGAGCAAAGCAGAACGCCTGCTACTGCTGCAAGACCGGAGCCGATAGCAAAAGTAAGTGAAATAGTGCTGTTTACATTTATGCCCATGAGCTGAGCTGCATCCTTATCCTCAGAAACTGCGAGCATCGCTCTTCCCTTCTGAGTGTGATTGACAAACAGTGAAAGGCAGACAACAATAACAATAGAAACGATTATCGCAGCTGTCGTTTCGCCCTTGATAACAACCTTACCGTCAAACAGGCTTATTTTAGGTATATTGATGACAGATGTGAATGTTTTTGGCTTTTCGCCGAAGATCAGCAGAGCCATATTCTGCAGGAAATAGCTCATACCAATCGCAGTGATAAGCACCGACAGGCTGGTAGCCTTTCTAAGTGGCTTATATGCCACCTTTTCGATAGTAATTCCCAGTACTGTGCAGGCAACTATCGCAAGTCCTACTGACAGCCACGAGTTCATTCCCCAGTCCACCATTGCAGTGAACACGACATATCCGCCCACCATGATTACATCTCCGTGAGCGAAGTTGAGCATTTTAGCGATACCGTACACCAGCGTATAGCCAAGTGCGATAACGGCATATATACTTCCCAGACTTATGCCGTTGATCAGGTTATCAAGAAAAGCCATACAAATACACCCTTCCATAGTTGTTAGAATTGCTTTTTGCGTGTCGCCGCAGCACTTTAAAGCGCCTCAGCGCAATCTTAAATTATTATATCACATTTAAAAGCTTTTTGCAACACAAAATCATCAAAAAAACACCTTTTTTGCAAAAAAAGTGAGCCGCCGCACAAAGCAGCAGCTCACATCATTGCGAAGCGTGAAATTAAAGTGAAGCGTAATTTCCGTCCTTGATAACTACAGCCTTAGGATTCTTGGAAACTGCACCTTCAGAGCTCCAAGTCATGCCCTTACCTGTAAGTCCGTCATAGCTGAAACCGTCTGAGATAGCCTTCTTGAGCTTATCGCAGATCTCGCTTGCCTTCATGTTGCCCTTGATGCTTTCCTTTTCAACGAGCTTAGCGATGATCTTTACGCCGTCGTAAGCATCAGCAGCAAACTGGTTAGGAGTTTCGTCCTTGTACTTTTCCTTGTAAGCCTTTACAAACTTCTGAGTATCATCATCTGTTGCATCAGCAGCGAAAGGAGTAAGCAGCATTACGCCCTCAGCAAGTGACTTGTCAAAGTTATCAACAGAAAGGATACCGTCAAGTCCGTCGCAGCCGAAGAACTTAGGTGCAAAATCAGCTGACTTGCACTGTGCAAGGATCAGAGAAGCTTCCTGATAGTAGATAGGCAGGAAGATAAGCTCTGCCTCTGCGCTCTTAGCAGCAGAGATCTGTGCGGAGAAGTCAGTCTTGGAATCCTTTGTGAATGACTGCTCTGCAACGATGTCGAGTCCCTTTTCCTGAGCCTCAGTCTTGAATGTGTTGTAGATACCGGAAGAATAAGCATCAGAGCTGTCATAGATGATAGCTATCTTCTTAGCGATGTTGTTATCTGCAATGTAGTCTGCAGAAGCTTTACCCTGGTTAGGGTCTGTAAAGCATACCTGGAAGGTATTGTCGTTCTTGATAACGTCCTGTGCAGAAGCAGAAGGTGTGAGCTGGAAGATGTTATCGCTCTTTGTCTTGTCGATAATAGCAAGGCAGGAACCTGTTGTTACTGTTCCGAGCATTACCTGCATTCCCTTATCCTTCAGAGAGTTGTAAGCATTTACAGCCTTGTCTCCGCCGTCAGCCTCATCGTCTTCAAAAACGAGCTTGAACTTAACGCCGTTAACTCCGCCTGCCTCGTTGATCTCGTCAACTGCGAGCTGAGCTGCGTTCTTAACAGCTACGCCGTACTGAGCTGCGCCGCCTGTGAGCGGGCCGCTTCCGCCGATAACGATAGTATCTTCGCTGCCCTTTTCGTCAGACTTGCTTGAATCGCCGCAAGCTGTAAGGCAAGAACCTGCCATAACAGCAGCAAGTGAAAGTGCCATAAGTTTCTTAGCAAATTTCATATTAATTCACTCCTTTTACAATTTCCCTACTATATTAGGATAACTCTAATATAACACGCATTTACGCTAATTGTCAATGTTAAATCAAACAAAGATAATTTCAACCTTAAAATACTTATTAGTCATTTTACACATTATAAACCGCAGAATTTTGTCATTTCGCCCAATACAACTTCCGAAGCAGTATCCTGTCCATGTAACAGCTCATATCCGTACAGCATAGAATGCATCAAAGCCTGACGGCTTTAAACAAAACAAGGAGGAATCTATTTGGCAAACGAACAAGAAGTCTTTTTCAGACTGTTTGACAATAAGAAGAACGATGACTGCGGCGCAAAAGCCTGTCCGCTGCCAACCGGCGCATTCCCTGCGGATACACCTCTTGCGATGGCATATGTACCCTATCAGGTCTGGGAAACGCCTTATGAGGCAGATGTGGCTTTGCAGAGAGGAACGATATTCAAATCGCTCGACAAGCCGTTCATAGGAGAGGAGGCTGTAAAAAATGCCGATACTAAATGACAAGCAGAAGCTTATGCGGCAGATACAGAACTGCTCATTTGCGCTTACAGAAGCAAATCTTTATCTTGACAGCCACCCGACCTGCCCAATGGGACTTGAATACTATGCAAAGCACAAGAAAGAGTACGATGAGCTTATGAAAGAATACGCCGAAAAATACGGTCCTATCACTGTCGGACAGTCAAGCACGGATAAAAAATGGAGCTGGGTGACCACCCCGTTTCCATGGGAAAGAGGTGAGAGCTGATGTGGCAATATGAAAAGAAATTGCAGTACCCCGTAAACATCAAGGATCCGAACCCTGCGCTCGCAAAGGTCATTATTTCACAGCTTGGCGGACCTGACGGAGAGCTTGGCGCAGCGCTTCGCTACCTCAACCAGCGCTACTCTGCTCCCTGCCGTGAGGTGCAGGCGGTGCTTTCCGACATCGGCACAGAGGAGCTCTCGCACATGGAGATGATAGGCACTATCCTCTACCAGCTGACGAGGAACCTCTCGATGAAAGAGATAAAGGAAAGCGGATTTGATGTTTACTTTGTCGACCACACCACAGGTGTCTACCCTATCGCTGCTTCGGGCGTTCCGTTCACGGCAGCGACCTTCCAGAGCACAGGCGACGCTATCGCAGACCTCAACGAAGACCTCGCCGCCGAGCAGAAAGCAAGGGTGACCTACGACAATATACTTCGGCTTGCCGACGACCCTGATGTGCGTGACCCAATAAAGTTCCTGCGTGCAAGGGAGATAGTCCATTTCCAGCGCTTCGGCGAAGCACAGAGAATGGTACAGGATATGCTGGACTCCAAGAACTTCTACGCCTTTAACCCAAGCTTCGACAAATAGCAGTTATTTGGGGAAACTCTTTTGGATGAAGCAAAAAACGGCTTCGCCGTTTTAAAGAGTAACCGTGGTAACGGTTACTCTGTTTCCCCCGAGGATATTCTTTGAATATCCTCGCAACCGCCCGCAAGGGCGGTTACCCCCATTTCAGAAACCTTTTATAGATTTTCGGCGCACAGAGCAAATAGCTCCATGCGCCGAAAATATGTAAGAGTTCTAAAAGAATTCAGGAAAGATCCTTTTCAGAAGAATTCCCTGAACATCTGCTATTCATCAATGCTTTGATCAAAGTCAGATCAGTTCGAGCATATTAAACGCTTTGTAAAGACCGTCGTTTTCTATCCTGTCGGTAACTATGTCGGCGTGCTGTTTTACTATCTCTGCGGCGTTGCCCATAGCGACGCCTATCCCGCAGAGATCAAGCATTTCAATGTCGTTTGCGCCGTCGCCGATCGCAATTGTATCGGAAACATCTGCACAGTAGTGTTCAAGGACCTTATGTATGCCGACAGATTTGTTCACACCCGCCTGCATTATCTCACCGCCAGTTGACGAATCGGGATAGCTCATTGTGACGATAGTGCAGATGTCTCCAAGCTCTTTCTGCAATTCTTCGTTAGTACAGTCTGCTGATTTATAGACGAACTTGCCAACATTTGAAAGGCTCTTGGGAGTCTGCTCAAGGAACTTTCCTCCGAGGCTGAGTATCCACTTTCGCATCATCGCAAATTCTTCACGATACGTTTCTCCAAGCACATCGTCACCGAGCTGACTCTCGATAACAGTAAACGCCCCATGTCTTATCAGTGCCGAAATTATCCTGTCGTAATTCTCAGGCGAAAATGTCCTGTTGTAAATAACTTTGCCGCCGCATATAACATTAGCTCCTGCGGCAAAAACGCCGTCGGTAAATTCAAGCGGAGCAAGGCATCGAGGCATGATCCCCTTATATCTGCCCGAACTGATAAACAGTTTATGCCCGTTTCTGCGAGCAAGCTCCACAGCCGTTACAGTTGACGGGTGAATTGTCTCCAGCTTATCCACAAGCGTTCCGTCAATATCCAGAAAAACAAATTTGGGTTTCATATTATCCCCTCAAAATAAGGTCTGTTGTACGTTTTTTTGTACAGCAGACCTTTAGTATCATTTCAGCTTGAAGTGAACGGGCATACCGTTTTTCATAGCTATCTTTACCTCGCCCTGGATCAGCGGCAGGAAATATCTGATCGCTTTTTCCTTAACATCGTTCTGATCGTCGGTTATCCATTCCTTCGGGAAGAATTTTTCCTTGTTGGCTGTTTCATGTGCATCAACTGAATCTATCTTTACAACATACGGAATATCTGAAATTCTCCTGAATACCATTACCTTGCCCGTTTCGCCCGAAAGCGCAGCCTTAACAGCGCTTGAGCCTATCTGCTCCGACTCATCAATATCTGTTTTTGAGCATATATGCGAGGAGCATCTCTGCATAACGTTAAGCTCGATAGAACGCACCTTGCAGCCGATATTCTCACGCACGAGGTTTTCAAGCGTCTTGCCGATACCCGAAAGCTGCTGATGTCCGAAAACATCAACGCTGTCATCACGAAGGCTCTTTGTGTCCTCTATCTGCATACCCTCAGAGACCACGATTATAACAGCTTTGTGCTTAGCCTGCTGCTTGCGTACATCTTCAAGGAACCCTTCCGAAGTGAACTTGCACTCGGGAAGATAGATAAGATGCGGAGCTATCTCGTCGTTTGCCCTGAGAACACAGGTCGAAGCTGCAAGCCAGCCTGCGTGTCTGCCCATTATCTCAACGATAGTTACTGACTCTATCGAATAGACAGACGAATCTCTTATTATCTCCTGGACCGTCGCAGCAACGTACTTCGCTGCGCTTCCGAAGCCAGGCGTATGATCTGTAACAGGAAGGTCGTTGTCGATAGTCTTTGGTATGCCTACGACTTTGATGTGAACATCATGCTCCCTGAAATAATCAGACAGCTTAGCGACCGTGTCCATCGAATCGTTTCCGCCAATATAGAAAAAAGCCTCTATCCTGTGCTTTTCAAAGCAGTTCAGTATCTTTTTGTATGTATCCGATTGCTCATCAACATCAGGCAGCTTGTATCTGCATGAGCCAAGGACTGTTGAAGGAGTCTGACGGAGCAGTTCCATATCTTCATTCGTTTTGATTATAAGCTTCAGATCAACGAGCTCATCGTTGATAATTCCCTCGATACCGTTGATAGAACCGAAAACAGCATCTATCTGCGGAGTTTTAAGAGCTTCCTTGTAAACTCCGACGAGTGAAGCGTTTATTGCGCATGTAGGACCGCCTGACTGTGCGACAGCTATATTCATTTCATTACTCCTCGTTTTAATAAATATTCAGGAATAAATAATCAACATTGACCATAAATTATTCCACTATTTATTATAACATATTGTGATGATTTTTCAAGGGGGCAGTCAATTTTTTTCATTTTTCTGCATACATCACAATCAAAATCCATATTGCAGACCAAGAATTGACGATTATGCCCACTTCATTACTAAATAAAGCCATTTATGGGCTTGACAAAAAGAAGTTTAAAAAGTATAATAGTATCGTTAAGAGTGAACTTAGCAGACATAAAGTATACATGAGAGGAAGAAAACAATGTCTGAGAAAAATATAACACCGCAGGACGATGAGTTCGAGCGTGACGAGTTTGATGAGCGTGAAAGCTTTGATGAGCCTGAAGAAGAAAACAGATATGACGATGAATACGACGACAGATACGATGACGACGGCTACGATGACGACGGATACGATGACGGGTATGATGATGAAGAACAGCTTAGCGAACGTGAACGTGCGTCTATCCGCAGGAAAAATGCAAGAGATGCAGGAAGGCAGTTCCGCCGCAGGATCACCGAAGCTGACGAGCAGGAGGAGAAAGAGCCGCTGCTCTCTCCCACAGTAAAAGGCATCATAGGTATTCTTATATCTCTCATTTTCGTTGCGATAGTTATCATGCTGTTTGCAAAGGTGCTATTCATGCATGAGCCTAATCAGCAGGCCAAAACGGGAACAATAACCGTTACTGCCGCAACCGGAACGACTCCTGTGACTACAACAGGACTCAATCAGCGCCAGTCAAGGACCACAAAGGAAACAATAAAATATAATAACAACGCCAAGAATTCAGAGACAGGCACCAGCAAAAAGGAATCTGCGGTGACAAAGATAAAGTGCATCTCTGCTGTACTTGTTCACCCTGAGCCGAATTCAAGCTCTGCAAACCTCACAACTGTACCTTACGGCGCAGAGGTAGATTTCATCAAGGACGAAAACGGCTGGTATCTCATCACATATCAGGGCATTACAGGATATGCATGGGGACAGTTCTTTGATAAGCCGCAAATTGCAGCAGATCAGAATACAGATGATTATGATTTCTGACAGGAGCAAAAAAAACTCAGCCATACGGAAAATCTTTTCCGTATGGCTGTTTTTTTATTATCTTATTATTCAAAAACTATTTTATTCCCTCTGCATACGTGATCGGAACGGTGAAAAGTACGCCTGCATTAGGTGCTGAAAGATCACCTGTTACCTTTTTGATAGCAGCGATAGCATCGTCGACCTGTACATCATCGATCGCAACAAAGACAGTCTTTCCCTTCTGAGAAGAATCAACGCCTTTCAGTATGGAATTAAGAAGTCCCAAAGCAGCAAGGCTTCCTGCTCCGCTTATCGACTTAGCCATTCCTACGCTGTCTATACACGTTCCTCCTCTTACGCCTGCCTGTGCAAGAGAGATCATTACTTCGTCAACGAGTTCAACTCTTTTTATCACAAGAAATAAAAGCTGCATTTGTTATCATCCTTTCGTTTTAGCTGTTATCATATACAAAAGACGCTGCCACCCAATCGTCCTTCTGCCTTGTTTCAATAAGCTCAAAGCCGTTCTGAGCGATGCTTTCAAGCACCTCGTCACGCCTTGGCTCTATTATTCCCGAAACCACAAGCTTTCCGCCCTGTTTCAGGAATTTTGCAAAAATGCTGCTCATAGCAAGCAATACATCAGCAACTATATTAGCACAAACAACATCGAAACCTCCGGCTATCTCGTCAACAAGCTTATCATCGGTTATCACATTGCCTGCAAGAGCCTTGTACTTTTCCTTCGGGATATTGTTCTTCCATGCATTCTCAGAAGCTATCCTCACAGAGTTTTCGTCAATATCCACCGCCGCTGCGCTGTCTGCACCGAGCAGTATCGCAGCTATCGACAAAATACCGCTGCCACTGCCCAGATCGAGCAGCCTGTCCCCACTTCGGATATTCTTTTCAAGCAGTTCAAGACAAAGCTGAGTCGTATTGTGCTGACCCGTTCCGAATGAAGCTGCAGGATCGATCTCAAGTATCTTACGCTTTTCATTTGCAGGAACGCTTTCCCAGCTTGGCTTTATCAGCAGCTTTTCACCGATGCAAAGCGGCTTGAAATACTGCTTCCAGTTATTCGCCCAGTCTTCTTCCCTGATATTTTTTAGTTCGACCTCAAGCCTTCCGAGAGCATCTTGTTCATCACAAAGCTTCAGGGCATTCATTTCAGTTCTTATCGCATTGAGCGTTTCGGGAGCATCAGCATCATCAGGGATATACACAGTGACGGTAGTTTCACAGTCTTTCAGCCCCATAAGGTCATCATCTATATAATCCCAGTTGCCATCCTTGTCCTCAAGGAAGTTTTCAAAATCCTGCGAGTCCTTGATAACGAACCCGTCGATACCAAGTCCGAGCAATCTGCCTGTAACAGCCTCTATACCTTGTGTAGTGGTATACACTGCGGTCTCTATCCAATCCATTGTGTTTCACCCCATTTTCGCTGCAAAGGAAATCAAATCTTAATTATATTTACACATTATTATAACACAAAATTGCGATTTTGTAAAGCCCAAATCACTTTTTATGAAAAAAAAAGAGAACGCCTTAACGTCCTCTTTAACTTATCAGAAATCTTTGCTGTCGTCCTGTATACCCTTCTGAGACAGCTTTTTGTTCAGCGCAAATGTCAGCGCCAGCGTTGCGAGTATCATTATTATCATAACTATCAGCGAACCTGTCGTCAGCGAACGCAGATTTCCGCCGATGTACGTCTCCACCACCATTTCAGGGAACACACCGAGTATTGAACCGAGCAGATACGGTCTGTACGGCATTTTCAGCGTTCCGAACACTAACGAGGCAATATCTCCCGGAACGATGACTACCGCCCTGGTGATATACGATGCAAAAAGGTTGTTCTTGTGGCTGTATCTTATAAATCGTTTTGCCTTCGGGAATCTTTTGATTATCATGCTCTGCATGTCTCCGCCGGCAAACCTGCCCGTAAGATACGGCACGGTAAAGCAAAGAGCGAGTCCGAGCGTGTTCAGCGGGACTGAGATATAAATTGGGTAGATTGCTCCTGATGTTATGAACAAAGCAGCCAGAGGGAAAATAACAGAAAGCGATTTCAGTACGAAAAATCCGAGTATCACTATTGCAGCAAGCAAAAGATTTTCAGGTGTATATGAGAGCAGTTCTTCAAACTTATAATTTGTAAAAAAGACAATACAGCATATCATCATTGATACTGTAATAACGATCGGAATGAACCGACAGTATTTCAGAAACTTTTCATTTTTGAAAGCGCCCACACAATACCCCCTTTACTCGTTTTTATGATAATAGCACAAAAATATGTCAAAATTATGAAGATGTGAAAAAAAGCTCTGTGATCCTGAATCATCACAAAGCTTTTTTACTTATTTACGATAGTTCCTATGATCCTGACGCTGTGAACGGTATCTCTGATACCTCGGATCATAGCTTCCATTTGACTGACGGGCAGAAGCAGGTCTTGTTTTCTTTGGCTTCAGTATCACAAGATATTCAGCAAACACAAGTGCCAGACAAAGCAGTATCGGAACACCGAGATTAACACTAAGCTTTGCTTTTTTCGCAGCGATCTTTCCCTTTTCGTCCTCTTTTTCAGTCGCTGCGCCGTCACCGTTTTCAGCACGGTAGACCTCTATCCTGACCTTTTGAATAGTGTAGTCATCCTTGATCAGCTTTGCATCGACTGTTCCCGGCATCATCGCAACGATACCGCCCTCCGAATACTTTGCCGCATCGCTCTGCTGCATCTCGCAGTTGATGATATTCTCAAAGCCAAGCTCTTCAAAGGTATACGGTCTTGCAAAAACTGCAAGTTTTATTGTTTTAACGTCCTGAGAGATCTCAGGAGACGAGGTGGAACTGATGATACCGTCAGTTTTATTGAATCCCATTGTCTGAGTCTGCATATCCGTTATGCTTTCGATCGTCAGGAACAGGATATCGTCCTTTTTGCTGTCTTTTATCATCTCGAAGTTGAGAGTGATATACTCACCGCTTCTATCGCTTCCGGTCTCGTTTGAATACTTGAACGAGTATCTTCCCTCTGTCTTTTCGTCGGTAAGCACTCCGCTGTCGCCGCCTGCGAGCTGAGCCGAAACCAGCCTGTAATCGTCCGAATTATACCCGATAGAGCCGGCAAAATAAGCGATCTTTTCCTTAGTCTTGATGTCAAGGACCGCCGTGAATTTATTATCCTCAATATTGGAAACGTTTATCCCGAACTGGACCGCATCGTTATCGAGTCCGTTTATGGGCTTATTCTCAGTGATCTGCGTCCAGACGACTCCGTCGTTTCCTTTTACCGAAGTACCGATAGTAGTTGTAACAACATAGTTGTCGTCATCTTCGCCCTCAGCAAAGCAGGCAGGGCAGAAAGACATCATGCAGACAGCAGCCGCAGCAGCTGTTATCAGAGCTTTGATCGGTCTCATATGATCTTCCTATCACTTTTATTTTTTTGCATTACAAATCCTCTGCAAGCCATATTCTCACAGAGGATATAATTTTTATTCCAAAGTCACAGACTTCATTACCTGCGGTTTTACAGGCTTATCACGAAAGTCAGTCTCAGCGGCAGCTATTTCGTCAACAACGTCCATACCCTCAACTACCTTGCCGAAAGCAGCATACTGTCCGTCAAGGTGAGGAGCGTCCTTATGCATGATAAAGAACTGCGAGCTTGCAGAGTCGGGATTAGACGACCTTGCCATAGAGACAACGCCTCTTACATGCTTGATGTCATTCTGAACGCCGTTTGATCTGAATTCGCCCTTGATCTTTTTCTTCGAGCCGCCCGTTCCGTTGCCCAGAGGGTCGCCGCCCTGGATCATAAATCCGCTGATAACTCTGTGGAAAATAAGTCCGTTATAAAAGCCGTCTTTTACAAGGCTCTCAAAGTTTTCAACGGTTATCGGTGCTTTGTCAGGATAAAGCTCGATCTTGATCTTCTTGCCGTTTTCCATTTCTATAACTACCATTTTAAATACCTCATTATCTCTTATTCAGCTTATTGAGCTTTCTTTCTTCTTCCTTGCTCTTTGGCAGAACGCCTCTCTGGTTTCTGTCCATCAGCTCCCTGAAATACATCGTATGCATCGTCGGTACTTTCTTGAACATACCCTGCTTTTCGGTCGCATTACAGATTATATAATCTCTCTCGCCGTCATTATTGATGCAGTACAGGCGGTCAACACGGCGGAAACTGCCGTTAGGCAGATCCATATTCTTATCAAAGCAGCAGAAAATATCCTTTGCCATAAGCTCGATAAGATTATTGACTCTCTTTTCGTTGGAAAGATTTGTCCAGCTGTCAAGCTCCTCCTTGAAGAACTGCTGAACCGGAACGTCATTGACCTCCATTTTTCTGATTATCCTTGCAAGGCAGATCGAAGCGTCCTTCTCTGTAAGCTTATCAAGTCTTGCATTCTTATACTCCAGTATATACTTGTTGACGGTCTCATAAAATATCTTTTCATACGGGAAAGGTTTTCCCTTTGATGAAAATTTGATTATTGCGTTTTCGGTATTGATCTCCAATTCAATTCGCTCCTGCTAAATGATTTGTATATATGTATTTATTATTTTTTCTTCATTGCGGCACGTTCTTTTTCAAACTTGTCCGTTGCCTGAGCAAGCTGCTCCGCAGTGACCTCACCAATATTGTCAGGGTCGTTGCTGTGGTCGATAGAACCAAGCTTGTCCACTTCGTCCTGAGATACAGTCACGCCCTTGATGTCCTTATAATGCTCATATTCTTCTTCTTTAAGCGCATAAGGCAGATCAGCAAGCTTCTGCTGAACTTCATCGTCACCGACTGTATTGAAATTATAATCCATCGTCTCAAGCTCGTGAAGCTTATTGTTATGCTCCTCGATCATGACTCTGAGCTTATCGTCGATCTCTTCAAGGTTAGCAACAGAAATATCCTCCTTGTGAGACTCGACAAAAGCCTTATGAGAAACAGCATATTCCTTTTCAAAGCCTTCCTGAGCCTTTGTAACCTCGTCCTGATGAACAGGATCAGTATCAAAATCATGATATGTTACAGGCGGCTTGGCATCTCTTTCCTCAACGAATTTGTCAAGTTCAGCCATATTCTTTCTGAGCTCTTCGGGATCAACAGATACTACTCCCTCTACTGCTTCTGTTTTTGTATCATCAAACTTCGATTCCTTGATCGAAACTGTCTCCTTCTTTTTGACAGGTGTGTTCCAGATGTCGTCTGCATTGACAGTCTTAGGTCTGCCGGCAGGCTGAACAGGTTCTTTTTTTCCGAACAATCCCATTGTGTTACCTCCGATATAATTATTTGGAAATCACAAACGAACGAGGCATAAAGATCATATCATGCGGTATCGCTGTATGAGTTGATCTTCCCGTTTTTTCGTCCTGCAAAAGAAGGCACATCAAAGACGTAAAAGAGAAAAAATACGGACAGATCCAACTATGCCCAATCATTCTATTACATTATACTATATTTTGTCCGAAATTGCAAACACTTTAAGCGGGCAATAATAGATAAATTTTCGGAAACTTTTTGTGTATTTAGTTGCTTATTCACATTTATGAAATATAATATTATTAATTTGTTGATTTATGAACGAAAAGAATTTGTTATAATAACATAAAGTTGTATACTTTTGAGCAAATTATAGCTTTTTTTAATTATTTAAATTTAATTTATTTGTTAAGTCAGAATAATATTAAGGGGCATTTGTGATGAGTTATGCAGCATATATGAAGAAAAACATTCTAACAAAGGAGGGCTTTAGTTGCCAAACCTTAAACTTGGAGTTACTGCCACAGAGCTTTTCACCTACAATCCGTACAGAATTCTCGGAACGGCTGTTGACACACCTGCCGAAAAGATCACCGAGCTGTACAATAAGCTTTTGGAGATGGCTGAAAGTGGCACTATAAGCCAGTACACGACACAATATGACTTCCCTGTTTCTCTGCCGCCTTTCGTGAGAGACGCAAGCGCATTGAAGACAGCATACGCAAAAGTAGCCAGCAACGGTTACAGATGCTTTGCATATTCAAGCGACCAGTTCGCAGCTCCGCTGAACGTAGACGACATCATGCTCAACCTGCGTGACATCACCTGCTACGACTGCTTCCTCAGATGCTACATGTGGCTGATAACCAACGACAGAGAGTTTGAAGAGCATGAGCTGTGGGTTCTTCTGTGCAAATACATAGACAGCATGATCATGTCTACCCCTGATCAGTGGTCCAAGTTCTTTGACCACAGATTCCCTGAGAATATGATGGGAGACAGGGTATCTACATTCAGGACCCTTTATGCAACATTCTGCGACATCATCCTGCTTCCTATCAAGGAAATGGTAAGAGGCTCGATGAAATGTTCTACCGCATCAGAGATACTTACTGTTGCAGGTGTTGACATCAACGAGCAGTTCGAGTTTGTTGAGATACCTCAGGCTAACCTGCCTAAGCCGGGCGAACCTGCACCACTTCTGAAGATCGCTGTTAAAGACGGTGAAGAATACTTCGATGTTTCACAGGGTCAGATGGTCAGCTTCAAGTCCGAGTCCGAAACAAAAGTCGAGTCCAATCAGTTCGATACATCAACAAGAACTATCTCTGCTGCCGCTATCATCGGTGACAGAGCGCCTGTTGACAAGAATGACTATATCCCGCCTGAGCCGGAATTCACAAAGGCAGCTCCGCCTGAGGCTGACAAGCTTGAAAAGATAAAGCCTATCGCTCCGAAGCCAAAGCCGGGCGTGATCAAGCCTGCAGCCGGCGTTACAGCAGCTCCGAATGTTGCTCCTGCTCCGCCAAAGGCTGTTGCTCAGGCTCCTGCTGCACCTCAGAAGGTAGTTAAGACCGCAAAGCAGATAAATGAGGAGACTGTTGCTAATACAGATGAAGACGGAGATGTAATTATCCCGACAAAGAAGCAGAGATTCAAGGTTCCGCCTAAGAGCGCTCAGAACTCAGGATCTCTCACAGCTGTAGATGATACACCTGATCTTACATTCACTCCTTCCACCAAAAAGCCTCTGCCGACTGTAAGCAGCGGTGATAAGAAAACGGTATTCAAGAAGAATCAGAAGTCACTTGCCGACTTTGTTGACGAGGTCGAAGAAGAAAAGATCGATGATACCGAAGAAGATGAAGAGGAGAACGAGGAGAACATCTACACCAACGTTCTTATCAAGATGCTCCGTTCCAACAGAACTGAAACGATGAAGGGCGTTGACACCAAACACGTTTTCGATAACGGAGACAGTTTGGGTATTGCTGCTGAGCCGGGACTCGAAATGGATGCTATCAATGAAAAGCGTGCGGATAAGAGCCTGCTTACAAGTTCCTTTGAGCCGGATCTTGATACAGACGACCCGAAAAAGCTCATGCAGGAAAAATATAAGGGCATCAATATCGACGATATGCTCAATCCGATTTCTCCAAACAAGTTCGCTCAGGGATACAAGCAGAATGCTATCCACGAATACCAGAGCAATAAAGCAAGAACAAAGAAGACCAATATTGCGATCATCAAATTTGTTCTTCTTGTCTTCATGGTAATACTGCTGATATTTATTATGAAGATCTTTGGAATCATTTGATACTGTTCATAAGACCGATCCTGTGCAAGCAGGGTCGGTCTTATTTTTTAACAGGCAGGATATTTATAATATGATAATTGATGTAAACAATATAAAGGAGGTATTGTATGGATAGTTTCAACTATTTCAGCCCTACTGAATTTGTGTTCGGCGAGGACAGAGAAAATGAGGTCGGAAAGCTCGCAAAAAAATACGGTGCAACAAAGATGCTGCACAGGCTCAGCTGTGAGATCCGGTCTTATAGCGAGAGTCACCGCTTCTCTTGATGAGGAAGGCTTGCCTCATGTCGAGCTTGGCGGCGTTCAGCCTAACCCAAGAGATACCCTCGTATATGAAGGAATAAAACTCTGCAAAGAACAAGGTATCGACTTTATTCTCGCTGTTGGCGGCGGATCAGCTATCGACAGCTCAAAAGCTATCGCCGCAGGAGTTTGCTATGACGGCGATTTCTGGGATATTTACTGCGGAAAAGGCGAAGTAAAAAAGGCGCTGCCCGTCGGAACCGTCCTCACTATCGCAGCAGCAGGAAGCGAAGGCTCAAGCTCGTCTGTCATCACAAAAGAGGACGGCATGATAAAACGAGGAACACATTCAGACCTTATCAGACCAAAGTTTTCCGTGCTTGACCCAAAGCTCACATTTACACTCCCCGCCTATCAGACAGCCTGTGGTGTAACTGACATCATGGCGCACGTTTTTGAAAGATATTTCACCAACACCAGAGAGGTCGAGATCACCGACAGGCTTTGCGAAGCAGTGCTGCTCACAGTAATTAAAGAAGCTCCGAGAGCCATAAAGCAGCCTGATAATTACGGAGCAAGAGCAAATATTATGTGGGCAGGTACCGTAGCTCATAATGACATCGTCGGCGTCGGCAGAAGTCAGGACTGGAACAGCCACGGTATAGAGCATGAGCTTTCAGGCTTGTACGACTGTGCCCACGGTGCTGGTCTTGCAGTAGTCATGCCGTCATGGATGGAGTTCGTGTATAAGCACAATGTTCTGCGCTTTGCCCAGATGGCAACAAGAGTTTTCGGCTGCGAGATGAACTTTGAAGATCCCGAGCAGACAGCCGTTAACGGAATAAAAGCATTCAGGCGTTTCCTGCACGATATAGGAATGCCGATAAACTTTGCAGAGCTTGGCGCAAAAGAGGAGGATATTCCTACTCTCGCAAACAACCTGGCAGCAAAGTACACAACAAGAGGTTTCGTAAAACTTTCAAAAGAAGATGTGTGCGAGATCCTGAAGATCGCTGCACACGCAAATATCTGATATGGAGGTATAATAATCATGCTGGACGTAAAAGGAAAATGGGCGTTTATAACAGGAGCAAGCAGAGGTCTTGGTTACCTCGCAGCAGCTGAACTTGCAAAAAGGGGCTGCAATCTCATACTGCAAAGCAGGTCGATAGAGCATCTTCAGAAGGCAGCAGCCGAATTTACGGATATGGGCGTCAAAGTAAACTGCGTGAGCTGCGAGCTTGCAGATGAAAACGCCGTTAAACAAATGCTTGAACAGATAGACTCCTTCGGTGTACAGGTGGATATAGTTCTGAATAACGCAGGCTTGCAGATAGCATACCGCACAGATTATTTCAGCACACCTGTCGAGGACTACAATATCAGCTTCGCCGTAAACACGATAGCTCCTGCACTTATCTGCTATCACTTCATGCCCAGGATGCTTGAAACAAGCTTCGGAAGAATAGTAAACACCACAAGCGGTATCGCTCTTGAACCTGAACAGGCAGGCTACTCAGCAAGCAAGGCAGCGCTTGACAAGATAACCATTGACCTCGGACATACTGTCAATGATACCGATGTCTGCATTAACCTTGTCGATCCGGGCTGGTGCAGAACAGACCTCGGTGGTCCGAAAGCGCCAAACTCTCCCGAAAGCGCTATCCCAGGCATCATCGTAGGAGCATTCATAGATGATAAAAAGTCGGGAAGGCTTTTCAGAGCGCAGGAGTTTGCAGGAATGACTCTTGAAGAGGCTGTCGCTCATGCAGAAGAGATAGATGCGCCGTATTGACAGGAGTGGGCATCAGCAATGAAAGGCAACCTGCACAAGAAAATGACTTTTGAAGACAAAGAAGAAAAAAGATATATAAAAAAACAGTTTGGCAGTCATAGATACTTTAAGACAAACAACCGCAGACTTTACCGAAAAAAGATGAAAGAACAACTTCGGGCTTTTATGCGGGATCACGGGCTGTAAACATAAATACAAATCAAAACCACCGGTGAAACCGGTGGTTTGCACAGCCCCTAAAAGGGGCAAT